>NZ_JAOWHD010000046.1:0-464503 GCF_030332785.1 Citrobacter sp. Cpo069
CTTGTAATCCGTTGTTCCGTGTCAGTGGAGGCGCATTATAGGGAGTTATTTCAGGCTGACAAGGGGAAATTTAAAATAACTTTCCGAGTGCGTGTTTTTTCACCAAAACAACCATTAACATGCCATAAAATAAGCAAATTGCCGTTTTTGCAGCCGCAATCACACTTCCAGGTGGCATACTAATGAATAAGAAAAAGAGTAAGGAAGAACATTCATGCCGTTAAATGCCCAACAGCTAGCCGCACAGAAAAACTTGTCCTACGTTCTGGCCGAAAAGCTGGCTCAGCGAATATTAAAAGGTGAATACGCGCCGGGTGCGATATTGCCTGGCGAAATAGAGCTGGGCGATCAGTTTGGCGTGAGTCGCACCGCGGTAAGAGAGGCGGTAAAAACATTAACGGCAAAAGGTATGGTATTACCGCGCCCACGTATTGGCACACGCGTCATGCCGCAAGCAAACTGGAACTTCCTTGACCAGGAGCTACTCACCTGGTGGATGACGGAAGATAATTTCCCGCAGGTCATTAAACATTTTCTGGTGATGCGTATCAGCCTGGAGCCTCAGGCGTGCTTACTGGCAGCGACTATAGGTACGGCTGAACAGAAAGCGCACCTCAACACGCTGATGGAAGAGATGGTCGAGCTGAAAAGAAACTTCAGACGCGAACGCTGGATTGAGGTTGATATCGCCTGGCATGAGCACATCTATGAAATGAGTGCGAATCCGTTCCTTATTTCCTTTGCATCTCTGTTCCATTCGGTTTACCAGACCTACTTTACCTCTATTACCTATAACGATGTGGTGAAACTGGATTTGCACCAGGCCATTGTCGACGCAATAGATGATAACGATGGCGATCGCGCCTTTGCTGCCTGTCAGGCATTGCTGATAGCACCGAACGTGCTACCGGATAAATAATATGTCAGAAAAGAAATCACGCAGTATGGCCGGGCTACCGTGGATAGCAGCCATGGCCTTTTTTATGCAGGCACTAGACGCCACGATCCTCAATACCGCCCTACCCGCAATAGCACATAGTCTTAACCGCTCTCCACTCGCCATGCAGTCGGCCATTATCAGCTATACCCTGACTGTCGCGATGCTGATCCCGGTAAGTGGTTGGCTGGCAGACCGATTTGGTACCCGACGCGTCTTTATGATTGCCGTTAGCCTGTTTACGTTGGGATCGCTGGCCTGCGCGCTGTCCAGTTCCTTAAGCGAGCTGGTGATTTTCCGTGTCATTCAGGGGATCGGTGGCGCCATGATGATGCCCGTTGCCCGTCTGGCGTTATTGCGTGCTTACCCCCGCAGCGAACTGCTTCCCGTGCTTAACTTCGTCACCATGCCAGGACTTGTGGGGCCGATTTTAGGTCCGGTATTGGGCGGTGTACTGGTTACATGGGCCAGTTGGCACTGGATCTTCCTGATTAATATTCCAATTGGCATTGCCGGTATCTTCTATGCCCGCAAATATATGCCGAACTTCACCACGCCACGCCGCGGTTTTGATATGACCGGTTTCTTTCTGTTTGGTTTGAGCCTGGTGTTGTTTTCCAGCGGCGTTGAATTGTTCGGTGAGAAGCTTGTCGAGACCTGGGTCGCACTCGGTATTATTCTTGCCAGTGTGTTGTTACTACTCGCCTATATTCGCCATGCGCGTCGCCACCCAACGCCGCTGATATCGCTTCCGATATTTAAGACTCGGACCTTTTCTGTTGGGATCGCCGGAAACCTCGCCACTCGCCTGGGCACAGGCTGCGTGCCCTTCTTAATGCCGCTGATGTTGCAGGTAGGATTTGGATATCCGGCTCTGATAGCCGGCTGCATGATGGCGCCAACAGCGTTGGGTTCAATTCTGGCAAAATCCATGGTGACGCAGGTTCTGCGCAAACTCGGCTACAGGACCACATTGGTGGGTGTTACGGTATTTATCGGCCTGATGATTGCGCAGTTCGCTTTGCAATCTCCTGCCATGCCGATCTGGATGCTAATCCTGCCGTTGTTCATTTTAGGTATGGCGATGTCCACCCAGTTTACTTCAATGAATACCATCACTCTGGCGGATCTGACCGATGAAAATGCCAGCAGCGGCAACAGCGTATTGGCTGTTACTCAGCAGTTATCAATCAGTTTAGGGGTTGCCATCAGCGCCGCCGTTCTGCGTATCTATGAAGGTATGGAAGGAACCAATACGGTCGAACAGTTCCACTACACCTTTATGACGATGGGCGCTATCACGGTAATATCCGCGCTGATGTTCATGCTGCTAAAAGCCAAAGATGGACGTAACCTGATCAAAGATCGGCACAAACCTAAACCGACCCCCGCTCCATCAGAACAGGAGTAAGCTGCAAACGCTGTTGCTGTAATGCTGGCTGCGCCATCCGGTGAATTAATACATCGATGGCCAGTTCGCCCAATTCATCTTTTGGTTGGTGGATGGTCGTCAGGGGCGGCGTCATATAGCGCGCCAGCTCGATATCATCGTAACCCACCACAGCCATATCCTGCGGAATGCGCAATCCTGACTGGTACAGAGCCTGATACGCGCCAACTGCCATAGCATCATTGCCGGTAAAAACAGCCTGCGGTCGCTGTTTATGCGACAGCAACGTTTGCATAGCTTCAAAGCCGCCGCCGAACTCAAAGTCACCGGTAATCTCGTAGCCTTCCGGGACAGACAACCCCGCCCGCTTCATTGCTGCCCGATATCCTTCCAGACGCAAACGCGCCGGGGTTTTATCCAGCGGCCCGGTGATGCAGGCAATGCGCGTAAAACCTTTTTCGATAAGATGTTGCGTGGCTAAATCCCCGCCCAGCAAGGAGTTATCCTGAATCAGATCGCTTTCACCATCAAAAGGCGACCAGTCCATCATCACGGTCGGTATAGAAGGATAACGCTGTATTATCTCTCTGGAAGGCTGATGTGTTTCGGTGCAGAGCAGCAACAAGCCGTCCACACGTTTTTGCATCAGAGTTTCCAGGTTACGGTTCATGCGCTGTTCATCGCCTTCGGTATTGCACAGCACCAGGCTGTAGCCGCGCTCAAAACAGCTACGTTCAACGCCGCGCACTAGTTCAGAATAGAAGGGATTGGTACTGGCAGTGATTAACATGCCAATCGTGCGGGTCTGGTTTAACTTGAGACTACGCGCCAGCGCGGAGGGCGCGTAGTTAAGCGCTTTAATTGCAGCTTCTACTTTGTCAGTGACGGACTCACTGACAAAGCGATCTTTATTAATGACGTGAGAAACCGTCGACGTGGAAACACCCGCCAGGCGGGCGACGTCCTTCATTGTAGCCAAGCGTTACCTCTGTTGACTTAAAAACGCTTCTATTTCTTCGCGCCACGGAACGGAAGGCTGTGCGCCTTTACGGGTAACCGCAATCGCCGCAGCGGCATGCGCAAAACGGATCGCTTCAGGCAGCGGAGTCTCTTCCAGCAACGCCGTAATTAACGCGCCATTAAAGGTGTCTCCAGCGGCAATAGTATCAACGGCTTCCACTTTAAAACCGGGCACACGCTGTCCTTCGCCATTAACGCTGGCCCACACACCGCGACTACCTAAAGTAATCAGTACAGTATGGATACCTTTAGCGTGCAATGCCTGCGCCGCTTTGGCCGCGTCTTCATCATTTTCGACCCGGATCCCCGTCAGCTTTTCAGCCTCGGTTTCATTCGGGGTAATAATATCCACCAGCGCCAGCAGTTCATCAGAAAGTTCACGTGCCGGTGCCGGGTTCAGGGCGACCATGGTCTTATTTTGATGTGCAATCTTTGCTGCAGTCAGTACGCTTTCGATCGGCGATTCTAACTGCATAAGTAAGGCGGACGCCTGAGCAATACGCTCATGCTGCGCTTCCACCAGCGCTGGCGAAAGAGCTGCGTTCGCTCCGGCATGAATGCCGATAACGTTCTCACCTTCACCATTCACAAAAATCAACGCCACACCGGTCGATTCCCCCGAAATTACGCTAATCGGCGCAATATCGATGTTATCTTTGGCTAACTGTTTACGCACACTTTCGCCAATATCATCATCGCCCGTACAGGCAATGAATGCGATATTCGCGCCACTACGACCCGCAGCAACAGCCTGATTCGCGCCTTTACCGCCAAATGCGACCTGATAATGGCTACCTGTTACGGTTTCACCAGGTGTCGGGAAAGAGTTAAGGTTAAGGATGTGATCGGCATTGATACTGCCAAGAACAACGAGGTTGCCTGCGGTTTTCATATTTGGTGTTCCAAGTCAAAGTGCGCCACCGGGTTAGGGTGGCGCGTGCCCTGCTTTTCTTTTTACGCTTTCATCCCCAAAATCAGATACGGGGATGGCGTATTTATGTCTCCATCAGGCCGCGAGCGACCTGAATCGGTATTACTGCTTGATGACCAGCTTCAGGTCAACCGGATATTTAGCCTGAACCTTCTCGCCTTTCAGGACTTTATCCGCAGTCTCAACGCCTTTCGCGCCGATCTGATCCGGCAACTGAGCAATGGTCGCAGCCAGTTTGCCATCATTTACTGCTTTTTCGCCATCTGGAGTGCCGTCAAATCCAACCACCATCACATCAGATTTACCCGCGGTTTGCAGTGCGCGCAGCGCACCCAGCGCCATTTCATCGTTCTGGGCAAATACGGCCTGCACATCAGGATGCGCGGTCAGCAGGTTCTGCATGACGTTCAGACCTTTGGTGCGGTCGAAGTCTGCCGGCTGGCTGGCCAGTACGTTAAATTTGTGTGCCGCAACGGCCTGCTGGAAACCTTCGCCACGCTCACGCGCCGCTGAAGTTCCGGCAATCCCCTGCAGTTCGATAACTTTCGCGCCTTCACCTGCTTTCTTCGCGATGTAATCACCCGCAATTTTGCCACCCAACACGTTATCAGACGCGATGTGGCTTACTACTTCGCCTTTGGAGGCAACACGGTCAAGGGTAATAACCGGAATTTTTGCCTGGTTAGCCATCTTCACAGCATTACCAACGGCATCAGAGTCAGTCGGGTTGATCAGCAGAATTTTAGTTCCACGAACCGTTAAGTCCTGAACGTTAGCCAGCTCTTTCGCCGGGTTGTTCTGCGAGTCCAGAATCACCAGGTTGTAACCCAGCTTATCCGCCTCTTTTTGCGCCCCATCCTTCAGAGAAACAAAGAACGGGTTGTTGAGGGTGGAGACCACCAGCGCAATGGTATCTTTCGCCATCGCATTCGCGCTCACGGTGGCGCTCAGCGCAACAGCAGAAACCAGGGTAGCCAGTTTTTTCATGTTCATATTTAAGATGTCCTGTAATCGTTGTTACTGCTTTTTGTTGTCTACCAGTACCGCCAGCAAAATTACCACCGCTTTGACGATCATCTGGTAATAGGAGGATACACCTAACAAATTCAAACCATTATTGAGGAAACCTAGAATCAATGCGCCGATCAGCGTCCCAACAATACGTCCTTTACCACCCGCCAGGCTGGTACCGCCTAACACCACCGCTGCGATAGCATCCAGCTCATAGCCAGTACCTGCCGTCGGTTGTGCGGAGGAGAGTCGCGCGACTTCAATGATGCCCGCCAGCGATGCCAGCAGACCGCACAGTGAGTAAACGATAATTTTGATTTTACTGACGCTGATACCGGACAAACGCGTTGCCGCTTCGTTACCGCCCAGCGCATAGATATAACGGCCCAGACGAGTGTGGTGCAGCATGTACCACGCCGCGAGGAAGACAATCCCCATGATCCACACAGGCGTCGGGACGCCTAACGGACGACCAATACCAAACCAGCCAAACAGATCGGCATTATCAGTAAACCCGGTATTTACCGGACTGCCGTTGGTGTAGACCATGGTTACACCGCGCAGCAGCAGCATCATCACCAGCGTTGCAATAAACGCCTGCACGCGGCCTTTTGCAACAATCACCCCGGTGACGGCGCCAATGGCAGCGCCGAGCGCCAGGGCAGCAGCAACAGCCACCAGCGCATTGACTTCAATCCCTACAATCGAAGCTGCAACCGCGCCGGTAAGCGCCAGCAAGGAACCGACTGACAGATCGATACCCGACGTCAGGATAACCAGCGTCATGCCAACGGCCATGATGGCGTTCACCGACGTTTGCTGGAGAATGTTGAACAGGTTATTAACGGTAAAAAAGTTAGGGCTCATGGTAGAAACAATCGCGATCAGCACTAACAGAGCGATGAGCGACTTTTGCTCCAGAAGCCATGCTTTAGTGAAATAACGGCGACCAGAAACAGCCTGGGTAGTCATCTTTTTTACTCCTGATTCACGCGATTAAGCTTGCCCACAGCGGCAGCCATTAATACTTCCTGAGTGGCCTGCTCGCGAGTGAACTCACCGCCGAGATGCCCTTCATGCATAACGATAATTCGATCGCTCATGCCCAATACTTCTGGCATCTCAGAGGAGACCAGAATGATGCTCAGCCCGTCAGCCTTAAACTGGTTGATAAGCTGATAGATTTCTTTCTTGGCCCCAACGTCAACGCCGCGCGTTGGTTCATCAAGGATCAGCACTTTTGGCCGGGTCATCAGACCGCGCGCAATCGCCACTTTCTGCTGGTTACCACCGGAAAGCAGGCCGATAGCCTGTTCCATTGATGGTGTTTTAACATTGAACAGACGAATAAAATCACCCACCGCCTGCTGCTCATCTTTATGTTTAAGGCTTCCACCGGCGCGGCTGAAATAACGCAGCGCGGTCAGTGACATGTTCTCTTTCACCGACATGCCCAGCACTAAGCCATCGCGTTTACGGTCTTCAGAAATATAGACGATGCCGTTAGCCAACCCATCCTGCGGCGAACGGGTAACCACTTCATGGCCATCAAGCGTGACGTAACCGCTGGTGCGCGGCAATGCGCCGTACAATACTTTCATCAGTTCGGTACGTCCGGCCCCCATCAGCCCGGATACGCCAAGGATCTCGCCTTTACGCAGCGTGAACGAAACATCGTTTACGCCAGGACCGCACAGGTTATCGACCTTCAGGCGAATATCACCCGGCGCTTTTTCCAAGCGCGGGTACTGATCTTCCAGCTTACGTCCCACCATCATTTCAATCAGCGAGTCTTCAGTCAGCGAGGCAACCTCACGTTCGGCAATAAACTGCCCGTCGCGGAAGACGGTTACGTCATCGCAAATCTCGAAGATCTCTTTCATACGGTGAGAAATATAGACAATGCCGCGTCCCTGGGATTTCAGTTCGCGGATGACGCGGAACAGGGATTCGGTTTCGGTATCGGTGAGGGCATCCGTCGGTTCATCCATAATGATGACCTTCGATTCAAAGCTCAGCACTTTGGCAATTTCGACCATCTGCTGATCGCCAATCGACAGCTCACCAACCAGTCTGTCGCTTTTAAAGCGCAGATTCAGTTTGGCGAGCAGCAGATCAGCTTCGGCGTACATCTTCTTCCAGTCAATTTTGCCAAAGCGATTCACAAACTCACGGCCAAGAAAAATGTTCTCGGCGATAGTGAGTTGCGGGATCAGGTTCAGCTCCTGGTGGATGATACCGATTCCGGCTTCCTGGGAGGATTTCGGGCCGTTAAAGGTGGTCTCTTTCCCCAGCCACAATAAAGAACCGGCATCACGGGTATAGATCCCGGTCAGCACTTTCATCATGGTGGATTTGCCCGCGCCGTTTTCGCCCACCAGCGCCATTACGCGGCCAGGGTAGACATTCAGCGCGGCGCCGGATAGCGCTTTTACGCCCGGGAACGCTTTATCGATCCCTTTGAGTTGCAGTAATGCGTTCATGATGGCCTCAGAACGTGACGCCAGCACAGAGAATGATATTCGCATACGGAGAACATTCTCCGCTGCGAATTACCGCCTGACTGTCTGCGGTTTGTTTTTTGAATTGTTCATGCGTGGTGTAACGAATTTCTATGGTGTTTCCCTGGTGTTGTTGCAGTTGCTCAATGTGGCTGAGCAACGTTTCGTGGAGTTGCGGATTATGTTGTTTAATTTCCGACGCGAGAATGGCTGCCTCGACCTGCATTTCACGTGTGACCACATCCAGCACCTGCATAAAAGAAGGTACGCCCTGGGTTAATGCCATATCAATACGCGTTGTGCTGTTCGGGATGGGTAAACCTGCATCACACACCACCAGCGTATCGGTATGCCCCAGACGGGAGATCACCGTTGAAATTTCAGAGTTGAGTACCGTGCCTTTCTTCATTTTCTTTCCCCACTAGCGAAACGTTTCGCTGGAGATAAGTGTAGTGCGAAGAGTGGACAGAAAACCACCGCGACGTTACGAAAATGTGATCGCCATCGAAACGTTTCGCAAGGATTATCATTTGATGAAATGAAAACTGAGAGGGGCAAAACAAAACGCCCCCTTTCGCGATGAAAGAGGGCGTCGATGAGATTAAATCTCTACCTGAGTACCAAGCTCAATAACCCGGTTCGGTGGGATTTCAAACTGGTCCGGCGCGCGCAGCGCGTTGCGCTGTAGCAGCAGATACAGCTTGCCGCGCAGACGCAGGTACCATGGCCGCTTGCCAACAATCAACGACTCATGCGACATGAAGAAGGACGTTTCCATCATCCGACAGCTTAAGCCTTCCAGGCCGCAGCGATGGAACACTTCCTCCACGTTCGGCGTTTCGCGCCAGCCGTAGCTGGCCACCACGCGCCAGAAGGTGGGCGATAACTGCTCAATCTGCACCCTACGCACGTTGTGCACGTATGGCGCATCTTCCGTACGCAACGTCAGCAGAATAACGCGCTCATGCAGCACCTTGTTATGCTTGAGGTTGTGCAGAAGTGCAAACGGGATGACGTTTAATGCGCGGGACATATACACCGCCGTTCCCGGCACGCGTACCGGTGGCGATTTCTCCAGAGAAGCAATCATCGCCTCCAGAGAGTTACCGTGTTCATGCATGCGACGCAGCAGACGGAAGCGTTCGCTTTTCCAGGTGGTCATGATGGTGAACATCACCAGACCCAGCGTCAGAGGCAGCCAACCACCGGAAATAAGCTTATCGAGGTTCGCGGAGAACAGCGGAACATCGACGCACAAGAACGCCACCAGGATCAGGAAGACGAAGTATTTATTCCAGTGCCAGTTTTTGCGCGCCACGGTGGTCGACAGAATTGAAGTCAGTACCATCGTCCCCGTTACCGCAATCCCATACGCCGCGGCAAGGTTACTGGAGTGTTCAAAGCTCACTATCACGATAACTACCGCAAAATAGAGCATCCAGTTAACGAAAGGAATGTAAATCTGGCCCGATTCCATTTCCGAGGTATGGATGATACGCATCGGCGATAAATACCCCAGACGTACGGCCTGACGCGTCAGCGAGAAGACGCCGGAGATAACCGCCTGAGAGGCGATGACCGTTGCCAGCGCGGCGAGGATCAACAATGGAATTAATGCCCAGTCCGGCGCCAGCAGGAAAAACGGGTTTTTGATCGCTTCAGGATGCTTTAACAGCAACGCGCCCTGCCCAAAATAGTTCAGCACCAGTGAAGGCAATACAACTGAGAACCATGCCAGACGAATCGGCAATTTACCGAAGTGGCCCATATCCGCATACAGCGCTTCAACACCGGTAATCGACAGCACCACCGCACCCAGCGCGATAAAGGACAGCGTTTTGAATTCGAGGAAGAAATGCACCGCCCAATACGGATTGAGCGCCTGCAACACTTCCGGATTGCCAATAATACTGCGCACGCCTAATACCGCGAGCGTCAGGAACCATAGCAGCATAATCGGCGCAAACAGCTTACCGACCATACCGGTACCGTGTTTTTGAATCAAAAACAGCAGGGTCAGCACAATTATCGAGAGCGGAACAATCCAGGTATCCAGTTGCGGGGCAACTATCTCCAGACCTTCAATTGCAGACATCACCGAAATGGCTGGCGTAATCACCACTTCACCATAGAAGAAGCTGCCGCCTATCAATCCCATAATGACCAGCATGGAGGTTGTTCGCGCCGAGGTATTGCGCCCGGCCAATGACATCAGCGTCAGGATCCCGCCTTCTCCGGCGTTATCTGCGCGCATGACAAACGTCAGGTATTTAATGGAGACAACAAAGATCAGCAGCCAGAAAATCAGCGAGAGAAAACCAAATACGGCATCACGTTCAACGCCAAAACCAAACTGGCCGGACAAACATTCACGAAGCGTATAAAGTGGGCTGGTACCAATATCACCGTAGACAACCCCAATGGCCGCAAGGGTAATCGCAGACAATGATTGTTTATTATCAGTGCTCATAGACTCGTCTTTCGTTTATACACATCATCTTTCAAGCCACTCCGTATGGGCTGCATTCGTTATTCCCCCCATCCCAGAAGAAAACTCCATTGCCGCCTTGGTGCAGCTTGATTGATTTGGTGTATATATAAGAAATGTGTGCGTCGTCCCTTGGCCCACAAAAAGGCGCACAGTATGCACGATTAATCACAAAATCGTACCCCTAAATGAGACCAGATTAATCTGGCTCAAAGAAAAATAAGCGCACCTTCAGTCTATTACTGCAATGGTGTGAAGCATCTATACTCGCAGTTTATGCAGTACATTTGGCGAAAGGACGCCACTTCATTATGGCTCACCCACATTTATTAGCGGAAAGAATTTCCCGTCTGAGCAATGCGCTGGAAAAGGGACTTTATGAACGTAGCCACGCCATTCGTCTGTGTCTGCTGGCAGCACTCAGCGGCGAGAGCGTTTTCTTATTAGGCCCCCCGGGGATCGCAAAAAGCTTAATTGCCCGCCGACTGAAGTTTGCCTTCCAAAACGCACGCGCCTTTGAATACCTGATGACGCGCTTCTCTACGCCCGAAGAGGTGTTTGGTCCGCTGTCCATTCAGGCATTAAAAGATGAAGGTCGCTATGAACGCTTAACGGCGGGCTATCTTCCTGAAGCTGAAATCGTTTTTCTCGATGAAATCTGGAAAGCAGGCCCGGCAATCCTTAACACCCTGCTGACCGCCATTAACGAACGTCACTTCCGTAACGGCGCGTATGAAGAAAAAATTCCAATGCGTCTGCTGGTGGCGGCTTCCAACGAACTGCCTGAAGCCGACAGCAGCCTGGAAGCGCTGTACGACCGTATGCTGATTCGTCTGTGGCTGGATAAAGTTCAGGACAAGGCCAATTTCCGCTCCATGCTGTTAAGTCAGCAGAATGAAAGCGACAATCCGGTCCCGGCATCATTGCAGGTGACGGATGAAGAGTATCACCAGTGGCAAAAAGACATTGGTGCCATCAAGCTTCCAGATCGCGTGTTTGAGCTCATTTTCACGCTGCGCCAACAGTTGGACGTGTTACCGAATGCTCCTTATGTGTCCGATCGTCGCTGGAAAAAAGCGATCCGCTTACTCCAGGCCAGCGCTTTCTTTAGCGGACGCGATGCGGTAGTACCTATCGACCTGATCCTGCTGAAAGATTGCCTGTGGTACGACGCGCAAAGCCTGAATCTGATGCAACAGCAGCTTGAAATATTGATGACCGGACACGCCTGGCAACAGCAAGCCATGCTGACGCGCCTGGGCAGCATTGTGCAGCGCCGCATTCAGCTCCAGCAGCAGCAAAGCGACAAAACGGCGTTCACGGTGATCCGCCAGGGCGGAATGTTCAGCCGTCGTCCTCATTATGATTTACCGCCAGAAGCCTCGTCTTCTGTCGTGACATTACTGCTGCAAAAGCCTTTAAAACTGCATGATATGGAGGTTATCCATATAGCTTTCGAACGTGGTGCGCTGGAACTGTGGCTAACAAAAGGCGGTGAGATCCGCGGAAAACTAAACGGGATCGGCTTTGCCCAAACGCTGAATATGGAAGTCGATAGCGCACAGCATCTGGTTGTACGCGATGTCAGTTTACAAGGTTCTCGCCTGGCGCTGCCGGGGGCTTCGCAAGAGAGTATGCCCGCAGAGATAAAACAGGAGCTTGAAGCGCTCGATAACGAGTGGCATCAGCAGCACAGCGCATTCAGCGAACAGCAAAAATGCCTGTTTATTCATAGCGACTGGTTAGGCCGCATTGAGGCCAGCCTGCAGGATGTCGGGGCGCAAATCCGCCAGGCGCAACAATGCTGACCCTTGATACGCTCAACATCATGCTGGCAGTCAGCGAAGAGGCGATGATCGAAGAGATGATCGTCGCCCTGCTGGCTTCCCCAAAGATGGTGGTATTTTTTAAAAAATTTCCTCGCCTTAAAAAAGCGATCACTGACGACATTCCCCGCTGGCGTGAATCATTGCGTAGCCGCCTCAAAGATACCCATGTACCGCCGGAGCTGATAGAGGAGGTTATGTGCTATCAACAAAGCCAGCTCCTCTCTCATGCGCAGTTTATCGTTCAGCTACCGCAAATATTATCGCTATTGCACCGCCTCCATTCGCCGTGGGCCGGGCAAGCGCAGCAACTGGTCAATGACAACAGCACCTTTACGCCTGCCCTACATACGCTTTTTCTCCAGCGCTGGCGCCTGAGCCTGGTGGTGCAAACCACAACGCTGAATCAGCAACTGCTGGAAGAAGAGCGCGAACATTTGCTCAGTGAAGTACAAGAACGGATGACCCTCAGCGGGCAACTGGAACCTGTACTGGCAGAAAATGACAACGCAGCAGGCCGGTTGTGGGACATGAGCGCGGGCCAAATCAAGCGCGGTGATTATCAGTTGATGGTGAAATACGGAGAATTTCTGACGCAACAACCCGAACTCCAGCGCCTGGCCGAGCAATTAGGTCGTTCCAGAGAGGCGAAATCCGTGCCGCGTAAAGATGCGCCAATGGAAACCTTCCGTACGCTGGTGCGCGAACCGGCAACCGTCCCGGAGCAGGTGGATGGCATCCAGCAAAGTGACGATATCCTGCGCCTGCTACCGCCAGAGCTGGCCACGCTGGGCATTACCGAACTGGAATACGAGTTCTACCGACGGCTGGTGGAAAAGCAACTGCTCACCTACCGCCTGCACGGCGAAGCATGGCGTGAGAAAGTAACGGAACGTCCGGTGGTGCATCAGGATTTTGACGAGCAGCCGCGCGGGCCTTTTATCGTCTGCGTTGATACCTCGGGATCGATGGGCGGGTTTAATGAGCAGTGTGCGAAAGCCTTTTGCCTGGCGCTAATGCGCGTCGCCCTTGCCGATAACCGGCGCTGTTTCATTATGCTGTTTTCAACAGAAGTGGTGCGCTATGAGCTTTCCGGTCCGGAGGGCATCGAACAGGCGATCCGCTTTTTAAGTCAGCGCTTTCGTGGCGGCACTGATATTGCCAGCTGTTTTCGCGCCATAATTGAGCGCATGCAGGGTCGGGAATGGTTTGATGCAGATGCGGTGGTGATCTCAGATTTTATCGCTCAGCGATTGCCCGATGAGGTCGTCAGCAAAGTAGGGGAATTACAGCGGGTACACCAGCACCGTTTTCACGCGGTGGCGATGTCAGCACATGGCAAACCCGGCATCATGCGCATTTTCGATCATATCTGGCGCTTTGATACCGGGATGCGAAGCCGCCTGCTCAGACGCTGGCGGCGTTAATTGTTACAGCAGAGATGCGACGCTTTCACGTACCTGGGCCGGCCATACGCCACACTGAACCTGACCAATGTGCGGTAATTGCAGCAACAGCATGGTCAGACGCGACTGCCCAATGCCGCCACCTATTGTCTGCGGCATTTCACCGCGCAGCAGCGCCTGGTGCCACTCCAGACTCAGGCGATCTTCATCACCGGTCAGAGACAGCTGGTGTTTCAGGGCGTCAGCATCCACACGAATCCCCATAGAAGACAGCTCAAACGCATCTTCCAGAACCGGGTTCCAGACCAGAATATCACCGTTCAGACCGGCATGACCCAGCTCGGACGCTGAACTCCAGTCATCATAATCGGGCGCACGTACGTCATGACGGTGACCGTCACTGAGCTTACCGCCGATCCCCACCAGGAATACCGCACCCAGCTCTTTAGCGATCGCACGTTCACGACCTTTTGCATCAAGATCCGGATAACGAGATAACAGCTCCTGGCTATGAACAAAGTGGATCTGCTCTGGCAGGAACGGTGCCAGACCAAACTCTTTGCTAACCGCAGCTTCGGTGGCCTTAATTCCCGCCCAGATAGCCTCTACCGTGCTTTTCAGAGTGGAGAATTGACGCTCACCGTCGCCCATCACGCGCTCCCAGTCCCACTGGTCAACGTACACTGAGTGCAGCGGGGAGAGGCGATCTTCATCGGGACGCAGGGCTTTCATGTGCGTGTACAGCCCCTCGCCTGCGCTAAAGTCGTGTTGTCCTAACGTTTGACGCTTCCACTTCGCCAGTGAATGAACCACTTCGAATTGAGCGTCTGGCAATGCTTTAACCTTCACCTGCACCGCTTTTTCGCAGCCCGACAAGTTATCCTGCGTGCCATCTCCAACGCGACTGAGGATCGGCGCCTGAACTTCGATCAGGCCTAAACGCTCTTCCAGCTGGCGAGAAAAATGAGATTTTACGAAGCTAATTTGACGTTGTTTGGCAATGTAAGCGGTTTTCATTATGTGTACTCCTGTGTCCTGTTGCCTATGATTAAGCAACAGAATGGAGGTAATAATCAATAATCAACAAACAAAAAGCCGACTTCGATTTTGATTCGTTAAAAATTACGTCTAAAATAGAGTGAATCATTAATCTACATAAGAAAAACCTATGGAAAATTATCAGATCGACAATCTGGACCGCGGCATTCTTGACGCCTTAATGGAAAATGCTCGTACCGCCTACGCAGAATTAGCCAAACAGTTCGGCGTCAGCCCAGGAACAATTCACGTTCGCGTAGAAAAGATGAAGCAGGCGGGGATTATTACCGGCGCGCGGATTGATGTTAGTCCCAAACAATTGGGTTATGACGTCGGCTGCTTTATCGGCATCATCCTGAAAAGTGCGAAAGACTATCCGTCAGCGCTGGCCAGACTGGAAAGCCTCGATGAAGTGACCGAAGCGTATTACACCACCGGGCACTACAGCATCTTTATTAAGGTGATGTGCAAGTCGATCGACGCATTGCAGCAGGTACTTATCAACAAGATCCAAACAATTGACGAAATTCAGTCCACGGAAACGCTGATCGTCCTGCAAAACCCGATCATGCGTACCATCAAGCCGTGATCGCTTTTTTTAATACCCTGGTTTTCCACAGGTAGATCCCAGCTCGCTCACAGCGTACAATACGCCCTCTTTATAAAGGTGGGCGATCATGGCAGACATCACTCTTATCAGCGGTAGTACGCTTGGCAGTGCGGAATATGTAGCAGAGCATCTGGCTGAAAAGCTGGACGACGCCGGTTTTTCCAGCGAAATACTGCATGGGCCAATGCTTGAAGAGGTTCCGACTGACGGGATCTGGCTGATTATCAGCTCCACGCACGGTGCGGGAGATATTCCTGACAACCTGCAGCCTTTATATGATGCGTTACGCGAGCAAAAGCCGGACCTGTCACTAGTGCGCTTTGGTGCAATCGGGATCGGCAGTCGTGAATATGACACCTTTTGCGGCGCAATCGACAAGCTGGAAGCCGAATTGAAGGCCAGTGGGGCAAAACAGATCGGCGAAACTCTCAGGATCAACGTGCTGGAACATGAAATTCCGGAAGATCCGGCTGAAATTTGGCTGGGATCATGGCATCCGTTGCTCAGAGATTTGTAAAGATCGTACTTTTTTATGTGGATAACTCTGGTTAAAAGCTTGGATCAACCGGTAGTTATCCCAAGAACAACCGTTGTTCAGTTTTTGAGTTGTGTATAACCCTTCATTCTGATCCCAGCTTATACGGACCAGGATCACCGATCATTCACAGCTAATGATCCTCAGCAACCTGTTGATCTTACTTAAAGGATCGTCCTTATCCACAGAAAGGTGCGATCCTAATAAGAGATCACAATAAAACAGATCTCTAAATAAAAAGATCTTCTTTTTAATACCCAGGATCCCAGGTCTTTCTCCATCGACTAAAGTTGAGTAGAATCCACGGCCCGGGCTTCAATCCATTTTCACACCGCGTTATGCGAGGCAATTACCATGTTTTATCAGGATCCTTTTGACGTCATCATCATTGGCGGGGGTCATGCAGGCACCGAGGCCGCAATGGCCGCGGCGCGAATGGGTCAACAGACTCTGCTTTTGACACACAATATCGACACTCTGGGGCAGATGAGCTGCAACCCGGCGATCGGCGGTATTGGGAAGGGACACCTGGTAAAAGAAGTGGATGCGCTTGGTGGGTTGATGGCAAAAGCGATCGACCACGCGGGTATCCAGTTTAGGATACTAAACGCAAGCAAAGGGCCAGCCGTTCGCGCTACCCGAGCTCAGGCCGATCGTGTGCTCTATCGCCAGGCGGTACGCACTGCGCTGGAGAATCAACCCAACCTGATGATCTTCCAGCAGGCGGTTGAAGATCTGATTGTCGAAAACGATCGCGTTGTGGGTGCAGTAACCCAAATGGGACTGAAGTTCCGTGCCAAAGCGGTCGTATTAACCGTGGGGACTTTCCTCGACGGCAAAATTCATATTGGTCTGGATAACTACAGCGGTGGCCGCGCTGGCGATCCGCCGTCCATCCCGCTGTCACGCCGTCTGCGTGAACTGCCGCTGCGCGTCAGCCGCCTGAAAACCGGTACACCGCCGCGTATCGATGCGCGCACGATTGATTTCAGCGTGCTCAGCCAGCAAAACAGCGATAACCCGATGCCGGTCTTCTCATTCCTGGGCGATGCTTCTCAACATCCGCGCCAGATGCCGTGTTACATCACGCATACCAATGAGAAAACCCATGACGTGATCCGCAATAACCTCGATCGTAGCCCAATGTACGCTGGCGTGATCGAAGGTATCGGCCCACGCTACTGCCCGTCGATCGAAGACAAAGTGATGCGCTTTGCCGATCGTAACCAGCATCAGATCTTCCTCGAACCGGAAGGTCTAACCTCTAACGAAATTTACCCGAATGGCATCTCCACCAGCCTGCCGTTCGATGTGCAGATGCAAATTGTCCGCTCCATGCAGGGGATGGAAAATGCCAGAATCGTCCGCCCTGGCTACGCAATTGAGTATGATTTCTTCGATCCGCGTGATCTAAAACCTACTCTGGAAAGCAAATTCATCCAGGGTCTGTTCTTTGCGGGCCAGATTAACGGTACAACTGGTTATGAAGAAGCCGCCGCACAAGGCATGCTGGCTGGTCTGAACGCCGCACGTTTGTCTGCTGAAAAAGAGGGGTGGGCACCGCGTCGCGATCAGGCTTATCTTGGCGTGCTGGTGGACGACCTGTGTACGCTGGGCACCAAAGAACCGTACCGTATGTTCACATCTCGCGCTGAATACCGTTTGATGCTGCGTGAAGATAACGCCGACCTGCGTCTGACCGAAATTGGTCGTGAACTGGGTCTGGTGGACGATGAGCGCTGGGCTCGCTTCAACGAGAAACTGGAGCGCATCGAACAGGAACGCCAACGTCTCAAATCAACCTGGGTGAATCCGTTAGCGGAATCCGCAGCAGAAGTGAATGCTCACCTGGCGACACCTCTGTCACGTGAAGCGAGCGGTGAAGATCTGCTGCGTCGCCCGGATATGACTTATGCTCAGTTGACCTCTTTATCTGCGTTCGCACCCGCGCTTGATGATGCTCAGGCCGCAGAACAGGTTGAGATTCAGGTGAAATATGAAGGGTATATTGCCCGTCAGCTGGAAGAAATTGAAAGACAACAGCGCAATGAAAACACCCTGTTGCCTGCAACGCTGGATTATCGTCAGGTCTCTGGCTTGTCGAATGAAGTTATCGCTAAGCTGAACGATCACAAACCCGTTTCGATCGGTCAGGCATCGCGTATTTCTGGCATAACGCCTGCCGCCATCTCCATTCTGCTGGTATGGCTGAAAAAACAAGGTATGCTGCGCCGCAGCGCTTGATAACACTATTTTGGCGGGGGCGCTTCGCTTGCCCGCCGTACAAATTTGTAGGCCCGATAAGCGAAAGCGCATCGGGCATTTGATTATTAACAGGTAACGACCGTGCTCAACAAACTCTCTCGTCTGCTGGCTGATGCCGGTATTTCTCTTACCGATCACCAGAAAAATCAGCTGATTGCGTATGTCGATATGCTGCACAAATGGAACAAAGCCTACAACCTGACGTCGGTGCGGGATCCAAACGAAATGCTGGTGCGCCATATTCTGGACAGCATTGTCGTTGCACCGTATCTGAAGGGTGAGCGTTTTATCGATGTAGGTACGGGACCGGGCCTGCCGGGAATTCCGCTCTCTATCGTGCGTCCAGAAGCGCATTTCACACTGCTCGATAGCCTGGGAAAACGTGTTCGTTTCTTGCGTCAGGTGCAGCATGAGCTTGCGCTTACTAACATCACTCCAGTGCAAAGCCGTGTTGAAGAATTTCCTTCAGAACCGCCGTTTGATGGGGTGATTAGCCGTGCTTTCGCTTCACTCAATGATATGGTGAGCTGGTGTCACCATTTGCCGGGCCAGAATGGGCGTTTTTATGCGCTAAAAGGGCAGTTGCCTGCAGATGAAATTGATTCGCTGCCAGCAGAATTCAGCGTTGAGTCCGTCGAAAAATTACGCGTTCCGCAGTTGGATGGTGAACGTCATTTGGTGGTTATTAAGCCAAACAAAATTTAATTTTTATCAAAAAAAATAGAGAAAAAACGGCTTTTCAGGTGTTAAAAGTCATAGGTAATAGTGTGGTTAAATGTCGTTACATTTCACTAGTGTCTTACGGTTTTGCATCATAACTATAACGTACCGTTTTTTGTTAAAAGCGAAACAAGTCAGCTGTGAAAATATCAGTCTGCTAAAAATAGAACGTAAGAATCACCGCTCGTGTTAATTTTTTATTATAAATGTCAATGAGCGGTTTTTTTGTTGTTAGGCGTTGTTTTTGAAATAGTGGCTATTTTTACGCTTAAATATCAAAAAGATGAAAAGGCATCAATTGCCACGTAAATAAATTATGCGAAGGTGAATATGTTCAATATGTGATCTGGTGCACGCTTTGACGCCAGTGTTTTCGCGGCATTTGCAGTTTTGCATGATCGTTCACAGTTTGCCTAAAAGTAATAAATGTGGGGCAGCGAAAAATATTTAAACATTTATTCACTTTTTAGCTACTTATTGTTTGAAATCACGAAGGCGCACCGTATAATTTGTCCGCTTTTTGATGCTTGACTCTAAGCCATAAAGAACGTTTTATACGACACGCGGCATACCTCGAAGGGAGCAGGAGTAAAAACGTGATGTCTATGTCGCTCTTGAGTCGAAACGTTGCTCGTAAGCTTTTGCTCACACAGCTTCTGGTTGTAATAGCAAGTGGATTGCTGTTTAGCCTCAAAGACCCTTTCTGGGGCATCTCCGCTTTGTGTGGAGGATTGGCAGTGTTACTGCCTAATGTGTTGTTTATGATATTTGCCTGGCGTCACCAGGTACATACACCAGCGAAGGGCCGAGTAGCCTGGTCGTTCGCTTTCGGCGAAGCCTTCAAGGTGTTAGCGATGCTGGTGTTGTTGGTGGTGGCGTTGGCTGTTTTGAAAGCGGTATTCATGCCGCTGATCGTTACGTGGGTTTTGGTGCTGGTGGTTCAGATACTGGCGCCGGCTGTAATTAACAACAAAGGGTAAAGGCATCATGGCTTCAGAAAATATGACGCCGCAGGATTACATAGGACACCATCTGAATAACCTTCAGTTGGACCTACGTACATTCTCGCTGGTGGATCCGCACAACCCCCCAGCCACCTTCTGGACGCTCAATATTGACTCCATTTTCTTCTCGGTGGTTCTGGGTCTGTTGTTCCTGCTTATGTTCCGTAGCGTAGCCAAAAAGGCGACCAGCGGCGTACCAGGTAAATTTCAGACCGCGATTGAGCTGGTAATCGGCTTTGTGCATGGTAGCGTGAAAGACATGTACCATGGCAAAAGCAAGCTGATTGCTCCGCTGGCCCTGACGATTTTCGTCTGGGTATTCCTGATGAACTTGATGGATTTGCTGCCTATCGACCTGCTGCCGTACATCGGTGAGCATATCTTTGGCCTACCGGCTCTGCGTGTGGTTCCGTCTGCTGACGTGAACATCACCCTGTCGATGGCGCTGGGCGTATTTATCCTCATTCTGTTCTACAGCATCAAAATGAAAGGCATCGGTGGCTTCGCGAAAGAGTTGACGCTGCAGCCGTTCAATCACTGGGCGTTCATCCCTGTCAACTTAATCCTTGAAGGGGTAAGCCTGCTGTCCAAACCAATCTCTCTTGGTCTGCGACTGTTCGGCAACATGTATGCCGGTGAGCTGATTTTCATTCTGATTGCTGGTCTGTTGCCGTGGTGGTCACAGTGGATCCTGAATGTGCCTTGGGCCATTTTCCACATACTGATTATCACGCTGCAAGCCTTCATATTTATGGTTCTGACGATTGTCTATCTGTCGATGGCATCTGAAGAGCATTAATTTACCAACACTACTACGTTTTAACTGAAACAAACTGGAGACTGTCATGGAAAACCTGAATATGGATCTGCTGTACATTGCTGCCGCTGTGATGATGGGTCTGGCGGCAATCGGTGCTGCGATCGGTATCGGCATCCTCGGGGGTAAATTCCTGGAAGGCGCAGCGCGTCAACCGGATCTGATTCCTCTGCTGCGTACTCAGTTCTTTATCGTTATGGGTCTGGTGGATGCAATCCCAATGATCGCTGTAGGTCTGGGTCTGTACGTGATGTTTGCTGTCGCGTAGTAAGCGTTGCTTGAATTAAGAGCAATATCAGAACGTTAACTAGATAGAGGCATTGTGCTGTGAATCTTAACGCAACAATCCTCGGCCAGGCCATCGCGTTTGTCCTGTTCGTTCTGTTCTGCATGAAGTACGTATGGCCGCCATTAATGGCTGCCATCGAAAAACGTCAAAAAGAAATTGCTGACGGCCTTGCTTCTGCAGAACGAGCACATAAGGATCTTGACCTTGCAAAGGCCAGCGCGACCGACCAGCTGAAAAAAGCGAAGGCGGAAGCTCAGGTAATCATCGAGCAGGCGAACAAACGCCGTGCTCAGATCCTGGACGAAGCTAAAACTGAAGCAGAGCAGGAACGTACTAAAATCGTGGCACAGGCGCAGGCGGAAATTGACGCCGAGCGTAAACGTGCTCGCGAAGAGCTGCGTAAGCAAGTTGCTATCCTGGCTGTTGCTGGCGCCGAGAAGATCATCGAACGTTCCGTGGATGAAGCTGCTAATAGCGACATCGTGGACAAACTTGTCGCTGAACTGTAAGGAGGGAGGGGCTGATGTCTGAATTTATTACGGTAGCTCGCCCCTACGCCAAAGCAGCTTTTGACTTTGCCGTTGAGCACCAAAGCATTGACCGTTGGCAGGATATGTTGACGTTCGCCGCTGAGGTGACAAAAAACGAACAAATGGCAGAGCTTCTCTCTGGCGCGCTGGCGCCGGAAACGCTCGCTGAGTCGTTTATCGCCGTGTGCGGTGAGCAGCTGGACGAAAGCGGCCAAAACCTGATTAGGGTTATGGCTGAAAATAACCGTCTGAATGCGCTCCCGGATGTTCTTGAGCAGTTTATTCACCTGCGTGCAGCCAGTGAGGCTATCTCTGAGGTAGAAGTCACTTCTGCCAATGCACTGAGTGATGAACAGCTTACGAAGATTAGTGCTGCGATGGAAAAACGTCTGTCACGCAAAGTTAAGCTGAATTGCAAAATCGATAAGTCTGTAATGGCAGGCGTAATCATCCGAGCGGGTGATATGGTCATTGATGGCAGCGTACGCGGCCGTCTTGAGCGCCTTGCAGACGTCTTGCAGTCTTAAGGGGACTGGAGCATGCAACTGAATTCCACCGAAATCAGCGAACTGATCAAGCAGCGCATTGCTCAGTTCAGTGTTGTGAGCGAAGCTCATAACGAAGGTACTATTGTTTCTGTAAGTGACGGTGTTATCCGCATTCACGGCCTGGCCGATTGTATGCAGGGTGAGATGATTTCCCTGCCGGGTAACCGTTACGCTATCGCACTGAACCTGGAGCGCGACTCCGTAGGTGCAGTTGTGATGGGTCCATACGCTGACCTCGCCGAAGGCATGAAGGTTAAGTGTACGGGTCGTATTCTGGAAGTTCCGGTTGGCCGTGGCCTGCTGGGGCGTGTGGTGAACACTCTGGGTTCCCCGATTGACGGTAAAGGTCCGGTTGATAACGATGGCTTCTCGCCAATCGAAGTTATCGCACCAGGCGTAATCGAACGTCAGTCCGTCGATCAGCCAGTACAGACCGGTTATAAATCTGTTGATGCCATGATCCCAATCGGTCGTGGCCAGCGTGAGCTGATCATCGGTGACCGTCAGACAGGTAAAACTGCGATGGCAATCGATGCCATCATCAACCAGCGTGATTCCGGCATCAAATGTGTGTACGTGGCTATCGGCCAGAAAGCGTCCACCATTTCTAACGTGGTTCGTAAACTGGAAGAACACGGCGCATTGTCCAACACCATCGTTGTTGTGGCGACCGCGTCTGAATCTGCTGCACTGCAATACCTGGCACCATATGCCGGTTGCGCAATGGGCGAATACTTCCGTGACCGCGGTGAAGATGCACTGATCGTTTACGATGACCTGTCTAAACAGGCCGTTGCTTACCGTCAGGTTTCCCTGCTGCTGCGTCGTCCGCCAGGACGTGAAGCATTCCCGGGCGACGTATTTTACCTCCACTCTCGTCTGCTGGAACGCGCATCCCGCGTAAACGCGGAATACGTTGAGAAGTTCACCAATGGTGAAGTTAAAGGTAAAACCGGCTCCCTGACCGCTCTGCCGATTATCGAAACCCAGGCGGGTGACGTTTCTGCGTTCGTTCCGACCAACGTAATTTCCATTACCGATGGTCAGATCTTCCTGGAAACCAACCTGTTTAACTCCGGTATTCGTCCGGCAGTTAACCCGGGTATCTCCGTATCTCGTGTTGGTGGTGCAGCGCAGACCAAGATCATCAAGAAACTGTCCGGTGGTATTCGTACCGCTCTGGCACAGTATCGTGAACTGGCAGCGTTTTCTCAGTTCGCTTCCGACCTGGATGAAGCTACTCGTAAGCAGCTGAGCCATGGTCAGAAAGTAACTGAACTGCTGAAGCAGAAACAGTATGCGCCAATGTCTGTTGCACAGCAGGGTGTGGTGCTGTTTGCGGCTGAACGCGGTTACCTCGAAGATGTGGAACTGGCGAAAATCGGTAGCTTCGAAGCCGCTCTGCTGGCTTACGTTGACCGTGACCACGCTCCGCTGATGCAAGAGATCAACCAGTCCGGTGGCTATAACGATGAAATCGAAGGCAAGCTGAAAGCTATCCTCGATTCCTTCAAGGCAACCCAGTCCTGGTAACGTCTGGCGGTCTGCTTTAGGGCGGACCGCAAGGCATTGAGGAGAAGCTCATGGCCGGCGCAAAAGAGATACGTAGTAAGATCGCAAGCGTCCAGAACACGCAGAAGATCACTAAAGCGATGGAGATGGTCGCCGCTTCCAAAATGCGTAAATCGCAGGATCGCATGGCGGCCAGCCGTCCTTATGCAGAGACCATGCGCAAAGTGATTGGTCACCTTGCGAATGGTAATCTGGAATATAAGCACCCTTACCTGGAAGAACGCGACGTTAAACGCGTGGGCTACCTGGTGGTGTCGACCGACCGTGGTCTGTGCGGTGGCTTGAACATTAACCTGTTCAAAAAGCTGCTGGCGGATATGAAAACATGGTCCGATAAAGGCGTTCAGTGCGATATCGCAATGATCGGCTCTAAGGGCGTGTCTTTCTTTAACTCCGTTGGCGGAAACGTGATCGCTCAGGTAACCGGCATGGGGGATAACCCTTCCCTGTCCGAACTGATCGGTCCGGTTAAAGTGATGCTGCAGGCCTACGACGAAGGTCGTCTGGACAAACTGTACGTTGTCAGCAACAAATTTATTAACACCATGTCTCAGACGCCAACCATCACTCAATTGCTGCCTCTGCCGGCATCAGATGATGATGAATTGAAGCGTAAATCCTGGGATTACCTGTATGAGCCAGACCCGAAAGCGCTGCTGGATACCTTGCTGCGTCGTTATGTCGAGTCTCAGGTTTATCAGGGCGTGGTAGAAAACCTGGCCAGCGAGCAGGCCGCACGTATGGTGGCGATGAAAGCCGCGACCGACAATGGCGGCAGCCTGATTAAAGAGCTGCAGTTGGTATACAACAAAGCTCGTCAGGCCAGCATTACTCAGGAACTCACCGAAATCGTCGGTGGTGCATCCGCGGTATAACCAGGTTAATTCGTAGAGGATTCAAGATGGCTACTGGAAAAATTGTCCAGGTAATCGGCGCCGTGGTTGACGTCGAATTCCCTCAGGATGCCGTACCGCGCGTGTACGATGCTCTTGAGGTTATGAATGGTAAAGAGAGCCTGGTGCTGGAAGTTCAGCAGCAGCTCGGCGGCGGTATCGTACGTACCATCGCCATGGGTTCTTCCGACGGTCTGCGTCGTGGTCTGGAAGTTAAAGACCTCGAACACCCGATCGAAGTCCCGGTAGGTAAAGCAACCCTGGGTCGTATCATGAACGTCCTGGGTCACCCGATCGACATGAAAGGCGATATCGGTGAAGAAGAGCGTTGGGCTATCCACCGCGCAGCACCTTCCTACGAAGAGCTGTCCAGCTCTCAGGAACTGCTGGAAACCGGCATCAAAGTTATCGACCTGATGTGTCCGTTCGCTAAGGGCGGTAAAGTCGGTCTGTTCGGTGGTGCGGGTGTAGGTAAAACCGTAAACATGATGGAGCTGATCCGTAACATCGCGATCGAACACTCCGGTTACTCCGTGTTTGCGGGCGTAGGTGAACGTACTCGTGAGGGTAACGACTTCTACCACGAAATGACCGACTCCAACGTACTGGACAAAGTGTCCCTGGTATATGGCCAGATGAACGAGCCGCCGGGAAACCGTCTGCGCGTTGCACTGACCGGTCTGACCATGGCTGAGAAGTTCCGTGACGAAGGTCGTGACGTTCTGCTGTTCGTTGATAACATCTACCGTTACACCCTGGCCGGTACAGAAGTATCTGCACTGCTGGGTCGTATGCCATCAGCGGTAGGCTACCAGCCGACCCTGGCGGAAGAGATGGGTGTTCTTCAGGAACGTATCACCTCTACCAAAACCGGTTCTATCACCTCCGTTCAGGCGGTATACGTACCTGCGGATGACTTGACTGACCCGTCCCCAGCAACCACCTTTGCTCACTTAGATGCAACCGTGGTACTGAGCCGTCAGATCGCTTCTCTGGGTATCTACCCGGCAGTTGACCCGCTGGACTCCACCAGCCGTCAGTTGGATCCGCTGGTTGTTGGTCAGGAACACTACGACACCGCGCGTGGCGTACAGTCCCTGCTGCAGCGTTATCAGGAACTGAAAGACATCATCGCCATCCTGGGTATGGATGAACTGTCTGAAGAAGATAAACTGGTGGTAGCACGTGCGCGTAAGATCCAGCGCTTCCTGTCCCAGCCGTTCTTCGTTGCGGAAGTATTCACCGGTTCTCCGGGTAAATACGTTTCCCTGAAAGACACCATCCGTGGCTTTAAAGGCATCATGGAAGGCGAATACGACCACCTGCCAGAGCAGGCGTTCTACATGGTTGGTTCTATCGACGAAGCCGTGGAAAAAGCCAAAAAACTTTAACGCCTTAATCGGAGGGTGATATGGCAATGACTTACCACCTGGACGTCGTCAGCGCAGAGCAACAAATGTTCTCTGGTCTGGTCGAGAAAATCCAGGTAACGGGTAGTGAAGGTGAACTGGGTATTTTCCCGGGTCACGCACCGCTGCTCACCGCCATTAAGCCTGGTATGATCCGCATCGTTAAACAGTTCGGTCATGAAGAGTTTATCTATCTGTCCGGCGGCATTCTTGAAGTGCAGCCTGGCAGCGTGACCGTACTGGCTGATACCGCGATTCGCGGACAGGATCTCGATGAAGCGAGAGCCCTGGAAGCGAAGCGTAAGGCTGAAGAGCACATTAAGAGCTCTCATGGTGACGTGGATTACGCTCAGGCATCTGCGGAACTGGCCAAAGCGATCGCGAAACTGCGCGTTATCGAGTTGACCAAAAAAGCGATGTAACACCGGCTTGAAAAGCACAAAGGCCAGTCTGGTTTCCAGGCTGGCTTTTTTTATGGCTTGGTTACAGGAAATATGTAAATAAAAAGCAGTTTTATTATTTCGTGATTTAGATCATAAAAATATTGATTGGTTAAAAAATGAGGCGTAGACTCTTTTTTATGTGATGCATGTCACACAATGAACTCAGATAAAAAAGAGATACCAACATGAAATTGATCAACAAAATCATCGCCCTGTTCAGCAATATGAGTTTTTAGTTTTTCCCTACCTGCTCTGTGGCGCGAAGCTTAATACGGTTATCAGCTAGCGTCATCGTTATTAAATCCCCCCTCCTTCGCTGTATCATTTGTTCTCTATCCTTCCTCCCCTCAATTTTCCCAACCCGTTTTTTTGCTTCTCACTGAATCACATAAATAAAATCGTTCTATGCTGATGTAATGCTTTATTCATGCGGTAAAAAAATAGCAAAAACATTAACCTAAGGCTTTAATAAGAGCAGACTCCTGGTTTTTGGGAGACAAAAGACGCAGATATAGACGAAAATAGTGAGTTATCAGATGGGGAATCCCCCCTGTTGAACGTTTTATCTTCGGTCCATTTTACGCTGAAAAAAATGTAGTATTTTCAATGTGAAACGGTATAAATTCGTTCTCAAATTACAGTCAGGACGTGTATGTTGAATAATGCTATGAGCGTTGTGATCCTTGCCGCAGGCAAAGGCACGCGTATGTATTCCGATCTTCCTAAAGTGCTGCACACCCTCGCAGGAAAACCGATGGTTCAGCATGTCATTGATGCAGCTAATGAATTAGGTGCGACTCATGTACACCTTGTCTACGGACACGGTGGCGATCTGCTTAAGCAAACGCTGAAAGATGGCAATCTGAATTGGGTTCTGCAGGCTGAGCAGTTGGGTACCGGCCATGCAATGCAGCAGGCGGCGCCATTCTTTAGTGATGACGAAAACATTTTAATGCTCTATGGCGATGTGCCGCTGATCTCTACCGATACCTTACGTCGCCTGCGTGAAGCTAAACCGCAGGGTGGTATCGGTTTGTTAACGGTAAAACTGGACGACCCATCCGGCTATGGGCGTATTACCCGTGATAACGGCAAAGTTACTGGCATTGTTGAGCATAAAGATGCAACCGACGAGCAGCGTCAAATCCAGGAAATCAACACTGGCATTCTGATTGCCAACGGCGCTGACATGAAGCGTTGGCTGTCTAAACTGACCAACAACAACGTGCAGGGTGAATACTACATCACCGATATCATCGCGATGGCGTATCAGGAAGGACGTGAAATTGCGGCAGTACATCCGGCACGAATCAGTGAAACGGAAGGGGTAAATAACCGCCTTCAGTTATCCCGTCTGGAACGTGTGTATCAGTCCGAGCAGGCAGAAAAACTGCTGCTGGCGGGCGTGATGCTGCGCGATCCTGCACGTTTTGATCTTCGCGGTACGCTGATTCACGGGCGCGATGTTGAAATTGATACTAACGTTATCATTGAAGGTAACGTAACCGTTGGGGATCGCGTCAAGATTGGCGCTGGCTGCATCATCAAAAACAGCGTGATTGGTGAGGGGTGTGAGCTTAGCCCGTACAGTGTGTTGGAAGATGCACATCTGGAAGCCGCTTGCACCATCGGTCCATTCGCGCGTCTACGCCCGGGTGCTGAGCTGCAGGAAGGCGCACACGTGGGTAACTTCGTCGAAATGAAAAAAGCGCGTCTGGGTAAAGGCTCTAAAGCTGGTCATTTGACCTATCTGGGCGATGCGGAAATTGGCGATAATGTGAATATCGGCGCGGGTACGATCACCTGCAACTACGATGGTGCCAATAAGTTTAAAACCATTATTGGTGATGATGTGTTTGTGGGTTCTGATACTCAGCTGGTGGCACCTGTCACCGTGGGTAAAGGTGCGACGATTGCCGCAGGAACCACCGTAACGCGTAATGTCGCCGATAACGAATTGGTATTAAGCCGTGTACCTCAGGTCCATAAACAGGGCTGGCAGCGTCCGGTGAAGAAGAAGTAATTTATTTTTGCCGGATGGCGGCTTTGCCTTATCCGGCCTACGTGCGGTGACGTTCTGTAGGCCTGATAAGCGTGAGCGCCATCAGGCAGACAAGAGATGAGGGGATAATATAATCCTCCGCTCAACAAGCAGTACCTATAAAAATAACCCCACTCTCTACAAGGCTCGGGGCGCCCGAAATACGGGTATCAGGTTGACCGACAACGACAGGCTAATGCCTAAATTCGGAATCAAAAAATATGTGTGGAATTGTTGGCGCTATCGCGCAGCGTGATGTAGCTGAAATCCTTCTCGAAGGTTTACGTCGTCTGGAATATCGTGGTTATGACTCTGCTGGTCTGGCCGTTGTCGATGCTGAAGGCAACATGACCCGTCTGCGTCGTCTGGGTAAAGTGCAGATGCTGACTGCTGCTGCGGAAGAACATCCGCTGCATGGTGGTACTGGTATTGCTCACACCCGCTGGGCGACACACGGTGAACCTTCAGAAGCGAACGCGCATCCCCATGTTTCTGAACACATTGTTGTGGTGCATAACGGCATCATTGAAAACCATGAACCACTGCGTGAGCTGTTGAAAACGCGTGGCTACACCTTTGTTTCTGAAACCGACACCGAAGTGATTGCTCACCTGGTGCACTGGGAGCTGGAACAGGGTGGTACGCTGCGTGAAGCCGTGCTGCGTACTATTCCGCAGCTGCGCGGTGCCTACGGCACGGTGATCATGGATACCCGTAACCCGGAAACCCTGCTGGCGGCCCGTTCTGGCAGCCCGCTGGTGATTGGTCTGGGTATGGGTGAGAACTTTATCGCTTCCGATCAGCTGGCACTGCTGCCGGTAACCCGTCGCTTCATCTTCCTGGAAGAGGGCGACATCGCGGAAGTAACCCGTCGTTCGGTCTCTATTTTCGACAAGTCTGGCGCGGAAGTGAAACGTCAGGATATCGAATCTAATCTGCAATACGATGCGGGCGAAAAAGGTATTTATCGCCACTACATGCAGAAAGAGATTTACGAACAACCGAACGCAATTAAAAACACGCTGACCGGCCGTATCAGCCACGGTGAAGTGGATTTAAGCGAGCTGGGTTCGCATGCCAACGAGTTGCTGTCTCAGGTTGAGCATATCCAGATTATCGCCTGCGGTACGTCGTACAACTCCGGTATGGTGTCCCGCTACTGGTTTGAATCGCTGGCTGGCATTCCTTGTGATGTCGAAATTGCTTCCGAATTCCGTTATCGCAAATCCGCCGTGCGTCGTAACAGCCTGATGATCACCCTTTCCCAGTCTGGTGAAACGGCAGATACCCTGGCGGGTCTGCGCTTATCCAAAGAGTTGGGCTATCTGGGCTCGCTGGCTATTTGTAACGTACCGGGCTCTTCTCTGGTGCGCGAATCCGACCTGGCGATGATGACCAATGCCGGTACCGAAATCGGCGTGGCCTCCACGAAAGCATTTACCACTCAGCTGACCGTTCTGCTGATGCTGGTGGCGAAACTGTCTCGTCTGAAAGGCCTGGATGTGGCTATTGAGCAGGAAATCGTTCACGGTCTGCAGGCGCTGCCGAGCCGTATTGAGCAGATGCTGTCTCAGGACAAACGCATTGCCGCTCTGGCTGAAGGTTTCTCTGATAAACACCATGCGCTGTTCCTGGGCCGTGGCGATCAGTACCCGATTGCGCTGGAAGGCGCGCTGAAGCTGAAAGAGATCTCTTATATTCACGCTGAAGCTTATGCCGCAGGCGAACTGAAACACGGTCCGCTGGCGCTGATTGATGCCGATATGCCGGTTATCGTGGTTGCGCCGAACAACGAACTGCTGGAAAAACTGAAGTCCAACATTGAAGAAGTTCGCGCCCGTGGCGGTCAGCTGTACGTCTTTGCTGACCAGGATGCTGGCTTTACCAGCAGCGAAAACATGCACATCATTGAGATGCCGCATGTGGAAGAGGTGATTGCACCGATCTTCTATACCGTTCCGCTGCAGTTGCTGGCGTATCATGTGGCGCTGATTAAAGGCACCGACGTGGATCAGCCGCGTAACCTGGCGAAGTCGGTTACCGTAGAGTAATCCGTACATAACTGAACTGAAAATGCCCTGCTATAAGCGGGGCATTTTTTTAAACTTGTTCTGTTTTTAATCAATTATCCCGCCTGTTTTATGTGACAAACCGTCATCTTCAGCTACTGTTTGCAGTGTCATAAAAAGAAAATTTTAGCGAAATGTTATTGTCATGGTAATAGTTAACGTTTTGTTTTGAATGTGTTTTTAGGTAAATAACTTCTCGTATTTTTCATTGTCATAAAACTGTCATATTTCGTACATTTAACTGTCACCTGTTTGTCCTATTTTGCTCACAGTAGCAACTCAAACAACGATTTACGAAAACCGTGCAGGAGACATTATGAAAGTTATGCGTACCACTGTCGCAACTGTTGTCGCCGCGACCTTATCCATGAGCGCGTTCTCTGCGTTTGCAGCAGCGAGCCTGACAGGTGCAGGTGCAACCTTCCCTGCGCCAGTGTATGCCAAATGGGCAGATACCTATCAGAAAGAGACCGGTAGCAAAGTAAACTACCAGGGTATCGGCTCCTCCGGTGGTGTAAAACAAATTACGGCCAATACCGTTGATTTCGGCGCTTCTGATGCCCCGCTGTCTGACGAGAAACTGGCACAAGAAGGCCTGTTCCAGTTCCCGACCGTTATCGGCGGTGTGGTGCTGGCGGTGAATATCCCTGGACTGAAATCCGGCGAGCTGGTGCTTGACGGTAAAACGCTGGGCGACATCTACCTCGGTAAAATTAAGAAGTGGGATGACGAAGCCATCACCAAACTGAACCCAGGTCTGAAGCTGCCTTCGCAAAATATCGCCGTTGTGCGTCGCGCTGATGGTTCTGGTACTTCCTTCGTCTTCACTAGCTACCTGGCGAAAGTGAACGAAGAGTGGAAATCTAAAATTGGTTCCGGCTCTACCGTTAACTGGCCGACCGGTCTGGGCGGTAAAGGTAACGACGGTATCGCCGCGTTCGTACAGCGTCTGCCGGGTTCTATCGGTTACGTTGAGTACGCTTACGCTAAGCAGAACAACCTGGCGTACACCAAGCTGGTCTCTGCTGATGGTAAACCGGTAAGTCCGACCGAAGAAAACTTTGCCAACGCCGCTAAAGGCGCTGACTGGAGCAAAACTTTCGCTCAGGATCTGACTAACCAGAAAGGTGACGATGCGTGGCCAATCACTTCCACCACCTTCATCCTGGTCCATAAAGAGCAGAAGAAGCCTGAGCAGGGCGTTGAAGTGCTGAAATTCTTCGACTGGGCATACAAAAATGGTGGCAAACAGGCTAATGACCTGGATTACGCCAGCCTGCCGGACAGCGTGGTTGAGCAGATTCGTGCTGCATGGAAGACCAACGTGAAAGACAGCAGCGGTAAAGCGCTGTACTAATAGAATATCTTTAACGAGTTGGCGGATGGCGCTACGCTTATCCGCCCTACAGTTCCGACTGTAGGCCCAATTTGTAGGCCGGATAAGCGTAGCGCCATCCGGCAGGGCAATTTCGTAAACGCGTTTAACTTAAAGAGTGATTTATGGCTGCAACCAAGCCTGCTTTTAACCCACCGGGTAAAAAGGGTGACATGATATTCAGCGCGCTGGTAAAACTGGCTGCGCTGATTGTGCTATTGATGTTGGGTGGCATTATTGTCTCTCTGGTTATCTCCTCCTGGCCAAGCATACAGAAATTTGGTTTCTCCTTTTTGTGGACCAAAGACTGGGATGCGCCGAACGATATCTACGGCGCGCTGGTACCGATTTACGGTACGCTGGTCACCTCGTTTATTGCATTGCTGATTGCCGTTCCGGTGAGTTTCGGCATTGCGCTGTTCCTGACTGAACTTGCACCCGGTTGGCTGCGTCGTCCGCTGGGTATCGCTATTGAACTGCTGGCAGCAATTCCGAGTATCGTATACGGCATGTGGGGCCTGTTTATCTTTGCCCCGCTGTTTGCGACGTACTTCCAGGAGCCGGTCGGAAACATCCTTTCCAACATTCCGTTTGTTGGTGCACTGTTCGCTGGCCCGGCGTTTGGTATCGGTATTCTGGCGGCTGGTGTGATCCTCGCTATCATGATCATTCCGTACATTGCTGCGGTTATGCGTGATGTGTTCGAACAAACGCCGGTGCTTATGAAAGAGTCAGCCTACGGTATCGGCTGTACCACCTGGGAAGTTATCTGGCGTATCGTCCTGCCGTTCACCAAAAATGGTGTGATCGGCGGTGTGATGCTGGGTCTGGGCCGCGCGCTGGGTGAAACCATGGCGGTCACCTTTATCATTGGTAACACCTACCAGCTCGATAGTGCCTCGCTGTACATGCCGGGCAACAGTATTACCTCTGCGCTGGCGAATGAATTTGCCGAAGCGGAATCTGGCCTGCACGTTGCTGCGTTGATGGAACTGGGTCTGATTCTGTTTGTGATCACCTTCATCGTACTGGCGGCGTCTAAGTTCATGATCATGCGCCTTGCGAAGAACGAGGGGGCACGCTAATGGCTACGCTTGAAATGCAAAACACCACTGCGCTGGCGGAGTCCCGCCGTAAAATGCAGGCACGTCGCCGTCTGAAGAACCGCATCGCGCTGACGCTCTCTATGGCGACCATGGCGTTCGGTCTGTTCTGGCTCATTTGGATCCTGATGTCCACGATCACCCGTGGTATTGACGGTATGTCGCTGGCGCTGTTCACCGAAATGACGCCTCCGCCGAATACAGCGGGTGGTGGTCTGGCGAACGCCCTGGCCGGTAGCGGACTGTTAATTCTGTGGGCGACCGTGTTTGGTACACCGCTTGGCATTATGGCGGGTATCTACCTGGCAGAGTACGGACGTAAGTCCTGGCTGGCTGAGGTTATCCGCTTTATCAATGACATTCTGCTGTCTGCGCCATCAATCGTAGTCGGTCTGTTCGTTTACACCATTGTGGTAGCAAAAATGGAACACTTCTCTGGCTGGGCGGGCGTTATCGCGCTGGCGCTGCTGCAGGTGCCCATTGTTATTCGTACCACGGAGAACATGCTCAAGCTGGTGCCGGATAGTCTGCGTGAAGCTGCCTATGCACTGGGTACGCCGAAATGGAAGATGATTTCTGCAATCACCCTGAAGGCGTCTGTCTCGGGGATCATTACAGGCGTTCTGTTAGCGATTGCTCGTATCGCAGGTGAAACGGCTCCGCTGCTGTTTACGTCGCTCTCCAATCAGTTCTGGAGCACCGACATGATGCAGCCTATCGCCAACCTGCCGGTCACTATCTTTAAGTTTGCTATGAGCCCGTTTGCTGAGTGGCAGCAACTGGCCTGGGCCGGGGTACTGATTATTACCTTGTGCGTACTGCTGCTGAACATTCTGGCGCGCGTCATTTTCGCGAAGAAGAAACACGGTTAATTTTTACGGCGTGGCTGATGCGGCGCCGGATGAGGAAGAGATTGAAATGAGTATGGTTGATACTGCCCCGGGTAAGATTCAGGTTCGTGATTTGAACTTCTACTATGGCAAATTCCATGCCCTGAAGAACATCAACCTGGATATAGCTAAAAACCAGGTAACGGCGTTTATCGGGCCGTCAGGCTGTGGTAAATCGACGCTGCTGCGTACGTTCAACAAAATGTTTGAACTGTACCCGGAGCAGCGTGCGGAAGGTGAAATCCTGCTGGATGGCGACAATATTCTCACCAATACCCAGGATATCGCTCTGCTGCGTGCCAAAGTGGGCATGGTATTCCAGAAGCCGACGCCGTTCCCGATGTCCATCTACGACAACATTGCTTTTGGCGTACGTCTGTTTGAGAAACTCTCGCGTGCGGATATGGACGAGCGTGTGCAGTGGGCATTGACCAAGGCCGCATTGTGGAACGAAACCAAAGATAAATTACACCAGAGCGGGTACTCTCTCTCGGGTGGTCAGCAGCAGCGTCTGTGTATTGCGCGTGGTATCGCCATTCGCCCGGAAGTGCTTCTGCTTGATGAGCCATGTTCAGCGCTCGACCCTATTTCTACCGGGCGTATCGAAGAGCTGATCACTGAGCTGAAAGAGGATTACACCGTCGTTATCGTTACCCACAACATGCAGCAGGCTGCGCGTTGTTCCGATCACACGGCATTTATGTACCTGGGCGAGTTGATTGAGTTCAGCAACACGGACGATCTGTTCACCAAGCCCGCGAAGAAACAAACTGAAGATTACATCACCGGTCGTTACGGCTGATTCAGGAGCTTGTTGTGGATAACCTTAACCTTAATAAACATATTTCCGGCCAGTTCAATGCAGAGCTGGAAAGCATCCGTACCCAGGTGATGACCATGGGCGGCATGGTCGAGCAGCAGCTTTCTGATGCAATCACGGCGATGCACAACCAGGACAGCGAGCTGGCAAAACGCGTCATTGAAGGCGATAAGAACGTCAACATGATGGAAGTGGCGATCGACGAAGCCTGCGTGCGTATCATCGCCAAGCGTCAACCGACAGCGAGCGACCTGCGTCTGGTGATGGCGATTATCAAAACCATCGCTGAGCTGGAACGTATTGGCGACGTGGCGGACAAAATTTGCCGTACCGCGCTGGAGAAGTTCTCGCAACAGCACCAGCCGCTGCTGGTAAGCCTGGAATCACTGGGCCGCCACACCGTACAAATGCTGCATGACGTGCTGGATGCGTTTGCACGTATGGATCTTGACGAAGCAGTGCGTATTTATCGCGAAGATAAGAAAGTTGACCAGGAATATGAAGGCATCGTGCGTCAGCTGATGACTTATATGATGGAAGACCCACGTACCATTCCAAGCGTGCTGACCGCGCTGTTCTGCGCACGTTCCATCGAACGTATCGGTGACCGCTGCCAGAATATCTGCGAATACATCTTCTACTTCGTGAAGGGACAAGACTTCCGTCACGTGGGCGGGGATGAGCTGGATAAGCTGCTGGCGGGCAAAGATCCGAAGGAATAAGCAGTTTGTTGCGTTCGCCGGGATCCCCCGGCGTCGCTATTGTAGGCCGGATAAGGTGTTACGCCGCATCCGGCATTCTGCCATTCGCCTGATGGCGCTTTGCTTATCGGGCCTACTGTTTATTCGACGATATTCCAACCCCGCGCTTTCCACAATTCCGGCAACTGTGCCAGATCGGTAAACGTCGTCACTTTTGGATGATCGATCGGTTTGTTATGCGGATCGGCGCAGAAGTAGAACACTTCCATCCCGGCGGCAATCCCCGCCTGCGCACCTGCGCTGGAATCATCAACCAGAATGCAGTTCTCAACGTTAACGTCCATCGCTTTCGCCGCATGGAACATCAGGGCCGGATCGGGCTTCCAACGCTGAATATCGTAGCCGCTGAACAGTAAATCAGGAAAATGGTGCAACATGCCCAGCTTACCCAGCGAATGCTGCATTTTACTGACCGGACCGTTAGAGACCACACACATTGGTACGGCCATGCTGTCCAGTAGCGCATTGGCACCGGCAATCACCTCCAGTTCCGTATCGAACAGACGTGCGACCTCAGCGCGATAAACCGGTTCTAAATCGGCTTTTGCCAGTTCGACACCGTGCTCCTCGTTGATAATGTCGATGATCTCGTACAGCTTTACCCCCTTGAAGCGTTTGAAAATTTCTTCAAGATCGAGCGTAATGCCAAACGCCTGGAACATGCTGACATACGCGCGAGAACAAATCACTTCACTGTCGACAAGGGTACCGTCACAGTCAAAAAATACGGCTTCTATCTGGGACATGTCATTTCCGTTTTAACAAGTTTAACGTTTTCGTAATGCATTATTGGGCGACGCAATCGTTGCCGTATAAGCAAAATCAATGAAAAAAGTTGCTCATAACCCAACCCTATTGTCGCATTTTGGTATAGGATAGCGACGAATTTTCCCTCCTTGTTCGGAAATTGATAATGAGTCAACAACACACAACCCAGGCTTCTGGCCAGGGGATGCTGGAACGCGTGTTCAAACTGCGCGAACATGGCACGACGGCACGGACCGAAGTGATCGCCGGTTTAACGACCTTCCTGACGATGGTGTATATCGTTTTTGTTAACCCGCAAATTCTTGGCGTGGCTGGCATGGATACCAGCGCTGTCTTTGTTACCACCTGCCTTATTGCTGCATTTGGTAGCATCCTGATGGGCCTGTTTGCCAACCTGCCGGTCGCACTTGCGCCTGCTATGGGCCTGAACGCATTCTTCGCTTTCGTGGTCGTTGGCGCGATGGGGCTGTCATGGCAGATTGGAATGGGCGCTATCTTCTGGGGCGCTGTTGGTCTGCTGCTGCTGACGATTTTCCGCGTTCGTTACTGGATGATTGCCAATATCCCGGTTAGCCTGCGTGTGGGGATCACCAGCGGTATTGGTCTGTTCATCGGCATGATGGGGCTGAAAAACGCCGGTGTTATCGTCGCCAACAAAGACACGCTGGTGTCTATCGGTAACCTGACGTCCCACAGCGTACTGCTCGGTATCCTGGGCTTCTTTATCATCGCGATTCTGGCGTCCCGTAACATTCACGCGGCGGTGCTGATTTCTATCATCGTAACCACGCTGCTGGGCTGGATGCTGGGCGATGTTCATTACAACGGTATCGTTTCTGCGCCACCGAGCGTGATGTCCGTTATCGGACATGTCGACCTGGCCGGTTCGTTTAACATTGGCCTGGCGGGTGTGATTTTCTCGTTCATGCTGGTTAACCTGTTCGACTCCTCCGGTACGCTGATTGGCGTTACGGATAAAGCCGGTCTGGCGGATGCGAAGGGCAAGTTCCCGCGCATGAAGCAAGCGCTGTATGTGGATAGCGTGTCGTCGGTTACCGGGGCGTTTATCGGGACTTCTTCCGTTACTGCGTATATCGAATCTTCTTCCGGGGTTTCGGTCGGTGGACGTACCGGTCTGACCGCCGTGGTCGTTGGTCTGCTGTTCCTGTTGGTTATCTTCCTGTCGCCGCTGGCGGGGATGGTACCGGGTTATGCAGCAGCAGGTGCGCTGATTTACGTTGGCGTCCTGATGACATCAAGCCTGTCGCGCGTGAAGTGGGATGACCTTACAGAAGCGGTTCCGGCGTTTATTACTGCCGTGATGATGCCCTTTAGCTTCTCAATTACCGAAGGTATTGCGCTGGGCTTTATTTCTTACTGCGTGATGAAGATTGGTACCGGACGTTTCCGCGATCTCAGCCCGTGCGTCATCATTGTCGCGCTGCTGTTTGTGCTGAAGATTGTGTTTATCGACGCGCACTAATCGTTGTTTATTTGCCCATATATCAACAAGCCCGGCATATCGCCGGGCTTTTTCTTTTACGCTTTCACGCGCTGAATGTAGTCGCCAAATGCGGTCAATTGACCGGTCAGATGGTCCAGCGTGCTTTGGTCGATCACTTCACCTGTCTGCGGGTCTACTTTGTTCTGAATGACGCCGCCCATAAATTCCGGCTTGTTCATTACCATGGCGTCGAGGAATACCAGGATCTGACGTAGATGATACTGGCAGCGCGCGCCGCCAATAGCGCCCATAGAACTGGTCTGGATCAGCACCGGCTTACCCGATAATGGCTGATCGGGCAGGCGGGACAGCCAGTCGATGGCGTTCTTCAGTCCGCCCGGAACAGAATAGTTATATTCAGGTGTGACGATGACGACACCGTCAGCCTTTCTGATTTGCTCAGCCAGTGCTTCTACGCTGGCCGGAAAACCTTCTTCCTGTTGGAGGTCGGCATCGTACAGAGGGATATCACCAATCGACGGCAGCGCGTTCACTTCCATTCCCGCTGGAGCAATCTTGGGCAGCGTACGGGCAACCATTCCATTAAACGAACCTTTGCGCAGACTTCCCAGTAACGTAACAACATTCAATGTTTCAGACATGGTGGCTCCTGTTTCATCATGAAGGTTAAATCAAAGCGTATGGCTCTTCGCTGCACATAATTGAGAGAACCGGATCAGACGACCCGTTGGCTCATTGGCGCGAGTCTGGATATCAGGCAAAATTTTCCAGTCCTGTTTACCATCAAACTCCCAAACTTTGAGTTTTTCAATGGTTGGCGTAACCGCAACTGACCACACCAGTACATCTTCCGCATCGCAAATGGCTTCAACCTGCGCCACATGGGCACATTTCAGGCGCCCTGCGCCGGGTAAAAGCTGGAGCTCGCGCGGATCGTCATTGCACACATCGCCAGTGAGTTTGAGTACGCTCTGGCGCAATGTAATGAGCTGCGCGCGTGCTTCGTTGGGGTCGTTTTGGTTATTGATCCACAGGTTTTCGTTACTGGAGAAGCGCCACGTTTCCGCTGAATTTGGATTGTGAAACCCGCGGGTGGCCCGCTGAAGTTCCATATCCAGGCCGCACGTTCCTTCAGTTGTTAGCACAACGCCGACGATATTCCCGGCATAGGAAATCGAAAAACCCGGCAGGTTCTTATCGCGAAAAACGGGCTTACCTTTGGCCTGAGTAACAATTTCGGGCAGCGTGCTGGTGCCGTAAAGCATAAACATCAGTTCAGCGAGAAGACTTCGGGAAGCCAGGAAACGTGTCCGGCGATGAGCGGGTAGATCTCTTGCTTCGATATGACATGGAGAAGGGAGGCGAGCTGAAACCAGGTGTCCCTCCGTAAGAATCCCTCTGGCAAAATGTGTCGCCATTTGTCGCTCCGTGATTAATGGTCCGTGATTATTACCAGAGTAACATTTACACGGCTTCCGGGCAGGCTTTGCTGCCCAAAAACTAAGCGAAAATGGGAGACATTACGCGATATTTACATTTCTGTTGCCAGAATGGTCGATTTAGCAACACCAAAATGAAGGATCGTCAGGAGATATCGCGATAAAGCGCCTTGATCGTGTCTTTTAGCCAGACGATCTTAGGATTGTGGCTGTTGCGTTTATGCCAAAGAAGAGTGAACGGTACGCGCATTTTTTCCAGTTGCGCCGTATCAAATGGCATCGGCCGTGCAACGAGTGGAAGCTGGTGGAGTTGGTTATAACGCTGGCAATAGACCGGTGCGGTGGCTATCAGCGCGTGATCCGGCTGCGCGGCCATAAACAGCGATTGCTCAAAACCGGGCAGACATAACGCGATATTGCGTGCGCGTCCCATTTCTTGCAGGACTTCATCCAGCGCCCATGTATCGCTTTGTTCCCAGCTAATGCTGATGTGCGGATAGCGCAGAAAGGTGTCCAGATTCCACTCTTCCTGCAGTGCGGGATGATCTTCACGTAGCCAGACGCAGGGCAGATCGGAAAACAGCACTTCATGGTCGATCGACAATGGCAACAAACTCAGCAGTTCGCGCGAACGCGGATGGCTTTCGCGCCCGGTAAAGCCAATATCCACTTCACCGCGAATAATGGCATCCAGCGAGTCATAGTCCCAGTTGCGTATTTTGATTGTTGCCTGGGGATAGCGCTGATAAATCTGCAGGGAGAGCGCATTGAACATGATCATCACTAACGGCGTTTCGGCCGCCAGATCAAACTTCAGCCCGCGTGGAGACTCATGGTGCGGCTTATCGAGCAACTGATTGCCCATCTGCATCCATTCAGCAAGGCTCTGCTCCATGCTGACCATCAGCGGCGTCGGCGATAGCCCCAGCGGGGTGTTCACAAACAAGGGATCATCAAACCAGGTCCGCAGCTTCGACAGCGACTTACTGACCGCCGACGGCGTGACGTTCATCCGTTTGGCGGTTTTAGTGACGCTGCGTTCCTGCATCAACAGCTGCAGGCAGAGCAATAAATTAAGATCGAGACTGCTGAGGGATTTCTTCATGAGTTGGCGCGGACCGGTTAGGTGCAACAGTGATAATCAGCATGATACTCACTATGCTACAGCCAATCAGAATCCCGATCAGCATATTCAGCGCATCAAGGCCAAGAACCGCCGCCAGCCAAATCCACAGCGAGGAACCGCAAACCTGCGCAATACCTAATGCTGAGCTGGCGACGCCCGCGCGCAGCGAGAACGGCCCAAGCGCCTGGCTCATCGCAACACCGAAGCCGACCGAGAATCCAGCGCAGATTAACGTCAGCCCGAAAAGCGTTACTGCGTGTGAAGTGGCAAGGGTTAACACCACGCCGGCACACAGAAACAGCACCTGTGAGGTCAGCATCAGAACGCGAGGCTTAAATACGCTCAGAGCAAATGGCGTAGAGAAAGAGACCGCCATACTGATGCCTGCGGTCATGGCCATCGTGGTGGCATACTCACCACGGTCGAAGCCCATCACTTCCATCAGCAGCACCGGAGACGTATTCACGAAGGTCAGGATCACCGACACGCTGAGGGTGGTAATGGCCAGACGGCTTAAGAAAAAGCGGTTTATCAGTGATTCGGTCGTGTGGTGCTTTTCCGTCGTCGCCATAAGCGTTGCTGGGCGCGATTCTCGCAGGACAAACACCGACAGCAGGCAAACAGCCACCCCCATTCCCATCATCGTGTAGAACAGGCTCTGCCACGGGTATTTGAGCATGATCAGATGCCCCATCACTGGAGCCAGCACCGGCACGATACAGGTAATACCGTTCAACAACGACAGTACCTTCGCCCGGCGGCGATCGTCGAGCGTATCGCGCAGGATAGCGAAAGCCACCACGTAGCAACAGCCCGCACCTACGCCCTGAATAAAACGACCTATGAGGAATGGCGTACCGCTTTCGGCGAAAGAACATAGCGCAGAGGCGAAAATAAAGATGAGTGCGCCGACTATGGCGACCGGTTTGCGACCTGACTGGTCGGCAATTTTACCGGCGAACAGCATCGCCGTCGCCATTCCTGCCAGATAAACCGAAAACGCGATATGCAGTTGCGCCTCGCTGGCCTGTAAATCGGCAGCAATACGGGGCAGCCCCACCAGATACATATCAATACCGGCAGGATAAAGAAGAACCAGGGCGAAACTGCAGATTAGAAAGCGTGTCATAGCGACCTCATAAGAAATGTGGCGCTAAGCATACGGTCAGAGAGTCAACTGCACGAGTTGCCATTTGGACAACAGTGATTTCCACATGGGAAATAGTTGTTGCCGGATGGCGGCGTAAATGCCTTATCCGGCCTACGGGGCCTGTAGGCCCGGTTAGAATCTAGCTACCGGGCAACACAACGCTACTTACCAATACAGAAGCTGGAGAAAATCCGTCCCAGCAGATCGTCGGAAGTAAATTCTCCGGTGATCTCACTGAGGTTCTGCTGCGCCAGGCGTAGCTCCTCAGCCAGCAATTCTCCGGCCCATGCTCCGAGCAGTTGGGCTTTACCCTGCTCGAGATGCTCTGCAGCTTCTGCCAGCGCCTGCAGGTGACGACGACGCGCCAGGAAGCCGCCTTCCATATTGGTTTCAAAGCCCATGCTCTGTTTGAGATGATTACGCAGTACGTCAACGCCTTCACCGGTACGCGCGGAGAGGCGAACCAGTGAGTGGCTATTTACTTCGCTAAGGCCCAGCGTCTCACCGGTAATATCCGCTTTGTTACGCACCACGGTGATCGGCAGTTTGGCTGGCAGACGGGCAATAAAGTCTGGCCAGATATCTGCCGGGTCCACGGCGTCGGTGGTGGTGCCATCAACCATAAACAGTACACGGTCGGCCTGTTCAATTTCCTGCCAGGCACGTTCGATACCGATGCGTTCAACTTCGTCGCTGGCATCGCGCAAACCGGCGGTGTCGATGATGTGTAGCGGCATGCCGTCGATGTGAATATGCTCACGCAGCACGTCGCGAGTAGTCCCGGCGATATCGGTGACAATGGCCGCCTCACGGCCAGCCAGCGCGTTCAGCAGGCTTGATTTCCCGGCGTTTGGCCGACCGGCAATCACCACCTTCATCCCTTCGCGCAGCAGGCTGCCCTGACGCGCTTCCGCACGCACGGCATCAAGATCGCTGATAACGCTGTTGAGTTGCGCTTCAATCTTGCCGTCAGACAGGAAGTCGATTTCTTCATCCGGGAAGTCGATCGCTGCTTCAACATAGATGCGCAGGTGAGTGAGCGCTTCCACAAGATGATTTACCCGTGCGGAAAATGCGCCCTGCAACGAGTTCAGCGCCGAGCGAGCGGCTTGCTCTGAGCTGGCATCGATCAGGTCGGCAATCGCCTCGGCCTGGGCTAAATCGAGCTTATCATTGAGAAACGCTCGCTCGGAGAATTCACCCGGTCTGGCAATGCGCAGCCCGGGAATGGTCAGAATACGTTTGAGCAGCAGGTCAAGAATCACTGGACCGCCGTGGCCCTGAAGCTCTAAAACGTCTTCGCCGGTAAAGGAGTTTGGGCCGGGGAACCACAAGGCAATCCCCTGATCCAGCGCGCTGCCATCCGCGTCTTTAAACGGCAGATAATCGGCATAACGCGGTTTGGGCAGTTTCCCCAGTACGGTTTCTGCGACCTCACGCGCCTTCAGGCCGGAGATACGCAGGATACCCACGCCACCACGTCCCGGTGGGGTGGCCTGAGCGACGATGGTGTCGTTATGGCTCATGGTTTGTCTCTTCTTAATGCAATAAAAAAGGCGGTCTAATGACCGCCCTTTACTTTATGTTCCGTTTGCCGGATGGCGGCTTCGCCTAATCCGGCCTACACCGAATCAGGAGTTTTTCTTCTCGCGGCTATGCAGGCCACGTTTCTCCAGACCACGGTAAATCAGCTGCTGCTGAATAATGGTTACCAGGTTGCTGACGATATAGTACAGCACCAGACCTGACGGGAACCACAGGAAGAACACGGTGAAGATGACCGGCATGAAGGTCATGATCTTCTGCTGCATCGGGTCGGTTACAGTGGTCGGAGACATCTTCTGAATGAAGAACATCGTCACGCCCATCAGAATCGGCAGGATGTAGTACGGGTCCTGTGCAGACAGGTCATGGATCCACAGGGCGAACGGCGCATGACGCAGTTCAATGGAGCCCATCAGCATGTAGTACAACGCCAGGAAGATTGGCATCTGGATGATCAGCGGGAAGCAGCCGCCCAGCGGGTTTACCTTCTCAGCTTTGTACAGGGCCATCATTTCCTGGCTCTGACGCTGTTTGTCATCGCCCAGACGCTCACGCATAGCCTGAATCTTCGGCTGCAGCATACGCATCTTCGCCATGGAGGTGTACTGCGCTTTGGTCAGCGGGTACATGATGCCACGAACGATAAAGGTGATAACGATGATGGAGAAGCCCCAGTTACCCAGGAAGCTATGGATCCACTTCAGCAGTTTAAACAGCGGCTGAGAAATGAACCACAACCAGCCGTAATCCACGGTCAGATCCAGGTGCGGTGCAACGGCCGCCATTTTATCCTGAATTTCCGGGCCGACCCACAGGGTGCTGGTCATCGCGCCAGTCTGGCCTGGCTGTACCAGTACCGGCTGTGATTTATAGCCGATAGCGGCAATGCCGTTACCCAGGTTAGCGGTATAGAAGTTGTTGGTGCCGTCGTTACGCGGAACCCATGCCGTTGCGAAATACTGTTGCAGCATTGCGACCCAGCCGTCTTTAGCATTGACGTTCAGGTTTTCGTTTTCAGCAATGGTGTCGAATTTGTATTTCTCATACTTCTCATCCGGCGTGGAGTACGCCGCGCCACGGAAGGTGTGCAGCGCAAAGTTGCTGCTACCGGTGTCGCGATGAGATGGCAGATTGATGGATTGCTTCAGCTGACCAAAGGTGGAGACTTCCAGCGGTTTTTCGCCGGCGTTCTGCACGCTGTAGTTAACGTTGACAGCATATTCACCACGCTTGAGTACAAACGTTTTAGTGAATGTGTTACCCGCTGCGTCAGTATAGGTCATCGGGATCTGCAGTTCGTTCTGACCGTCAGCCAGTACAAACGCGTCTTTATCGACGTTGTACAGCGGACGTGGGCCGTTAGCCGGGTTATCCGGGCCGTCACGACCTGTCAGGCCACTCTGTGCCTGGTAGATGAACTGTGGCGTGGTTTCCAGTAACTGGAACGGTTCGGTAGAACCGAGTTCTTTCGGGTAAGCTGGCAGTGAAGCCTGTTCCACATCACCACCACGGGTGTTGATGGTCAGATCAAGCACGTCAGTTTTAACCGTAATCAGTTTCCCCTGGCCACTGGCCGGTACGCCCTGGTCTGCGGCGCTACCCGCTGCGGTGGTCGTTGTCTGCGTGGTCTGTTGGGCCTGAGGTTGCGGGTTTTTATCCTGCTCCCAGGCTTGCCAGATCATGAAAGACACGAACAGCAAAGCGATGACTAAAAGATTGCGTTGCGAATCCATCGTTAGTGTTCTCTGGTATCAAATGGTCCGGGCGGGACGGGATCGTCACCACCAGGGTGTAAAGGGTGGCATTTTAATACGCGTTTCACCGTCAACCAACTGCCTTTTATCACTCCAAACCTGCGCAATGCCTCAATTCCGTAGCTCGAACAGGTTGGAGTGAAACGGCAATGCGGCCCAAGCAGCGGACTGATCAGGCGTTGATAGACCCGAATGAGGGCTATCAGGACCCGCGAGCCAGGCGACAATGGCGACGCCATAATTTTTCCAACGCTTCCGAGAGAGCACGGTTATCGAGGTCAGCAACCCCTTTTTTCGCCACCACCACGAAATCCATTGCTGGAAGCTCGTGCTGACGTAAACGGAAGCTTTCACGAGTCAGACGTTTAATCCGATTGCGTTCATGCGCACGTTTAACATTTTTCTTGGCGACTGTAAGACCGATACGGGGATGCCCCAGCGAATTCAGGCGGCCGAGGATGGTGATTTGCGGCGTGCCAGCCCGTTGTGGCTGCTGGAAGACGAATGTGAAATGAGTGGGAGTTAACAAACGTAACTCCCTGGGAAATGCGAGCTTAACCACTCAGGGGCTAGCTTTTATTACTTAGAAACGGTCAGACGAGAACGGCCTTTAGCACGACGACGTGCCAGAACCTGACGACCATTTTTATTAGCCATACGAGCACGGAAGCCGTGAGAACGGTTGCGCTTCAGTACAGACGGTTGAAAAGTGCGTTTCATGGCGATTTCTACCTAAACTTGAATAAATTCACTGACTTTTGCGTATACCCGAACGAATTTCGAACGACTTACGCCACAGTGTGGGTGATTAAAGAGGCCGGATTGTAATAATTGTACACTCCGGAGTCAATTCTCTTTCCTTATTTCCCGCTTTTTTCCGCATGGTTTCGCGTAAAAAACAGGCAGCGTTGACGCCGTAAGGCGACCGTTACTCGCTGGGGGTAAGAATTATACGGGCTGGTGGATAAAGCGCAAGGATCGCACGGGATCTTTATTAGATCGTTTAAGCAGTAAAGCATCTTTACTCATTAATTTTTTCAATATGCGCGCTAAAACCTGCAGCACTTCTCCAGGATCGTTTACACTTAGCCGATTCTGGATCATCCTGTGGATAAATCGGGAAGAATCTGTGAGAAACAGAAGATCTCTTTCTCAGTTTACGCTATGATCCGCGGTCCTGATCGTTTCAATGGATCCTGATCGGGTAAAAATTGCAGATAGCAATTCGCACGTCACCCTTTGCATAGGGTCTTGTCGATGTGCGTCAACAATCATGAATGTTTCAGCCTTTGTCATTTATCGACTTTTGTTCGAGTGGAGTCCGCCGTGTCACTTTCGCTTTGGCAGCAGTGTCTTGCCCGATTGCAGGATGAGTTACCAGCCACAGAGTTCAGTATGTGGATACGCCCGTTGCAGGCGGAACTGAGCGATAACACGCTGGCTTTGTATGCGCCAAACCGTTTCGTGCTCGATTGGGTAAGGGATAAATACCTTAATAATATTAATGGATTACTCAATAATTTCTGTGGAGCGGATGCCCCACAGCTGCGCTTTGAAGTCGGTACTAAACCCGTCACGCAAACGCTGAAAACGCCGGTCAACAATGTTGTTGCGCCCGCCCACGTGGCTCAGCAAGTGCAACCGCAACGTGCTGCTCCGGCGGCGCGTCCAGGCTGGGATAACGTCCCGGCTCCGGCAGAACCTACCTATCGTTCTAACGTCAACGTCAAACACACGTTTGATAACTTCGTTGAAGGTAAATCTAACCAACTGGCGCGCGCGGCGGCACGTCAGGTGGCGGACAATCCTGGCGGCGCCTACAATCCGTTATTCCTTTATGGCGGTACGGGTCTGGGTAAAACCCACCTGTTGCACGCTGTCGGTAACGGCATTATGGCGCGTAAGCCAAACGCCAAAGTGGTGTATATGCACTCCGAGCGTTTTGTGCAGGACATGGTCAAAGCCCTGCAAAACAACGCGATCGAAGAGTTTAAACGCTACTACCGTTCCGTTGACGCGCTGCTGATTGACGATATCCAATTCTTCGCGAATAAAGAGCGATCGCAGGAAGAGTTTTTCCACACCTTTAACGCCCTGCTGGAAGGCAATCAGCAGATCATTCTGACCTCGGATCGCTATCCGAAGGAGATCAACGGCGTTGAAGATCGTCTGAAATCCCGCTTTGGCTGGGGACTGACTGTCGCGATCGAACCGCCTGAACTGGAAACGCGTGTTGCGATCCTGATGAAAAAAGCCGACGAAAACGACATTCGTCTGCCGGGTGAAGTAGCGTTCTTTATTGCTAAGCGTCTACGCTCTAACGTACGTGAGCTGGAAGGCGCACTGAATCGCGTGATCGCCAACGCCAATTTTACCGGCCGGGCGATTACTATCGATTTCGTGCGCGAAGCGCTGCGCGATCTGCTGGCTTTGCAGGAAAAGCTGGTCACCATCGACAATATCCAGAAGACGGTGGCGGAGTATTACAAAATCAAAATTGCGGATCTGCTTTCTAAGCGTCGATCTCGCTCGGTAGCTCGCCCGCGCCAGATGGCGATGGCGCTGGCAAAAGAGCTCACTAACCACAGTCTGCCGGAAATTGGCGACGCGTTTGGTGGGCGTGACCATACTACCGTGCTTCATGCCTGCCGCAAGATTGAGCAGTTGCGTGAAGAAAGCCATGATATTAAAGAAGATTTCTCCAATTTAATCAGAACATTATCTTCGTGACGCTATGAAATTTACCGTTGAACGTGAACATTTATTAAAACCGCTTCAGCAGGTCAGCGGCCCGCTGGGTGGACGTCCTACACTGCCTATTCTCGGAAACCTGCTGCTGCAGGTTGCTGACGGCACGCTTTCGCTGACCGGTACCGATCTCGAAATGGAGATGGTGGCGCGCGTGGCGCTGATCCAGCCTCATGAACCTGGCGCGACCACCGTTCCGGCGCGTAAATTCTTCGATATTTGCCGTGGATTGCCGGAAGGCGCGGAAATTGCCGTTCAACTGGAAGGCGACCGTATGCTGGTGCGTTCTGGCCGCAGCCGTTTCTCGCTGTCTACGCTGCCTGCCGCCGACTTCCCGAATCTGGATGACTGGCAGAGCGAAGTCGAATTCACCCTGCCGCAGGCGACGATGAAGCGCCTGATTGAAGCCACGCAGTTTTCGATGGCGCATCAGGACGTACGTTACTACTTAAACGGCATGCTGTTTGAAACCGAAGGGGAAGAGCTGCGTACCGTGGCGACCGACGGTCACCGCCTGGCGGTTTGTTCAATGCCTGTTGGTCAGCCGTTGCCAAGCCATTCGGTGATCGTACCGCGTAAAGGTGTGATTGAACTGATGCGTATGCTCGACGGCGGCGATAACCCGCTGCGCGTGCAGATTGGCAGCAACAACATTCGTGCGCACGTTGGTGACTTCATCTTCACCTCTAAGCTGGTTGATGGCCGTTTCCCGGATTATCGCCGCGTATTGCCGAAGAATCCGGACAAACATCTGGAAGCCGGTTGCGATATCCTCAAACAGGCGTTTGCGCGTGCGGCGATCCTCTCGAACGAGAAATTCCGCGGCGTGCGTCTGTATGTCAGCGAAAACCAGCTCAAAATCACCGCCAACAACCCGGAGCAGGAAGAAGCAGAAGAAATTCTGGATGTCTCCTATCCTGGTACAGAACTGGAAATCGGCTTTAACGTGAGTTACGTACTGGACGTTCTGAACGCGCTGAAGTGCGAGAACGTGCGTATTCTGCTGACCGATTCCGTATCGAGCGTACAGATTGAAGATGCAGCGTCACAATCTGCAGCCTATGTCGTCATGCCTATGCGCTTGTAAAGAATATCGGGCTATCTTACTTGTTATTCTGGCTCCGGGCAGTGCTCGCAATCCTCACGTACTTCAGTACGCTCCGGTTGCTGTGCGCTGGCCGTAACCAGACTAACTGCGACGATAACGCCCTGGTTATGAGTTGATATGTCGCTATCCCGACTCCTGATTAAAGATTTCCGCAATATTGAAAATGCGGATCTCGCTTTATCCCCTGGCTTTAACTTCCTGGTTGGCGCGAACGGCAGCGGCAAAACCAGTGTGCTGGAAGCCATCTATACGCTCGGCCATGGCCGGGCGTTTCGCAGTTTGCAGATTGGCCGCGTGATTCGCCACGAGCAGGAGTCGTTTGTTTTACACGGGCGTTTGCAGGGTGAAGAACGTGAGACGTCGATTGGCCTGACGAAAGACAAACTGGGCGACAGCAAAGTGCGCATTGACGGCACTGACGGGCACAAGGTCGCAGAACTGGCGCACCTGATGCCGATGCAGCTGATCACGCCTGAGGGGTTTACTTTACTCAACGGCGGCCCCAAATACAGAAGAGCATTCCTTGACTGGGGATGCTTTCACAATGAAGTCGGATTTTTCACCGCCTGGAGCAACCTGAAGCGACTGCTCAAGCAGCGCAATGCAGCACTGCGCCAGGTGAGCCGTTATGAGCAACTGCGCCCGTGGGATAAAGAACTGATCCCACTGGCGGAACAAATCAGCACCTGGCGCGCGGAGTACAGCGCCGGTATCGCGCAGGATATGGCGGATACCTGCCAGCAGTTTCTTCCCGAGTTTTCGCTCTCCTTCTCATTCCAGCGCGGCTGGGAGAAAGAGACTGATTATGCCGAAGTGCTGGAACGCAGTTTTGAACGCGATCGCATGTTGACCTACACTGCGCACGGCCCGCATAAGGCGGATTTCCGCATTCGCGCCGACGGTGCGCCGGTGGAAGATACGTTGTCGCGTGGGCAGCTAAAGCTGCTGATGTGCGCCTTACGTCTGGCGCAAGGGGAGTTCCTGACCCGTGAAAGCGGGCGGCGCTGCCTGTACCTGATAGATGATTTTGCCTCTGAACTGGATGACGCGCGTCGCGGACTGCTGGCCAGCCGCTTAAAAGCCACGCAATCTCAGGTCTTTGTCAGCGCAATAAGCGCTGAACACGTTATAGACATGTCCGATGAAAATTCGAAGATGTTTACCGTGGAAAAGGGTAAAATAACGGATTAACCCAAGATAAAATGAGCGAGAAACGTTGATGTCGAATTCTTATGACTCCTCCAGTATCAAAGTCCTGAAAGGACTGGATGCGGTGCGTAAGCGCCCGGGTATGTATATCGGCGACACGGATGACGGCACCGGTCTGCACCACATGGTATTCGAGGTGGTAGATAACGCTATCGACGAAGCGCTCGCGGGTCACTGTAAAGATATCGTGGTAACGATTCACGCTGACAACTCCGTGTCCGTTACCGATGATGGCCGTGGTATCCCAACCGGTATTCACCCGGAAGAGGGTGTTTCGGCAGCGGAAGTTATCATGACCGTTTTGCACGCAGGCGGTAAATTCGATGATAACTCCTATAAAGTTTCCGGCGGTCTGCACGGCGTGGGTGTTTCCGTCGTTAACGCCCTGTCACAGAAGCTGGAACTGGTGATTCGTCGTGAAGGCAAAGTGCATCAGCAAACTTACGTGCACGGTGTGCCGCAGGCGCCGCTGGCAGTAACCGGCGAAACAGAATTGACCGGGACTCAGGTCCGTTTCTGGCCAAGCCACGAAACCTTTACCAATGTTGTTGAATTTGAATACGACATTCTGGCGAAACGTCTGCGTGAGCTGTCATTCCTGAACTCCGGCGTCTCTATTCGTCTGCGTGACAAGCGTGACGGCAAAGAAGACCATTTCCACTACGAAGGTGGCATCAAGGCGTTTGTTGAATACCTCAACAAAAACAAAACGCCGATCCACCCGAATATCTTCTACTTCTCCACCGAAAAAGACGGTATCGGCGTTGAAGTTGCGCTGCAGTGGAACGATGGTTTCCAGGAAAACATCTACTGCTTCACCAACAACATTCCACAGCGTGACGGCGGTACTCACCTTGCAGGCTTCCGTGCGGCGATGACCCGTACCCTGAACGCCTACATGGACAAAGAAGGCTACAGCAAAAAAGCGAAAGTCAGTGCTACTGGTGACGATGCCCGTGAAGGCCTGATTGCCGTTGTTTCCGTGAAAGTACCGGATCCGAAGTTCTCCTCACAGACCAAAGACAAGCTGGTCTCCTCTGAGGTGAAATCGGCGGTAGAACAGCAGATGAACGAACTGCTGAGCGAATATCTGCTGGAAAACCCGTCTGACGCGAAAATCGTTGTCGGCAAAATTATTGATGCTGCGCGTGCTCGTGAAGCTGCACGTCGTGCGCGTGAAATGACCCGTCGTAAAGGCGCGCTCGACTTAGCGGGTCTGCCGGGCAAGCTGGCGGACTGTCAGGAACGTGACCCGGCGCTGTCCGAACTGTACCTTGTGGAAGGGGACTCCGCGGGCGGTTCTGCCAAGCAGGGCCGTAACCGTAAAAACCAGGCGATTCTGCCGCTGAAGGGTAAAATCCTCAACGTCGAGAAAGCGCGCTTTGACAAGATGCTCTCCTCTCAGGAAGTCGCGACGCTGATCACCGCGCTCGGCTGTGGCATCGGTCGTGACGAGTACAACCCGGACAAACTGCGTTATCACAGCATCATCATCATGACCGATGCCGACGTCGATGGCTCGCACATTCGTACGCTGCTGTTGACCTTCTTCTATCGTCAAATGCCGGAAATCGTTGAACGCGGCCACGTTTACATTGCACAGCCACCGCTGTACAAAGTGAAAAAAGGCAAGCAGGAACAGTACATTAAAGATGACGAAGCGATGGATCAGTATCAGATCTCTATCGCTCTGGATGGCGCAACGCTGCACACCAACGCCAGCGCACCAGCCCTTTCCGGTGAGTCGTTAGAGAAACTGGTTTCTGAATACAACGCGACGCAGAAAATGATTGGCCGTATGGAACGTCGTTTCCCGAAAGCGCTGCTGAAAGAGCTGGTTTATCAACCGACGCTGCCAGAAGCCGATCTGGCTGATGAAGCGAAAGTTACGGCCTGGGTTTCCCAGTTGGTTAACGTGCTTAATGAAAACGAAATGCACGGCAGCACCTGGAATAGCTTCGTGCGTAAAGACGCTGAACTGAACCTGTTCGAACCGGTGATCCGGGTGCGTACCCACGGTGTCGATACTGACTATCCATTGGAACATGAATTTGTGACCGGTGGCGAGTACCATCGTATTTGTACGCTTGGCGAGAAGCTGCGTGGGCTGATCGAAGACGATGCGTTTATCGAACGTGGCGAGCGTCGCCAGCCGGTTGCCAGCTTTGAGCAGGCGCTGGAATGGCTGCAAAAAGAGTCTCGTCGTGGCCTCGCTATCCAGCGTTATAAAGGTCTTGGCGAGATGAACCCGGAACAGCTGTGGGAAACCACCATGGATCCGGAAAGCCGTCGTATGCTGCGCGTTACCGTGAAGGATGCGATTGCTGCCGACCAGCTGTTCACCACGCTGATGGGCGATGCCGTTGAACCGCGTCGCGCATTTATCGAAGAAAACGCCCTGAAAGCGGCGAACATCGATATTTAAGCCAATCTGTAGGCCGGATAAGGCGGTTTACGCCGCCATCCGGCAAGACGTTGTATTGTGCCTGATGGCGCGTTGCTTATCAGACCTACAAACGACAACCAATCTACAAAAAGGGGAATCTCGATTCCCCTTTCTATCCCCCTTTTCGTAGCTGTTTTTTGAGCGGAATCGCGTTAGCATGAGGACGGACTCATTTAATCCGGGGAACTCATGGCTATCAAACTTATTGCTATCGACATGGATGGCACACTTCTGCTGCCCGATCACACCATTTCACCAGCGGTCAAAACGGCGATTGCCGCGGCACGCGCGCGTGGCGTGAATGTGGTGCTGACCACGGGACGCCCGTATGCCGGCGTTCACAGCTATCTGAAAGAATTACATATGGAACAACCCGGTGACTACTGCATTACCTACAACGGTGCGCTGGTGCAGAAAGCAGGGGATGGCAGTACCGTGGCGCAAACCGCGCTGAGCTATGATGATTATCGTTACCTGGAGCAGCTCTCCCGGGAAGTTGGCTCGCATTTCCACGCCCTCGATCGCAATACGCTGTATACCGCGAACCGTGATATCAGCTACTACACGGTGCACGAATCGTTTGTCGCGACCATTCCGCTGGTGTTTTGTGAAGCCGAGAAAATGGATCCTGCAACCCAGTTCCTGAAAGTGATGATGATTGACGAGCCGGAGATCCTCGATAAAGCTATCTCTCGTCTACCTGCGGAAGTAAAAGAGAAGTACACCGTGCTGAAAAGTGCGCCGTATTTCCTCGAAATCCTCGATAAACGCGTCAATAAAGGGACGGGCGTAAAATCGCTGGCTGATGCGTTAGGCATTAAAGCCGAAGAGGTGATGGCGATTGGCGATCAGGAAAACGACATCGCGATGATTGAATACGCAGGGGTGGGCGTTGCTATGGATAACGCTATTCCATCAGTCAAAGAAATCGCCAACTTCGTAACGAAATCTAACCTTGAAGATGGCGTCGCCTGGGCGATAGAGAAATACGTCCTTTCCTGATGCGTATTATGCCTGGCCTCGGCTGGGCAATAACATTAAGATGTTATAAAACATATATTTATATTATCAGATGTGAAACCGCACATTAATACCTCCACATAGTACGTAACTTCTATACTCTCCCTTCTTCTTTTATATCTGGGCAATTCCTGCCTGCTACTAAACTTTCTTATGACAAACACAAGCATCCGCGTGGTGTTGATAACGTCTTCCTGTCTGGTTTTTCATGCCAGTGCCGCGACGGATTCCAGCTCAACTATTACACCTCTCTTTGGCTATCAGGATGACGGTCTGTCTGCGCCTGTACCGGAAAAAACGACTGTTAAACCTGCCGAAAACCACACCATTTTGCCCTTTTTAGGCGATGAAGCGCGTAAGCGCGGATATGAACTACCGGCACCGTTTGGCGTGAATATTAACTACATGAATATCCGACAAAATATTAATGTGGATAGTATTAACTTCAACGGTCTTTCCCTCGGTGGCCGCTCACTGGATAACGCGTTTAAAATTAGCGTCGGCAATACGCGTGAACGCAGTAAAACCGAAACGCTGAAGCTGGATGCCTGGCTGCTGCCGTTTATGAATGTCTATGGCTTGATTGGCTATACCGATGGCCACTCCGTTTCGCAAATAGGCGTCGGGATAAAAGGCCCCCTTAAAGACCGCACACCAAGCAGTTTGCAGAATCTGGCGTTTCAGCTCGATTTTAAAGGCACCACCTACGGCGTAGGGACGACGTTGGTCGGCGGTGTAGGCAACTGGTTTACTGCTTTTGATGCCAACTACACCCAGACGCGGTTCGATATTCTGGATGGGAGTATTGACGCCTTAACTCTTTCTCCGCGCATCGGATATCGCTTTACCACCCCCAGTGTGGATGCGCTGCACCTGCCATCCGGAAAGTTGAATCTATGGGTTGGCAGTATGTACCAGGACGTGCAGCAAGAATTTAGCGGTAGCCTTAACGACCTCACCATGCCGTCTGAAACGCTGCAAAGACTCGTTGATATTGCCAACAAAGACGGTAATGGTCGCTTTGACGTTAAACAGCATCTGCAATCCCCCTGGAACGTGCTGGTGGGCGCACAGTATGAAATTACCCGGAACTTCAACGTCACGACCGAAATCGGCTTTGCTGAACGTAACAGTTTCTTCATGGCGGGAGAGTATCGCTTTTGAGCCGTCTTACCCTCTTCCTGCTGTTCAACATGCTCTCCTGTACAGTGCGGGCAGCGTTGCCGAGCCGAGGCGAAGTTGACGGTTGGCTAAATAAGTTGGGTGCCAGTGATAGCTTTGACGCCAGCAAAGGCATTGACTGGGGCGTAATGCCGGGACCGTTTTATACCCCGGAGCTGGGGTTAGGGATCGGTACAGCGGTGGTGGGGATGTATCGCCCTGACCCGAATGATACGGTAAGCCAAAACTCGACGCTGACGCTCAGCGGCTATTTTAGCTCAACTGGCGCATTCGGTATCACGATGCAAAATTACGCATTTTTTGCCGACGATCGGTGGCGATTTTTTCTCAATGGCGCATTAACGGATACTCCAACCTACTACTGGGGGCAAGGTTTTAGCACTGGGGATAAAGATAACCAAAAACAGCAATACACCGCTCAGGTTCTGGAGTTGCGTCCAACGTTGTATCGCCAGTTGGCACCCAATGTTTATCTGGGGCTTGGCTGGTCGCTGAACGCCCAGCACGCTACCCAAATGGACGATAACGATCCGCCCAACATTGAGCATACCGGGCAGGGGGCGTCGGTTCTCAGCTCCGGAAGTAGTGTCGAACTCAGCTGGGACGATCGTGATTTCGTTCCCAACCCGCGTAAAGGACAGTATGCCGATGTGCGCTATACCCGATTCACACCAGAGGTGGGAAGCGATACGCGATTTGATGAATATCAACTGCACTACAGCCGCTATCACTCGCTGGACGAGAACAATGTGCTTGCCTGGGAGATGGACGGCGCGTTTACCCATGGCGATGTGCCGTGGAGCATGATGCCGCTGCTTGGCAGCAATCAGCGTATGCGCGGTTATTACGAAGGGCGCTACCGGGATAAAAACGCCGTCAGCGGGCAACTGGAGTATCGGCGGAAACTTGACTGGCGGCATGGTGTGGTTGGTTGGCTCGGTGCGGGCACGATGGGACCCTCTTTTCATGCGCTGGACGATGGACGCTGGTTACCGTCCGCCGGTGTGGGCTACCGCTTTGAATTTAAGCCCCGGGTGAATGTGCGTCTTGATTATGGGATTGGCAAAGGGAGCAGCGGTTTTTATTTTCAGGTTGGAGAGGCATTTTGATCAATAAGGTGGTGTTAATAGCGCTCTTATGGCTGGCAACGGCGATAGCCCGTGCGGCAATACCTGTAACTTTGCAGCTCGTTTCTACAGAGGATAAGGCCCAGGGTACTGCTTGGTCGGTAGTTTCGCCCCTCCCTGCACCTCAGGGATTACGTCCGTGCTGCGCGTTTGGCTACGACCTGCACGCACAGGTACTGCATATGCCGGTGCCATTTTATGAACTTGATAATGTTGTCACGATCGATAGCATCGGCGAGCACCGCTATAACGATAGCCTACTGTTAGGGCTAGCGAATCTGGCAGGGATCGGGCATGAGAATAACGGCATAGTGTATACCGCTCGCGGTGGCTTCATTGATACCGCACATGTCCGTGATACCGCAGACATGACGGCCTGGCTCTTTAGCCAGCTTCTTCCACGACTTGGTCAATCATTTACGCTGCGTCTGGATGATGAGCTTGCGCAACGGCATGTCGTATTTAACGCTTTCACACCTCCCACAGAGCCTGCTGATCGTTACGCGCTGGCGGCATGGATGGCCGCGCATCTGGCGTTTCAGCTCGCTGCCTGGCATGAAATTGCGCAATGGTATGGTTTTGAGTCTGTTCCAGGATTTTCGGAGGAGGTTTCTGCATTTTCCCCGGAAGATCTCTACTCAAATTTGTTGGGTGCCAGAATTGCGGTATCGCTGATCCTCAATGGGCAACTGGCAACAACGGAAATGTACGATGCGGCGATGAACAACTCGCTGCGCCAGGCGTTGATGCAATTGGGGGCAAAACCGGAAAAAATCACCCGCTTTCAGTTTGATATGCTGGATGGCAAATGGTGGAACAGCCAGCGTCGGGTACCAGAGAAATATTTGGTTCTGCACAGAAACTATGATGTGAGTGACTCGCGTTTACCGACGCCGGTACCGGGTGAACAAGCCTCGCCATTGAGACTGATGTTGCCACATCACTGGCGAGAATATTCCCTTGATGCGTTGGCACAACTCGAACTTTGGCCTGGCCGTACAATGGAGCGACTGCCTACGCCTGGTTCCTGGTACACCGCCGCCAACTTTCCCGCGCTGGCTACAGTGGCACAAGGCCGTGACAGCGAGGTGAACTCAGTCCCTTAAGAAAACGCGCCACAATGTCATTGCCTTACTACGTTTTCTCTCACGTTTTTCTTTCACTGGCGGGCGGTTTTCTGATTTTGCCAAGGGAATATGCGCAACGCCGCTGCGCATAATCCATTTACGGGAAAATGCCGACGTCAGGGCCCGGCTTTTCAGGATTTTGCCATACAGTTTGAGACGTAACTTGTGGGTGGCTTTACGGTAAGCGTGATTCATATCTGGTGTATCCCGCAGCAGTACCGATTTGAGGATCTCCGCGCTGTCCAGCGCATAGCTAATCCCTTCCAGCGAGCTGGCGCTGATAAAACCGGCCGCTTCACCAATCAAAAATGCGTTGTCCTCGCCGCAGACGAAGTCTTTCCAGCGTGAGGGGAATAGCACCGTACATTTTTCACTTTTCACCGGTTTGCTGAACTGGAAATGGAACGCTTCCAGCTTCTCTTTCAGCGCGTCAAAGCGTGCCTGTCCGTCCTTCATGGGGTAGGCACCACCAAAGATAAAATAGCCATCTTTGCTGATACTCCAGGAATAACAGTCAGTTGCATCGTTATCAAAAATACAGGAATAGAACGGTACGGGATGCTTTTCCGCAAACCATTGTTGAATAGCGACATATTTACGGATTTGGTGCTGTGGATAGAGATGACGGCGCACCAGTGAATTCGCGCCGTCTGCCCCCACCAGATAACGTGCAGTTATCTGCTGCTCCCAACCGTCGGCGCGGAAGATAACATGCCATTTATCGCCCTCGCGCCAGATTTTCCGGCACAGGCTGTCGTGATACACCTGCACATCATCAGGGATGAGAGATTTAAGCCATAAATCAAAAGCATGGCGGTTGATATTAATGTAGCTGCGTTGGTAGTTACGCGTCAAAGAAGCGGCAACATCAACCGTTTTAACGCTAAAAATCTGCGGGTTGGCGATAACATCAACGGGTAAGGTTATCCCGTCGCGGATAAACGAACGCTGGGCGTCCGGGGCCAGCAGACCGCCGCAGGGTTTAGTGAAACCTTCGTTGCTGCACTGGCGTTTTTTATCCAACGCAATCACGCGCATTTTTCCGCTCAACTGTCGCGCCAGCGCTGCGCCTGCCGGACCTAAACCGATAATCGCTACGTCAAAATGTTCCATCTTTCTGTCCGCAAAAATGAAGATGGCGATACGCTAAAGCCTGAAAGTGAAGTGCTTGTGAAGTATGATTGTTTTAATCGTCTTGTATCAGGGCATCTCATGAAGCAAATCACCTTTACGCCGCGTAATCATCAGCTTACCAATATCAACACCTGGACATCGGACAGCCAGTGGCTGGTCTTTGATGTGCGCCCTTCCGGCGCTTCCTTTACCGGTGAAGCAATTGAGCGCGTCAATATCCATACTGGCGAGCTGGAGGTGATTTACCGGGCTACTCAGGGATCGCACGTTGGCGTGGTGACCGTTCATCCAAAGTTGGAAAAATATGTATTCATTCACGGGCCTGAAAATCCTGATGAAACATGGCATTACGACTTCCATCATCGTCGTGGGGTGATTGTTACGCAGGCTGGGGTGGAGAATCTGGATGCAATGGATATTACTGCGCCCTATACGCCAGGTGCGCTGCGCGGCGGGAGTCATGTGCATGTCTTTAGCCCGAACGGTGAGTTTGTCAGTTTCACCTATAACGACCATGTACTGCATGAGCGCTCTCCGGCGCTCGATTTACGCAACGTCGGCGTGGCTGCACCGTATGGTCCGGTGAAGGTCTCCGCGCAGCATCCGCGTGAATACAGTGGCAGCCATTGGTGCGTGCTGGTGAGCCAGACGACACCAACGCCAAAACCGGGTAGCGATGAGATTAACCGCGCCTATGAAGAGGGCTGGGTTGGAGAAAACAGGTTGGCGTTTATCGGTGATACGCTATCAGCCACTGGCGAGAAAGTACCTGAGCTGTTTATTGTTGATTTGCCACAGGATGAAAGCGGCTGGAAACAGCCGGGGGACGCGCCTCTGGAGGGGACTGACGTGACCATGCCTGCGCCACCATCCGGTATTCGCCAACGCCGTCTGACGTTTACCCATGAGCGCGCCTTCCCGGGGCTGGTGAATCAGCCTCGCCACTGGGTACGCAGTAATCCAAAGGCATCTGAGATTGCGTTTTTAATGCGTGATGACAACGGTATTGTACAGCTATGGCTGATTTCCCCACAGGGTGGATCGCTGCGTCAGCTTACCCAGTGCGCTACGAATATTCAGTCAGCCTTTAACTGGCACCCATCGGGGAAATGGCTGGGATTTGTACTGGAGAACAGAATTGCCTGTTGTGATGTTCAAACGGGCGAGATTGATTTTTTAACGGAACGTCATGATAACCCGCCGTCGGCCGATGCGATCGTCTTCTCCCCTGATGGTCGACAGGTTGCGTGGATGGAAGACGTCGAGGGTTTCCGCCAGCTGTGGGTGACTGAAACCGGGCGTTAATTTATGGAGCAGACATTTCTGCCGGGGGAATAACGGCGTTCGTGGCCTGAGTTCTCTCCTCGCTCTTTTCTACGCGGGATCTCACCGAGTTATCTTTGCGAAAGAGATCCCAAGGTAGCAATACCGTATCGAGCACCGCGGTAAAAGGCATATCCAGAATCGCCAGCGACTTGGTTCCCCAGTTTGTATCACTTTCGCTAATCATTGTGGCACTGGCTCGCGTGCCAGGATACGTCCCTTCTTTACCACCTGTATGCGACATGATGCTGGAACAACCGCTTACAAACGCCATCCCACTACACATCGTCAGTGTTACCAACATTTTTTTAATCATCATTTATTCATCTGTATTTATCGTGTTTGCATGGTGAGTTAAAGCGATCCGTTGCGAAAATAACATCACCATTTCGTCGCACTGTGGCGGCCATCGCGATTTCACGAGAACAACTGCTCCCCCCAGTGTATGCAATAGACAACAAACTGCAAAAAAAGTGAGATGAATACGCTTGAAAAGTTTGTATTAAGACCCATTTTTAGAGTGTAGACAAATGAAGGGCATGCCTGATGGGTGTCCTGGCTACCTGACCTGTCCATGATGGAAGGTCAATTATTCTCGCTGATTTCAGGAGCTATTGATTATGCGTAACTTTGATTTATCCCCGCTGTACCGTTCTGCTATTGGTTTTGACCGTCTGTTTAACCTGCTGGAAAACAATCAGGGCCAGAGCAATGGCGGCTACCCTCCGTACAACGTTGAGCTGGTAGACGAAAACCATTACCGCATTGCAATTGCTGTTGCCGGTTTTGCTGAAAGCGAACTGGAAATTACTGCCCAGGACAATCTGCTGGTGGTAAAAGGCGCCCATGCGGACGATCAAAAAGAACGTACTTACCTGTATCAGGGTATTGCCGAGCGCAACTTTGAACGCAAGTTCCAGTTAGCGGAGAACATTCATGTTCGCGGCGCAAACCTGGTAAATGGTCTGCTGTATATCGATCTTGAGCGCGTGATTCCTGAAGCGAACAAACCGCGCCGCATCGAAATCAACTAATTCTGTAGGCCGCTTCAGGCGGCCTTGCTAAGTCATCGGCTTGCCGTCAGGGAGCCGAAAGGTACCTGCTCGCTTCTTAGAAGGAGATTATTATGCGTAACTACGATTTATCCCCACTGCTGCGTCAATGGATCGGTTTTGACAAACTGGCCAATGCCTTGCAAAACACCGGTGAAAGCCAGAGCTTCCCGCCTTATAACATCGAAAAGAGCGATGATAACCACTACCGCATTACCCTTGCGTTAGCCGGTTTCCGCCAGGAAGATCTGGATATTCAACTGGAAGGCACGCGCCTGACCGTGAAAGGTACGCCGCAGCAGCCGGAAAAAGAGACCAAATGGTTGCATCAGGGGCTGGTCACTCAGCCGTTCAGCCTGAGCTTTACGCTGGCTGAAAATATGGAGGTCTCCGGCGCAAGCTTCACTAACGGCTTGCTGCATATTGATTTGACCCGGAATGAACCTGAAACCATTGCTCCACAACGTATCGCCATCAGCGAACGTTCTGCATTAGATAGTTAAATAGCTCCATGCCTTTGCCCCGCCAGAAATGACGGGGCTTTTTTGTGCTTTACCACCCATACATTGCGACTGTACTCTGCGAGAATCCATTTACTTAATGATGTTATTCACAGGGAACAGGATATGAGTGATATAGCATTGACGGTCAGCGTTCTGGCATTAGTGGCAGTTGTCGGGTTATGGATCGGCAACATAAAAATACGTGGTGTGGGTTTTGGCATTGGAGGCGTGCTGTTCGGCGGTATTATCGTCGGGCATTTTGTCGATCAGGCAGGGATGACCCTGAGCGGCGACATGCTGCATTTTATTCAGGAATTTGGCCTGATTCTTTTCGTCTACACCATTGGTATTCAGGTGGGGCCGGGCTTTTTTGCTTCTCTGCGCGTTTCGGGCCTGCGGCTGAATCTGTTTGCTGTGCTGATTGTCATCATGGGTGGCCTGGTCACCGCGATCCTGCATAAGATTTTTGCCATTCCTCTCCCTGTGGTGCTGGGAATATTCTCTGGAGCGGTCACCAATACCCCGGCGTTAGGTGCGGGGCAGCAAATTCTGCGCGATTTAGGTACGCCTGGCGATGTGGTTGACCAGATGGGGATGAGCTATGCCATGGCTTATCCTTTCGGCATCTGCGGAATTTTACTGACCATGTGGCTGATGCGCCTTATTTTCCGCGTTAACGTCGATGCTGAAGCCCAGCAGCATGAATCCACGCTGACCAACGGGCACGCACTGATTCAGACGATGAACATCCGCGTGGAAAACCCAAACATCAACAATATGGCGATTCAGGATGTCCCGATTCTGAACAGCGACAAAATCATCTGCTCGCGTCTGAAACGTGACGAGACATTGATGGTGCCGTCGCCAGGGACGGTTATACAGATGGGCGACCTACTACACCTGGTCGGGCAGCCAGCTGACCTGCATAACGCGCAGGTGGTGATTGGGCAGGAGGTAGACACATCGCTGTCTACGCGAGGTACCGATTTACGCGTAGAACGCGTTGTGGTGACCAACGAGCAGGTGCTGGGTAAACGTATCCGCGACCTGCACTTTAAAGAACGTTACGACGTGGTGATTTCCCGCCTGAACCGTGCGGGTGTTGAGCTGGTAGCCAGCAGTGACGCCAGCCTGCAATTCGGGGATATCCTCAATCTGGTGGGACGTCCTTCGTCCATTGATGCCGTTGCCAATGTTGTGGGTAACGCGCAGCAAAAACTGCAGCAGGTGCAGATGCTGCCGGTATTTATCGGTATCGGGCTGGGGGTTCTACTGGGTTCAATCCCGCTATTCATCCCGGGGTTCCCGGTGGCGTTAAAACTGGGTCTGGCCGGTGGACCGCTGATTATGGCCCTGATCCTGGGGCGTATTGGTAGCATCGGTAAGCTGTACTGGTTTATGCCTCCCAGCGCTAACCTGGCGTTGCGAGAGTTGGGTATCGTGCTGTTTCTTGCAGTGGTGGGACTGAAGTCAGGCGGTGATTTTGTCGATACCCTAACACAGGGAGATGGTCTGAGCTGGGTGGGCTACGGTATTTTCATTACCGCGATTCCGCTCATTACCGTGGGCTTGCTGGCGCGAATCTTTGCCAAAATGAACTATCTGACGCTGTGCGGCATGTTGGCTGGCTCAATGACCGATCCCCCGGCTCTGGCGTTTGCTAATAACCTGCATGCCACCAGCGGGGCGGCTGCGCTCTCCTACGCAACCGTTTATCCGCTGGTCATGTTCTTGAGGATTATCACCCCGCAACTGTTGGCGGTGCTCTTCTGGGGATTAGGTTAAAACTGACTTATCCGGCCTGCATCTCCTGTAGGCCGGATAAAACGCAACTCTCCATCCGGCATTACAAACACCCTCTCTCTTTCCCATTGTCTCATCACCCGACTCGCCCTCTCGTTTGAGAATCAGGTTCATACTCCTTAACTGTTCCGGTATAACGACCAGACAACAATATTTAAGGAGCTGTCATGAAGATTTCTCGCCTTGGAGAAGCACCGGATTATCGCTTCTCGCTGGCAAATGAGCGTACTTTTCTGGCGTGGATCCGCACCGCGCTCGGATTTCTGGCGGCGGGGGTTGGCCTTGATCAACTGGCCCCGGATTTTGCCACGCCGGTCATCCGTGAGGCGCTTGCCTTGTTGCTGTGTCTGTTTGCCGGCGGTCTGGCGATCTACGGCTACCTGCGCTGGCTACGTAACGAAAAGGCGATGCGACTGAAAGAGGACTTGCCCTACACCCACAGCCTGCTGATTATCAGCGTCATGCTGACTATTGTGGCGGTGATTGTCATGACGCTGGTGCTGTATGCCGGATAGCCGCAAATCCCGACGCATCGCTGACCCGGGGTTACAACCGGAGCGGACTTCACTGGCCTGGTTTCGCACGTTGTTGGGCTATGGCGCGTTAATGGCGCTGGCGATTAAGCACAACTGGCACCAGGCGGGAGTGTTGTTCTGGATATCGGTAGTTGTGCTGGCGATAGTGGCGATTATCCTCTGGCACTACACCCGCAGCCGTAATCTGATGGATGTGAGTCATAGCGATTTTTCTGAATCTCGCGCGGTGCGTGACAAATTTATGATCTCCCTCGCGGTGTTATCCCTCGCAATGCTGTTTGCTGTAACGCATGTTCGCCAACTTATCGTATTTATCGGGAATTTTGCATGACAGGATGTGAGAACATGGATGTTAGTGATGATGTTTTAAACGTGGTGATTGACCATCAGAAGTGTTTACAACCGGTTGAAGTGTACCGTGGTTTGCAACAAGGAAATGTTCGCCTGGTACAATTTATTCCGCTGGTTAAGCACGATGGTTCAGGTCATCTGACAGACGAATCGGTTACGTCTGAGGCATGGGGCCGATTTTTAATTACGATATTTGATATCTGGGTACGTGAAGATATTAATCAGATATCTATCCAGCTTTTCGATAAAACGCTTCGCCAGTGGTGTGGTCTGACGGCACAGATTGAACGACAGACCATGTCATCAATGAATACGCGTTGCCAGACATGCTCATTGTTTCAATATTACCACGGTGATTGTCCTGCGTACTGCGAGGAAAATGGAAAGGGCGTGCTGTGTGCAGGCTATCAGGCTTTCTTCAGCCATACCGCGCCGCATATGCGCGTGATGCGTGACCTGCTTAAGCAGCATCGCTCACCGATGGAGCTGATGGCGATGCTGCGTTAAGCTCAGCTGTATTTAACGTCCTTTGGCCAGATACTGCGCCATTTCATCTTCCGGGACCATTCCACCGCCGGTCGCCCACACCAGGTGGGTGGCGTTATTGAGCTGATCCGCGCTGAAGCCGTGCATGTGCTGATAGTCAGCAGAGGCGCAAACGTGTTGCGGACCGGCCATCCCTGCCAGCGCTGACGGTTCGAGGCGAATACCTTCTTCCTGCGCCAGCCAGCCCAGCATATCGTACATCGTCTGATCGTCCAGAGTGTACAGACCGTCGAGCAGACGTTCCATTGCCCGGCCAACAAAGCCAGACGCACGGCCGACAGCCAGCCCATCAGCCGCCGTCAGGTTGTCGATGCCAATATCCTGCACGGAAATCGTATCGTGCAGTCCGGTATAAATCCCCAGCAGCATGCACGGTGAATGGGTTGGTTCTGCGAAGAAGCAGTGCACGTTATCGCCAAACGCCAGCTTCAGGCCAAACGCCACGCCGCCAGGGCCACCGCCGACGCCGCATGGTAGGTAAACAAACAGTGGATGGTCTGCATCCACCACGCGCCCCTGCTGGGCAAACTGCGCCTTTAAGCGCTGTCCGGCCACCGCATAGCCTAAAAACAGCGTGCGGGAATTTTCATCATCGATAAAGAAGCAGTTTGGATCGGACTCCGCCGCCTTACGGCCCTGTTCAACCGCCACGCCGTAATCTTCTTCATACTCCACGACCGTCACACCGTGACTGCGCAGTTTGGCTTTTTTCCATGCGCGGGCGTCGGCCGACATATGCACCGTCACCTTAAAGCCGATACGGGCGCTCATAATGCCAATCGACATGCCGAGATTACCGGTGGAGCCTACTGCGATGCTGTACTGGCTAAAGAACTGTTTGAATTCGGGCGAAAGCAGAACGCTGTAATCGTCTTGTGTGGTCAGCAGACCGGCTTCCAGCGCCAGTTTTTCCGCGTGGGTCAGTACTTCATAAATGCCACCACGGGCTTTAATCGAGCCAGAAATTGGCAGGTGACTGTCTTTCTTCAGCAGAATTTCACCATTGATGCGCTGCCCGTACTCTTTCTCCAGCCGCTTTTGCATGGCCGGAATCGCGGCCAGCTCAGATTCAATAATGCCGCCGGTGGCCGCGGTTTCCGGGAATGCCTTTGCCAGGTACGGCGCAAAGCGCGTCAGACGGGCGTGAGCATCCTGAACATCGTGTTCAGTCAGGCCAACATACGGTAAACCTTCCGCAAGAGAGGTGGTGCCAGGGTTAAACCAGGTTGTCTCCTTGAGAGCAACCAGATCTTCCACTAAAGGATACTGGGCGATAAGTGTTTGAATGTTTTCCATAGTCAGTCTCTTTGCGCTTAGATAATAAAGGAAAGCAGGAATGTGCAAGCCAGTGCAATCACGGACGCGATAAATGTCGCGGTCGTATAGTATTTAAACGTTTCATTCAGGGTGGCACCGCAGTATTGCTTCACCAGCCAGAAGAGGGAATCGGTAACGATCGTGCAGCCAATAGCGCCGGAACCGATAGCAATGGCGATGATCTCCGGGCTGACGTTGGGATAGAGCGGCAGCATCGGTGCAACGATTGCCGTGGCGCCCATCATTGCCACCGTGGCGGAACCCACCGCAGCATGCAGGATTAACGCCACCAGCCACGCCAGCAGAATCGGGTGCATATGCATGTTCGAGAGGATCAGCGCAAGAGTATCCGCCAGCCCACTGCTCTTGAGGATAGCGTTGAATGCGCCGCCTGCGCCGATAATCAACAGAATGTTAGCTATGGAGCCAAAACCGTTTTCAGTGTGGGTCAGCAACGTACCCATACCGATGTGCTGACGCAGGCCGAGAATGTAATAGGCAACGAAAACGGCAATAAACATCGCGGTGATCGGGTTACCAATAAACTCCAGCAGCGTATATACCGTGCTGCCTTTCGCCATGTTCAGCTCAGCGACGGTTTTTACCAGCATCAGGCCAATCGGCAGCAGAACGGTAAACAGCGTAGCACCCAGCGACGGCAGCGTACTTTCGTCACGCACTTTAAGGTCAGAAAACTCAGCCGGAACCGGTTTAAACGGCAGACGGTTACCCAGGAATTTCAGGTACAGAGGACCGCCGATCAGCGAGGCCATCAAGCCGACCAGTAAGCCGTAGACAATCACGGTGCCAATGTCTGCGCCCAGCTTGTTCGCCACGAACAGGGCAGCCGGATGCGGTGGTACCACGCAGTGCACCGCCATCAGCGCCGTACACAGCGGAATCGCCAGCTTCAGTAATGAAGTATTGGTTTTCTTGGCAATTGAAAAGGCCAGTGGAATCAACAGCACCACGCCGACTTCAACAAACAGCGTGATCCCGCAAATCAGCCCAACCAGAACCATAATGACGTCGGCGGATAGCCAGCGGCAGCGCTGCAGCGTCAGGCCAATGCGTTCGGCTGCGCCGGACACTTCCATCATTTTGCCCAGAATGGTCCCAAGGCCGATAACCGCGGCGAGGAAGCCCAGCGTACCGCCGATGCCACTCTCAATGGCATTGACCATATCCAACGGCCCCATGCCCATCATCGTACCCACGAAGAAGCTGGCTAACAGCAGCGCCAGAAACGGGTGGAATTTGAACTTCACGATGGTCAAAACGATTAACACGATGCTTATCAGCAGCGTGCTCACAACCCAGATTTGAGAGTGCATAACTCACCTTGCCCTGTGATTAATATAGGGTTATTGGACAAAAATAAGGCATGGTCTGACAAACGATATAAATCCCCATTCACATGAGCCAGATTGCATCAAATGAGTGATTTATGTCTAATTGCGCTTTGTTTATGCGATATGGTTCACTCTGATTCACCTTTGAGCTGATTTTTACAGCGAACTTTTTTACACTCCAGCGTATGAATCAGAAGGAAAGGAGGTGAGAATGGATCCCCTACGCGAAGTCAGAAACCGGCTGCTCAACGGCTGGCAGCTGTCAAAGCTGTATACTTTTGAAGTGGCGGCCCGGCATCAGTCGTTTGCGCTGGCGGCAGACGAGCTGTCATTGAGCCCCAGCGCCGTCAGCCATCGCATAAATCAGCTTGAAGATGAGCTTGGTATCCAATTATTTGTTCGTTCTCATCGCAAAGTGGAACTCACTCATGAGGGTAAGCGGGTATTTTGGGCGCTGAAGTCGTCGCTGGACACGCTTAACCAGGAGATTCTTGATATTAAGAATCAGGAGCTCTCGGGGACGCTCACCGTCTACTCACGGCCTTCTATCGCCCAGTGCTGGCTGGTTCCGGCGCTCGGCGACTTTACCCGTCGCTACCCGTCAATTTCGCTAACCATGTTGACCGGGAACGACAACGTCAATCTACAGCGTGCGGGTATCGATCTCGCCATCTATTTTGACGATGCACCCTCCGCGCAACTCACGCATCACTTCCTGATGGATGAAGAGATCCTGCCGGTGTGCAGCCCGGACTACGCCCGCCGCCATGACCTTACCGGTTCGCTGGTGAATTTGCCGCACTGTACGTTGCTGCACGACAGACAGGCGTGGAGTAACGATTCCGGGACCGATGAGTGGCACAGTTGGGCGCAGAATTTTGCGGCGAATTTGCCGACATCGTCGGGGATTGGTTTTGATCGTTCTGATTTAGCAGTGATTGCGGCAATGAACCATATCGGCGTAGCGATGGGCCGAAAACGGCTGGTGCAAAAACGCCTCGACAGCGGAGAATTGATTGCGCCTTTTGGCGATATGGCGCTGAAATGTCATCAGCATTACTACATCACCACGCTGCCCGGCAGGCAGTGGCCGAAAATCGAGGCGTTTATTGGCTGGCTACAGGAGCAGGTTAAATAAGCGGGTCGCGAATATTTTTTACGCTTTCGCTCTACACGGAAAGTGAAAAAGCGTGCTAAATACGTGATATCACTCCTGATGATTTGCGTAAGGACGACCGTGTTAAAGCCGATTGTTTCCCTTTTACTGTTGGCCAGCGCCACCGTGTGTGCCGCGCAACCTGTGTTGACGGCGGCGCAGTATGTGCAGCAGCTTGGGGTTGGGATGAACGTAGATTGGGCGCGTACCGATCGGGGCATCCGTGAATTCGATCCGCTGGTGGTGCGGGATTATAAGGCGAAAGGGGTGACCCACGTGCGCATTCGCGTGGCGGGTGAGCCTACGGAGGCGCGGCTCATTCATCTGCGCAAGCTGGTGGAAGCCTGCGAGCAGTATGGCGTGATCCCGATAATCGCCTATCAGGCTGACGAGTATAAAAAAGACCCCAGTGCCAGTAACGAAAAAGAGGTGGTTAACTGGTGGGTGGCAGTGGCGCATTACTTTGGTCAAAGTTCGCCGTGGCTGGGTTTCGACCTGATTTATGAACCTGCCGATAAGCTCAACCATAATCAGGCGTCGCTCAATAGGGTGTATGACAAAACCATCCGTACCATCCATGCCATCGATCCACAGCGAATGATATTTATCGCGCCGAAACTGCATGCCGCTCCGGAAGATTTGCCCAACCTAAAGTTGCCGCCGCAAAGTCAGAATACCGTGCTGGCCCAATGGCATATTTTCCCGTGGGGGCCGCTGAAAAATAACGGTAAATACCCGTGGACCTCAGGGACAGCGGCAGAAAAGGCCGCCATTCGCGCCCGTATCAATACCGCCATTCACTGGCAGCAGAAAACCGGTCATGTTAGTTGGGTAGGAGGCTGGTCGCCGGGAGAAACTATCAGGAATGCGCCTTCTGCCTCGCAAATGGCGTTTGCCCGCTTTATGGCTTGCGAGCTGAAGAAAGCGAAAATTCCCTATGCTATCAATGCGGATACGCAGTTCTATGATGGTGAGGAAGGGGCATGGAGACCGGCGCTGGAGCCGTTGTTGAATACCATGATTGCCCCTGAGTGTGAAAAGCCCGGCGAGAAGCCGGGCCATCATACGCTTAAACCGCCTGTCCCTGATGCGACACGCGTGACGCCAGCGGAAGCCAGCAAACAAAAATCAACAGCCCCATAAGGGTCATCAGCAGGCCCAGACTGGCTTGCCCGGTCTGCGGCAGCATGGCAGAGAACCACGCCAGCACGCCGGAACCAATGTTCTGTAATCCACCAACCAGCGCACCAGCAGTACCGGCCAGGAACGGGAAAGGCTCCATTGCGCCGCTGGTTGCCAGCGGAAACAGCATCCCGGCGCCGAAGAAAAACAGTGCGGCGGGAACCAGCAGCGTCCAGACGTTCATCACGTCGAACAGACCAGGGATCCACATCATCAAACCGGCGACCAGACAGCAGATAACTGACTGCCACATTAGCGTCGAGAAACGCTTATTCGGGCGACCGGCGAACCAGGCACCAAAAAACGCCGCCGGAATGGGCAGAATAAACAGGATACTGACCACCATGCTGCTTAAGCCGAGACGCGCGCCTAACAACACCCCGGAACAGGCTTCGAAGACCGCAACGCCCGCCAGGCCGCCGATCAGCATCAGCACGTAACAGGTGAAAGAGCTGTTGCCAAACAGCGTTTTGTAGCTGGCGATAAGCCGTGGACGCGGCGCACCTGCGGGGCGCGTTTCCGGCATCCAGCGCGCCATGCTAAACGTGACGCCTGCACACAGCACCAGCAGGAAGATGTAACAGGCTCGCCAGTTCCACAGGGTATCCAGCATACCGCCAATCAGCGGTGCCAGCAGTGGGCTGACAAGAATCCCCATGTTTAACAGGCTATTAGCGTGGCGTAACTGCGTGCCTTCATACAAATCGCGCGGTAACGTTCGCGCCATCACACCGCCGACGCCCGTTCCCATCCCCTGTATTGCGCTGGCGATAATCAATACCGTCAGGCTGTGGGTGGTTATGGCGACCAGCGTAGCCAGCATAAAAATGGACATCCCGGCGAGGATCACCGGGCGGCGGCCAACGCGATCGGAAAGTGGGCCGTAAATCAGTTGTGACAGGCCGTAGGTCAACAGATAGGCGGCCATCACGCTTTGCACCGCCCCTTCGCGAACGTTCAGCTCACGCGCCATATCAGCAATCGCGGGGATATAAATGGTTTGCGCCATCTGACCTACCGCCACCAGTAATACCAACATCAACAACAAATTGACGCTTCTATGCCTTTTCATTTCGCTGATTACTTTTCAAAAAGTGAAAAAATAAGAATAAGGTGCTGCACTTTCCCGTAAATGCGCGTGGAATCTACCACAACAGAAAAAGAAGGCCAGATAGTGGGCTGGAATGTTTAAACGATGAACGGCAGGAAATGTAAACAAAAAGCGGCAACAAATGTTGCCGGATTGCATCGGGTTTACAGAGGTCATGATAAGCGTAGCAAAACTGCGCCTATGGCAATGCTTCCAGCCGCAACAAGACGTATTCCGGCAACCTTCTCTTTCAGTAGCAGCCACGCGAGCAGCGCGCCAAACAGGATGGAAGTTTCACGCAGCGCAGCGACTACCGCCAACGGAGCCTGAGTCATGGCCCACAGCGCCAGACCGTAAGAACCCATTGTGCCAATCCCGCCAAGAATACCTTTCTTCCACTGCTGTACCAGATAGCGCGACGCTTCCCGGCGTCGGGCAATCATCGCCCAGCCCAGCAGGCAGGAGCCGTTCAGAAAGAAGGTCCACAGCGTATAACCCAGCGCGGTTTCTGATAAACGTACGCCGGTGCCATCAACCAGCGTATATCCGGCGATAAAGCAGGCGTTAATGAGCGCCAGCACGATCCCGCGTTGCGAGCTGCTGCGTCCGTTAAACGCCATGCCGAGGATCGCCAGACAGATCGTGGCAATCCCCACCCAGGCTAGAACAGAGAGGCTATCGCCAAGAAACAGGACGCTGATAATTGCGACCAGTAGTGGCGCTGTGCCGCGCATTAACGGATAGGTCTGGCTCATATCCGAAACCTGATAGGTTTTGGCGACCAGGACGGTATATACAATTTGCAACGCAGTTGAGACGGCTAAAAACGGCAGGCTGGCGGCGGAAGGTTGCGGCGCAAAGGGTAAGCAAATCAATGCCATAATTGCAGCAGAACCGCTGACACCGATCGCTGAGTACAGTTTATCGTTTCCAGCTTTAACAATGGCATTCCAGCTGGCATGCAGCAGCGCGGCGAACAGCAAAATGCAGAAAACAGAAAGCGTCATGGTGGAATTCTTCCCTGAGAATGTCATAAAAACGTAACATATTGGCGCGACACAAGCACCAGGGAGAAGGTGAAAGGGGAGCGGAGTGTTACCCGCCCCCCTTAGGTGCGACTTGAATCCGAATTACTTAACGTATTTCAGAACAGCATCAAGTAGTTGCAGTGCTGCAACAATGAGTTTGAGGATAAGAATAGCGATATCCACGAGGCTCATACGCTCTCCTTTTGGTACAAGGAGCACGGTGCTGACGTACCTCGCCGCTGCCTGTTGCCAGCACCTTTGTTGACATAACACAGTGTGCTCACACGGGGGTTAAGGCGCTGACGGCACCACCCGTTTCAGCCAGGACTTTGATGCGCCGGTTTACGATGCGGCCCCCGCATAACACATTGCGTACCGAGACATTATAGATAAATACTGTATAAATTAACAGTATTTTATGGACGTTACGCTATTCATGTTCCATACTCAAAACCATCAAAATTCGTGCCGAAATTGCGTGTTCTTCGCAGAACGCGTATACTTTTTTCGTTGACATAACACAGTGTGTTCGGCGGCTACCAACCGCACAGCACTGAAAAAAACCTCGCTCCGGCGGGGTTTTTTGTTTTTCAGCAATGCACAACGAAATGTGATCGTTGACGCATTTTTATGCAGATGAAAATTTTTCCATTGTCACGCTGAAAAACCTGTGTTTGTATAAATCCAGTTAATCAACAAACAGACAGGTCCCTAATGAACCCTTCCATGCTGACTGCGACCCTACTAAAAACTGCGCCATCTCGCGCAGCGGTCGTCGTGCGTGTGGTGGTGGTCGTCGGCAATGCGCCGTAGGGTCTGAATCAACACACGATTCCAAAACCCCGCCGGCGCAAACCGGGCGGGGTTTTTCGTTTCAGAGACCTGCCCGGAGCAAAGGCCCAGAATAAAAGGACTGGAGCATGGCAAGTTCGGGCATAACATCCAAGCGTACGCGTTTTACGGGCGCAGAATTCATCGTTCATTTCCTGGAACGCCAGGGAATTCAGGTTGTTACCGGTATTCCCGGCGGATCGATTCTTCCCGTCTATGACGCCTTAAGTCAAAGCACGCAAATCCGTCATATCCTGGCGCGCCACGAGCAAGGAGCAGGGTTTATCGCGCAGGGAATGGCGAGAACCGATGGCAAACCCGCCGTCTGTATGGCCTGCAGCGGACCGGGCGCAACCAATCTGGTGACCGCCATTGCTGATGCGCGTCTGGATTCCATCCCGCTGGTGTGTATCACCGGGCAGGTTCCGGCCTCAATGATAGGCACCGACGCCTTCCAGGAAGTCGACACCTACGGCATCTCTATCCCCATCACTAAGCACAACTATCTGGTCCGCCATATCAGTGAATTACCGCAGGTCATGAGCGATGCGTTCCGCATTGCGCAGTCCGGACGTCCAGGCCCGGTGTGGATAGACATTCCTAAGGATATTCAAACCGCCGTTTTTGACATTGAAGAGATGCCGGAGCCTGCGCAGAAAATGGCGGCACCAGCGTTCAGCCAGGACAGCATTCGCGATGCCGCAGCCATGATTAACGCCGCACAGCGTCCGGTGCTGTACCTTGGCGGCGGCGTGATTAACGCACCTGAGCGCGTACGTGAACTGGCGGAAAAAGCGATGCTGCCCACCACTATGACCTTAATGGCGCTCGGTATGTTGCCGAAAGCGCATCCGCTGTCGTTAGGCATGCTGGGCATGCACGGCGCGCGTAGCACTAACTTTATTCTGCAAGAAGCGGATTTATTGATTGTTCTGGGCGCACGTTTTGATGACCGGGCGATTGGTAAAACGGAGCAGTTCTGCCCGAACGCCAAAATCATTCACGTGGACATCGACCGCGCGGAGCTGGGTAAAATCAAACAACCGCACGTGGCGATTCAGGCGGATGTCGATGAGGTTCTGGCACAATTGATCCCATTAATTGACGCGCAGCCGCGAGAGTCGTGGCATCAAACGGTGGCCGATTTACAACGTGAATTCCCTTGCACTATTCCGCAGGAAAGCGACCCGCTCAGCCACTATGGATTGATCAACGCCGTGGCTGCCTGCGTGGATGACAGCGCCATTATCACCACCGATGTAGGCCAGCATCAGATGTGGGCGGCACAGGCTTACCCGCTGAATCGTCCGCGTCAGTGGCTGACCTCCGGCGGTCTGGGAACTATGGGCTTTGGCCTGCCAGCGGCAATTGGCGCGGCGCTGGCCAATCCAGACAAGAAAGTGCTGTGCTTCTCCGGCGACGGCAGCCTGATGATGAATATTCAGGAAATGGCGACAGCCAGCGAAAATCAGCTGGATATTAAAATCATCCTGATGAATAACGAAGCGTTGGGTCTGGTGTATCAGCAGCAGAGTCTGTTCTATAAGCAGGGTGTTTTTGCCGCGACCTATCCGGGGATGATTAACTTTATGCAGATAGCCGCCGGGTTTGGTCTCGAAACCTGCGATCTGAATAACGAAGCGGACCCACAGGCAGCGTTGCAGGAGATTATTAATCGTCCTGGGCCTGCGCTGATTCACGTGCGCATCGATGCCGAACAAAAAGTGTACCCGATGGTGCCGCCGGGTGCGGCAAACACAGAAATGGTGGGGGAATAAGCCATGCAACAGCAGACACATGACAACGTAATCCTGGAACTCACCGTACGCAACCATCCGGGCGTAATGACTCACGTTTGCGGGCTGTTCGCCCGCCGCGCGTTCAACGTAGAAGGCATTCTCTGTCTACCGATTCAGGACAGCGATAAGAGCCGCATCTGGCTACTGGTCAACGACGATCAACGTCTTGAGCAGATGATAAGCCAGATCGACAAGCTGGAAGATGTGGTGAAAGTGGCCCGCAACCAGTCCGATCCGTCGATGTTTAACAAAATTACCGTGTTCTTTGAGTGAGTTAGTCGCCGTCTGAATCCGGGGTGATCACTTTTACAGAGCCGTTCCGGCAGTGGGTTGCGTAATCTGCCGGTAACGGACGGTCGCTTATCAGTACGTCAAAGGTGGAGAGTGGACCAATGCTGGCGGGGGCGACCTCATCGAACAGGGCGTGGCGCGTCAGCAGAATTTTGCGTAATCCGCGTTCCATCGCTTTGCGTTTTGTGGCCAGATCGTCCGGATTGAACCAGCTAACGCCGAAATGCTCATGGACTCCGCTGGCGGAGATAAAGACTTTCCGTGGGTTGAGTGCATCCAGCGGGGAGGGATTGCTGGTGTCGTAAAAGGCGTCACTTTTCGCCCGGTAGGTCCCCCCGCAAAGAATCGCTGTGGCGTTGGGCTTTTCATTTAGTGCTACGAACACCCGGTGCGAGTAGCAAATCCCGGTAAAGGAAATATCGTCCGGGATCATGCTGACCACCAACGGCATTTCCGCACCATTATCAAAAAAGACCAGATCATTTTCACTCACCAGCCCCGCAGCCAGAATGGCAACCGGTAAATCGTCGCGGTGATACTGTTTTTGCGCGGGGAGTGGCGCGTTAACGATGGCAGCAGGTTTGTTCACCATCACAATGTAACCACCGAGCAGCGTGAGTGGTAACGGTTCGTCATCCTGACTGAGATCCCGACGAATAGTCATCACGGAAACTTCCAGCATTCGTGCCGCCTCTTTCAGATGGATTCGGTCGGTCTTCTTCAACAATTCCATCAGACGTCGAATACGTTCTTTTTGCTTAGTTTCCATGTGCTTCTCCACGAATCATGTTCCCATGTTCCTTCAGTAACATTTTTGTGTTTCTGAGAACATGACATTGCCGCATTACTATACGTCTGACTATCCGGAAATAAAAGCGTGTTTTTTCACGTTTTATTGATTATATCCAGTTAATTTTCAGTCAATTGTAAGCAACTTTATCATTTGTATTGTGATGTGGGAGTAACATTTAGTGCAATAAATAAACAATAAAATGATCTTCCAATCGCGATCCTAGTCACAAATGATACGAAAGTAACATGATAATGTTATTTTAATATCATTGTTGTGTGATTGTTTCTGAGAGGTAGTAAAATGGATATCGCGGTTATTGGCTCCAACATGGTGGATCTCATCACCTACATCAACCAGATGCCCAAAGAAGGGGAAACGCTGGAAGCACCGGCGTTCAAAATTGGCTGCGGGGGCAAAGGCGCAAATCAGGCCGTTGCGGCCGCTAAGCTCAATTCCAAAGTGCTGATGCTGACAAAAGTCGGTGATGATATTTTTGCGGATAACACTATTCGCAATCTCGAATCCTGGGGAATTAATACTACCTATGTCGAAAAGGTACCCTGCACCAGCAGCGGTGTCGCACCGATCTTTGTTAATGCGAACTCCAGCAACAGTATTCTGATTATTAAAGGAGCGAACAAATTTCTCTCCCCGGAAGATATCGATCGTGCGGCGGAAGATCTGAAAAAATGTCAGCTTATTGTCCTGCAACTGGAGGTGCAGCTGGAAACCGTTTATCACGCGATTGAATTTGGCAAAAAACACGGTATTGAAGTGTTACTAAATCCCGCCCCTGCATTACGGGAATTAGATATGTCTTATGCCTGTAAATGTGATTTTTTTGTGCCGAATGAAACCGAGCTGGAAATATTAACCGGTATGCCAGTGGATACTTATGACCATATTCGCGCAGCAGCACGTTCTCTGGTTGATAAAGGTCTGAACAATATTATCGTCACCATGGGTGAGAAAGGTGCGCTGTGGATGACGCGTGACCAGGAAGTCCATGTTCCAGCGTTTAAAGTGAACGCTGTCGATACCAGTGGTGCAGGCGACGCTTTCATCGGTTGTTTTGCTCACTATTACGTTCAAAGCGGTGATGTGGAAGCCGCCATGAAAAAAGCCGCTCTCTTCGCTGCTTTCAGCGTTACCGGGAAAGGCACTCAATCATCTTATCCAAGCATCGAACAATTTAATGAGTTTCTTACCTTAAACGAATAATACTCCTGCACTGTAAAAGGTAGCACTATGAACGATAAAAACATCATTCAGATGCCTGACGGCTATTTGAATAAGACCCCTCTGTTCCAGTTTATTTTGTTATCCTGTTTATTCCCGTTATGGGGATGCGCAGCCGCATTAAATGATATTCTGATTACGCAATTCAAAAGCGTATTTTCACTCAGCAACTTTGCCTCGGCATTAGTTCAGAGTGCCTTTTATGGCGGTTATTTTTTAATTGCGATTCCAGCATCTCTGGTGATTAAAAAGACCAGTTATAAAGTCGCCATCTTAATGGGGCTGACCCTTTATATCGTTGGGTGTACGCTCTTTTTCCCGGCATCGCACATGGCCACCTACACCATGTTCCTTGCGGCGATTTTCGCGATTGCGATTGGTCTGAGCTTCCTGGAAACAGCAGCCAACACCTACAGCTCAATGATCGGCCCAAAAGCGTATGCCACTTTACGCCTGAACATCAGTCAGACTTTTTATCCTATTGGTGCGGCTGCTGGCATTCTGCTAGGTAAATATCTGGTCTTCTCTGAAGGTGAAAGCCTGGAAAAACAGATGGCCGGGATGAACGCTGAGCAGATCCATAACTTTAAAGTGTTGATGCTGGAAAATACCCTTGAGCCATACAAGTACATGATTATGGTACTGGTTGTGGTGATGGTGTTATTCCTGCTGACTCGCTTCCCGACATGTAAAGTCGCGCAAACCACGAGTCATAAACGCCCGTCAGCGATGGATACACTGCGTTATCTGGCCAGCAATGCCCGTTTCCGTCGTGGAATTGTGGCGCAATTTCTTTATGTGGGGATGCAGGTCGCGGTGTGGTCATTCACCATCCGTCTGGCACTGGAATTAGGTGATATCAACGAGCGCGACGCCTCAACCTTCATGGTCTATAGCTTCGCCTGCTTCTTTATCGGCAAGTTTATCGCCAACATTTTGATGACGCGCTTCAATCCGGAAAAAGTGCTGATTCTCTATTCCATTATTGGTGCGCTGTTCCTCGTCTATGTTGCACTGGCGCCAAGCTTCAGCGCTGTGTATGTCGCAGTGCTGGTGAGTGTCCTGTTTGGACCCTGCTGGGCGACAATCTATGCGGGTACGCTTGATACCGTGGATAACGAGCATACCGAAATGGCGGGTGCCGTCATTGTCATGGCGATTGTCGGTGCTGCGGTGGTTCCTGCGATTCAGGGCTATGTGGCCGATATGTTCCATTCATTGCAACTCTCGTTCCTGGTCTCCATGCTGTGCTTCGTGTACGTCGGTATCTACTTCTGGCGTGAAAGCAAAGTGCGCAACAACCTGGCTGAAGCGACCGTTTCCTGAGGAGAGCGATCATGACAACACGTATAACGCTGTGGCGAGAACTCTTTGCAGAGCATCCGCGAATCTTACTGAAGAATAACGACTTTACGGTTACCGCATTTCGTTACGCCAGCGGAGTGGAAGGGCTGAAGGTAGAAAACAGTCGTGGACATCTGGTTATTCTGCCCTGGATGGGGCAGATGATCTGGGATGCTCAGTTTGATGGCCATGACCTGACCATGCGCAACATGTTCAGTCAGCCGAAACCGGCGGCGGAAGTGGTGGCGACCTACGGCTGTTTTGCCTTCCACTCAGGTCTGTTGGCAAATGGCTGCCCATCACCAGAGGATTCACATCCTTTGCACGGTGAAATGGCTTGTGCCGCGATGGATGAAGCCTGGCTGGAGCTGGAGGGTGAGAATTTGCGCGTGGCTGGACGCTATGAGTATGTGATGGGGTTCGGTCATCATTATCAGGCGCATCCTGCGGTGGTAATGCACAAAGCGAGCGCGCTGTTTGATATTCAGATGGCGGTTACCAACCTCGCCTCAGTGGCAATGCCGTTGCAGTACATGTGCCATATGAACTATGCCTACGTACCGGAAGCTACCTTCAGCCAGAATATTCCGGATGAGGCCATGAAGCTGCGTGAGTCGATACCCGCGCATGTTAAGCCGACTGAGCAGTGGCTGGCGTTTAATCAGCGGATTGTACAGGGCGAGGCTTCTCTGGCGCGGCTCAATGAACCCCATTTTTACGATCCGGAAATTGTCTTCTTTGCTGACCAACTGGACAGGTACACTGATAAGCCAGAATTTAGCATGATCGCGCCTGATGGCACCACGTTCGTTACGCGTTTCTCCAGCACGGAGCTGAATTATGTGACGCGTTGGATCCTCTACAACGGCGATCAACAGGTTGCGGCATTCGCCTTGCCTGCAACCTGTCGACCTGAAGGATTCCTGGCAGCACAACGCAATGGCACCTTGATTGAAATAGAACCGCAGCACACCCGGACATTTACAGTCACAACTGGCATAGCCTGATCGCTCAAGGCTTGAACACCAAAGCACTTATCGTTAAGGTAAGCGCTTTTGCTGGGTGGCGGCATTAATGCCTTATCCGGCCTACAACGGCACCCGCCCGTAGGCCTGATAAGCGTAGCGCCATCAGGCATGCCTTAGCGCCAGGATGAACCCATGATTACCGTTGCCCTTATTGACGACCACCTCATCGTCCGCTCCGGCTTTGCCCAACTGCTGGGGCTGGAACCTGATTTGCAGGTGGTCGCTGAGTTTGGCTCAGGCAGTGAGGCGCTGGCGGGATTACCGGGACGCGGCGTGCAGGTGTGTATCTGCGATATCTCTATGCCTGATATCTCTGGTCTTGAACTGTTAAGCCAGTTGCCAAAAGGAATGGCGATTATCATGCTCTCTGTCCACGACAGCCCGGCGCTGGTGGAGCAGGCGCTCAACGCGGGCGCGCGTGGTTTCCTTTCTAAACGCTGCAGCCCGGATGAGCTGATCGCGGCGGTGCATACCGTAGCGACCGGAGGCTGTTACCTGACGCCGGACATCGCCGTCAAACTGGCTGCCGGTCGTCAGGATCCGCTCACCAAACGCGAACGTCAGGTGGCGGAAAAACTGGCGCAAGGTATGGCGGTCAAAGAGATTGCCGCTGAACTGGGTCTGTCGCCGAAAACGGTGCACGTGCATCGCGCTAACCTGATGGAAAAGCTGGGCGTCAGCAACGACGTCGAACTGGCCCGCCGGATGTTTGACGGCTGGCAATGAACACGTTCTGTTCCCGGTTAATCACCGTTGTTGCCTGCTTCTTTATCTTCTCTGCCGCGTGGTTTTGCCTGTGGAGCATCAGCCTGCATCTGGTTGAGCGCCCGGAGCTAGCGGTACTGCTGTTTCCGTTTGGCCTGCGTCTGGGGTTGATGCTGCAATGTCCGCGCGGCTACTGGCCGGTGCTGCTGGGCGCGGAATGGCTGCTTCTTTTCTGGCTGGCGCAGGAAGTGGCGCTGGTCCATTTACCACTTTTGATGATCGGCAGCTTCCTCACGTTACTCCCGGTGATGTTGATTTCGCGATACCGCCATCAGCGCGACTGGCGCACGCTGCTGTTGCAGGGCGCGGCGCTCACGGCGGCGGCGCTGCTGCAATCGCTGCCCTGGCTTGGGCAAGGTGAAGAGGCGTGGAACGCGCTGTTGCTGACGCTCACCGGCGGATTAACGCTGGCGCCGATCTGCCTGGTGTTCTGGCACTATCTGACCAGCACGACCTGGCTGCCGCTGGGCCCGGCGGTGGTGTCGCAGCCGGTGAACTGGCGCGGGCGGTATCTGGTCTGGTACCTGCTGCTGTTTAGCGTCAGCCTGTGGCTACAGCTCGGTTTACCCGCCGAACTTTCGCGCTTCACGCCGTTTTGCCTCGCGTTGCCGATCATTGCGCTGGCCTGGCACTACGGCTGGCAAGGGGCACTGATTGCGACGCTGATGAACGCCATCGCGCTGATTGCCAGCCAGACCTGGCACGATCATCCCGTCGATCTGTTGCTCTCGCTGCTGGTGCAAAGTCTGACCGGGCTGCTGCTCGGTGCGGGTATTCAGCGTCTGCGCGAACTTAACCAGTCGCTGCAAAATGAATTAGCACGCAACCATCGTCTGGCGGAACGCCTGCTGGAAACCGAAGAGAGCGTGCGCCGGGATGTGGCGCGCGAACTGCACGATGATATCGGCCAGACCATCACCGCCATTCGCACCCAGGCGGGTATTGTTCAGCGGCTGGCGCCAGAAAACGCAGGGGTGAAGCGCAGCGGGGCGCACATCGAACAACTTTCTCTCGGCGTGTACGATTCGGTGCGTCGCCTGTTAGGCCGTCTGCGACCACGTCAACTGGACGATCTCACGCTGGAGCAGGCCATCCGCTCACTGATGCGCGAAATGGAGCTGGAAAGTCGCGGTATCGTCAGCCATCTCGACTGGCGAATTGATGAATCTGCACTTAGCGAAAGCCAGCGGGTGACGCTGTTTCGCGTCTGTCAGGAAGGGCTGAACAACATCGTTAAGCACGCCAACGCCAGCGCGGTGACGCTTCAGGGCTGGCAACAGGATGAACGGCTAATGCTGGTGATTGAGGACGACGGCAGCGGCCTGCCGCCTGGGTCGAATCAACAGGGATTTGGCCTCACTGGGATGCGTGAACGGATTAGCGCCCTCGGCGGATCGCTCTCGATTTCCTGTACGCACGGTACGCGGGTCAGCGTGTCGTTACCCCAGCGATATGTGTAAGGCGCGGTCATGTTTTCGTTTTTAAAAGCTCCGGCCAGTGCGCCGCTCATTACTGATAAGCGTGAAGTGGATGCCCTCTACCGCTACTGGCGGCGGCATATCCTGACCACCATCTGGCTCGGCTACGCGCTGTTCTATTTCACACGCAAGAGCTTCAATGCCGCCGTACCGGATATCCTCACCAGCGGCGTGCTGACTCGCAGCGACATTGGGCTGCTGGCGACGCTGTTTTACATCACCTACGGCCTGTCGAAGTTTGTTTCCGGTATCGTCAGCGACCGATCCAACGCTCGCTATTTTATGGGCATCGGACTGATTGCCACCGGCGTGGTAAACATTCTGTTTGGATTCTCCACCTCGCTATGGGCCTTTGCGGTGCTGTGGGCGCTGAACGCCTTTTTCCAGGGCTGGGGATCGCCGGTCTGCGCGCGTTTATTGACCGCGTGGTATTCGCGTACTGAACGCGGCGGCTGGTGGGCGCTGTGGAACACCGCGCACAACGTCGGCGGGGCGCTGATCCCTATCGTGATGGCGGCGACAGCGCTGCACTACGGCTGGCGCGCCGGGATGATGATCGCCGGGATGCTGGCGATTGTGGTGGGGATTTTTCTCTGCTGGCGGCTGCGCGACAGGCCGCAGGCGATTGGTCTGCCGCCAATTGGCGACTGGCGGCATGATGAACTGGAAATTGCCCAACAGCAGGAAGGTGCTGGGCTGAGCCGCAAAGAGATCCTCACCCGCTATGTGCTGCTGAATCCTTATATCTGGCTGCTGTCACTGTGTTATGTGCTGGTGTACGTGGTCCGTGCCGCGATTAACGACTGGGGCAATCTGTACATGTCGGAGACGCTCGGCGTGGATCTGGTGACCGCCAATACCGCCGTGACCATGTTCGAACTGGGCGGCTTCATCGGCGCGTTGGTCGCGGGCTGGGGCTCGGACAAGCTGTTTAACGGCAACCGCGGTCCAATGAACCTGATTTTCGCCGCCGGAATTTTGCTCTCCGTTGGCTCGCTGTGGCTAATGCCGTTCGCCAGCTATGTGATGCAGGCCGCGTGCTTCTTCACCACCGGATTCTTCGTCTTCGGCCCGCAGATGCTGATCGGCATGGCGGCGGCGGAGTGTTCGCACAAAGAGGCGGCGGGCGCGGCAACCGGATTTGTCGGGCTGTTTGCTTATCTGGGGGCATCGCTCTCCGGCTGGCCGCTGGCGAAGGTGATGGAGGTCTGGCACTGGACCGGATTCTTTGTGGTGATCGCTATTGCGGCGGGAATTTCCGCGCTGCTGCTGCTGCCGTTTTTAAACGCCCAGGCTCCGCGCGAACTCAACGAAGCGTGATGTACCTCACCTTTTTGCCCCGAGTGGAGCAAAACTAAGAAATTTTCCCGGTTTCACCTGGACGCTGTCTCAGGCGCGTCTTCCGGCTGATTTTTACAATGCCTGCTATTCGCAGGTATAAAAATTAGCTCGGGAGTGTCAAATGCTGGCCTTTCTAAACCAGGTGCGCAAGCCGACCCTGGATCTGCCGCTCGATGTGCGGCGCAAAATGTGGTTCAAACCATTCATGCAGTCCTATCTGGTGGTCTTTATCGGCTACCTGACCATGTACCTGATCCGCAAAAACTTCAACATCGCGCAGAATGACATGATCTCCACCTACGGGCTGAGCATGACGCAGCTGGGGATGATTGGCCTGGGCTTCTCCATCACCTACGGCGTGGGTAAAACGCTGGTTTCCTACTACGCGGATGGCAAAAACACCAAGCAGTTTCTGCCGTTTATGCTGATCCTCTCCGCCATCTGTATGCTCGGCTTCAGCGCCAGCATGGGCGCGGGTTCAACCAGCCTGTTTTTGATGATCGCCTTCTACGCGCTGAGCGGTTTCTTCCAGAGTACTGGCGGCTCATGTAGCTATTCCACCATTACTAAATGGACGCCGCGTCGCAAACGGGGTTCTTACCTCGGCATGTGGAATATCTCCCACAACCTCGGCGGTGCGGGTGCGGCGGGCGTGGCGCTGTTTGGCGCTAACTATCTGTTCGACGGTCACGTCATCGGTATGTTTATCTTCCCGTCGATTATTGCTCTGATTGTCGGCTTTATCGGCCTGCGCTACGGCAGCGACTCCCCGGAATCTTATGGCCTCGGTAAAGCCGAAGAGCTGTTCGGTGAGGAGATCAGCGAAGAAGACAAAGAAACCGAAGAAAACGAGATGACCAAATGGCAGATCTTTGTTGAGTACGTGCTGAAAAACAAAGTGATCTGGCTGTTATGTTTCTCGAACATCTTCCTGTACGTAGTGCGTATCGGTATCGACCAGTGGTCCACCGTCTACGCTTTCCAGGAGCTGAAGCTCTCCAAAGAAGTGGCGATTCAGGGCTTTACCCTGTTTGAAGTGGGCGCGCTGGTTGGCACGCTGATGTGGGGTTGGCTCTCCGACCTGGCTAACGGTCGTCGTGCGCTGGTGGCCTGTGTAGCGCTGGCGTTGATTATCGCCACCCTGGGCGTTTATCAGCACGCCAGCAACCAGTACGTTTATCTGGCTTCGCTGTTTGCGCTGGGCTTCCTGGTGTTTGGCCCGCAGCTGTTAATCGGCGTTGCGGCAGTCGGATTTGTACCGAAAAAAGCGATCGGCGCAGCCGATGGGATTAAAGGCACTTTCGCTTATCTGATTGGTGACAGCTTCGCCAAGCTCGGTCTGGGGATGATTGCCGACGGCACGCCGATTTTCGGGCTGACCGGCTGGGCAGGCACCTTTGCTGCGCTGGATACCGCCGCCATTGGCTGTATCTGCCTGATGGCCATCGTGGCCGTGTTTGAAGAACGTAAAATTCGCCGCGAGAAAAAGATTCAACAATTGAAAGTAGCTTAAGTTAAGTGTGCATTGGTAACTTTTGCCCGCCTTAATGGCGGGCTTTTTTATGCTCTCAACTGGCTGGTTTCATGTACCAGATTGCGCAGCCACTGATGAGCGGCATCGCGGTGCGTGCGTTCATGCCAGGCCATGCTTTTTGTAAAACCGGTTATGGGTAGCGGGGGCGGTAAAACGTGCATACGGGTGTCGTCATACGCCAGACGGGCAGGAACAACGGCAATCATATCGCTGATAGCGAGGATGTCCGGCAATACCAGGAAGCTGCTAACTGACAAACCAATCTGCCGTTGGCGTCCGACGCTTGCCAGTGCCTCATCGGTGACGCCCCAGAAACTTTCACCCTCATAAGAAACCAGCACATGCTCCAGCGCGCAGAAGCGATCGAGCGTCAGCGGTTGCCCCGCATCAGGATGCGCATGACGCATGAGACAAACGTACTCTTCATCATATAACGCCCGGCTGTGCAGGTTGCCGGGCGTGGAATCCGGCGTCAGCAATGCCAGGTCGATTTTCCCCTGCTCAAACTGTGTGGTGAGCAGCACTGGCTCAACCGGGATCACTCGTACACTAATGCCCGGTGCGCGCACGCGAAGCGCGGCAATAAATGGCACGATAACCGCTTTGAGCGCGTAATCCGTAGCGGCGACGGTAAAGGTGAGCGCTGCGGTGAGCGGGTCAAACTGTGTCGGTTTAAGCAGTATATCGATATCGCTGAGGATCTGTTTGACCGGGGCGGCCAACTGTTGGGCACGCAGCGTCGGAACAATGCCATGCGGTGTGCGACTAAACAGCGGATCGTCAAAATAGTCGCGCAGGCGGTTGAGCATACCGCTTACCGCAGGCTGAGTGAGCGACAGCCGCTGCGCCGCCCGGGTTACGCTGCGTTCATCCAGCAGGGCATCCAGCGTTTTTAACAGATTGAGATCGAGCGTTCTGATATCAGATTTCATGATGTCTGCCTGCGAGTTCGATAAGTCACATTATGACACGTTCAGTCGTCGACAGAGGTGAATTTGCCGCTATGATGGGCGTCCTGTCTGGTAATGGATGTGCGCATGATTTGGATAATGCTGGCCACGCTGGTGGTTGTTTTTGTGGTGGGATTTCGGGTGCTAACGTCCGGGTCGCGGCGGGCAATTCGCCGTCTGAGCGAGCGGCTGAACATTGATGTCGTGCCGGTAGAATCGATGATCGATCAGATGGGAAAAGTACAGGGTGAGGCTTTTTTACAGTACCTCCACCGTCCTGATGAATCGCATCTACAAAATGCTGCCCAGGTGCTGTTGATCTGGCAAATCGTTATTGTCGACGGCAGTGAGCAGAACTTGTTGCAATGGCACCGCTGGCTGCAAAAAGCCCGGCTGGCTGCACCGATTACCGACGCGCAGGTGCGTCTGGCGCTCGGTTTTCTGCGCGAGATGGAGCCGGATATGCAGGAGCTTAATGCGTTCCAGATGCGCTATAACGCCTTTTTCCAGCCCGAGGATGGCGTGCACTGGCTGCACTGATATCAAAATTTATGATGACGACTATTTTGAATCGTCATTATCTTTATATCTTACGCGAAAGCATGATGTACCTCGTTAACTCACACGACGAGGTACATCATGAATCAAGCGACTCAACAACGTGCAATTATCTGGCCTGCAGCGTATCTGCCGGGGACGACTGATAACTTTGCTTCAAATGAAATTATCGTTGCCGGACTGAGCGCCCGTGCCGTCTGGGCACAGCTTAATGACACAACGCGCTGGCCGACGTATTACAGCAACGTGGCGGATATCCGTTTTCACGACGGTTCCGGTCCATTGTTAAGCATGGATGCCCGTTTTCGTTTTACGACTTTTGGTTTCCCCATCGAAGCGCAAATCACTGAGTATGTGCCGCCGGTTGACGGCCTGGCCGCGCGTGTTGCCTGGCATGGCTGGGCGGAAGGCGACGCCACTACACGTCTGGATGTGATCCACGCCTGGCTCTTTGAGGATTTACCCGGCGGGCGCGTACGTATTCTGACCCAGGAATCACAAATTGGCGTTCCGGCACAAGAACTGGCACGTACGCTGCCCAATCCGATGATCAACGGTCACCAGGAGTGGATAACCGGCCTGGCCCGGGCTGCGCGTGACGCTTAATTGAGCCAGAAAGGGCTCTCTGTCCTGGGCCGGATAAGGCGCAGCCGATCTCTGGTGAATAGTTGTCAAAACGTTAATTACGTCACAAATTTAATGTTACACTGCGTAACTTTTCTACAATAACCCCACGCAGGTAACAAAATGAGTGAAGCTGTTGAACAAAAATCCCGCGCTGAGGCAAATTCCCGACCTAACTGGTCGGCGGTATTTGCCGTGGCGTTCTGCGTTGCCTGCCTGATAACCGTTGAATTTCTCCCCGTTAGCCTGTTAACGCCGATGGCGCAGGATTTGGGGATTTCTGAAGGCGTGGCCGGGCAATCGGTGACAGTGACGGCATTTGTCGCCATGTTCGCCAGCCTGTTTGTGACGCAAATTATTCAGGCGACCGATCGTCGCTATGTGGTGATCCTGTTTTCGGTGCTACTGACGCTTTCCTGTCTGCTGGTTTCCTTTGCCAATTCTTTTTCGCTGCTGCTCGTTGGCCGCGCCTGCCTCGGTCTGGCGCTTGGCGGCTTCTGGGCGATGTCGGCGTCGCTGACCATGCGTCTGGTTCCTGCACGTACGGTGCCGAAAGCGCTGTCGGTTATTTTTGGCGCGGTCTCCATCGCGCTGGTAATTGCCGCGCCGCTGGGGAGCTTTTTGGGCGGCATTATCGGCTGGCGTAACGTGTTTAATGCGGCGGCGGTAATGGGCGTGCTGTGCACGATTTGGGTGGTGAGAGCGTTGCCTTCGCTGCCAGGTGAACCTTCGCATCAGAAACAAAACATGTTCAGCCTGTTGCAGCGTCCAGGGGTGATGGCCGGGATGATTGCCATCTTCATGTCCTTTGCTGGTCAGTTCGCCTTCTTTACCTATATTCGCCCGATCTATATGAATCTGGCGGGCTTTGACGTTGATGGCCTGACGCTGGTGCTGCTGAGCTTCGGTATTGCCAGTTTCGTTGGTACGTCGTTCTCGTCGATGATTTTGAAGCGTTCGGTCAAACTGGCGTTAGCCGGTGCGCCACTGGTGCTGGCGCTCAGTGCGCTGGTCCTGATCCTGTGGGGCAGCGACAAAGTGGTCGCGGCAGGTATTGCGATTATCTGGGGACTGTTGTTTGCGCTGGTACCGGTCGGCTGGTCGACGTGGATCACCCGTTCACTTGCCGATCAGGCAGAAAAAGCTGGATCCGTCCAGGTCGCCGTGATCCAGCTTGCCAATACCTGCGGGGCAGCGGTGGGAGGTTATGCGCTCGATACCCTCGGACTGCTGTCGCCCCTGATGCTTTCCGGCAGCCTGATGCTGCTGACGGCGCTTTTGGTGGCAGCGAAAGTTCGCATAAAAGGTATGCAATAATCTCGGTGTTGTTCGCCGGATAAGGCGTTCTCGCCGTATCCGGCACTTCACGACTCACTAATCAGAACCATGCTTCCCACATGGCACCAAGGTTAAAGTCGTCCAGCGTTTCATCCTGCGTGCCGTTGACCCGCGCGGTGCGATCGTTATCCACCTTGCCGCCGGTGACGTAGAAGCGCAGCATCGGGCGGAACTCCGGTCCCATGGCGATTGACATGTTCTGCGACAGCGTCAGTTTCCAGCCGTGGTTATCCCCGCCGTTGTCGTAATCTACGCGCTGATAGCCCGCTTCCAGCCAGGTGGAGTGAACGTCGTTCCAGAAGTACATTGGACGCACAATCGCGCCGTAGTTCTTACGGTTATCGCTCTTATCGGTGCTGTTGTCGTAATCATGGAACGCTAACAGGTATTCCACCTGCGCCTGGCGGGTAAACTTATGACTTCCCTCGAAGCTGGCGTAAACCGTAGTCAGGTCGTCGGTTTTGTTATAGACGCTGTTGTCGGAGTTATCAGAATAACGGGCAATCACTTTATTCACGCCGCTGTCGTTGGTGTGGCTCAGCACGAATGCGCCCTGCCAGGCTTTCAGGCGGTCATCGCTCTCGACGGCTTTGGAGTCAAAACCGTAGTTGGCGTAGATCTCCAGATCCAGCGGGCCCACTTTCATATTGTGAATTTTTGACGTCACAGCGTAGTTGCCTTTATCGCCGGTACCGGAACCGCCGGTACAGGTAATACGCGATGGGTTGGCTTCGTCTTCCATCACTTCCGGGCTGCACGATTCAACTGCGGCAACGGTGGCGACATCAAACTGTACGCCGCCGATGTCGAAGTTCTTCACCCCGGCGCCCTGGCCGTCGTGGTTCATCCAGAAGTAGTCGTTGATACCCTGTTGCGGACGCTGGTGGAAGTCGCGGCCTGCCCAGATATAGGCGTTGGGATTGGATTCCAGTACGTTGGTGACGCCCGCGTAGGCTTTTTTCAGGTTAACTTCGTCGCCCCAGTGGTCGATCATCACGTTGATGTCCCAGATGGCGCCGTTATCGCTTTTGAACGCTTTTGAGAGCTGGAACTCGCCGCCGTTGCCTTCGTTACCCAGGCGACCGATAGCGGAAGCACCGTTGTAGGAGCCATCAACGCCAACGTATTTCTGATCGCCGCTCTGGAAATGCGCGCCGTAACGCGCATAGCCGCTGAATTTCACACCGAACGGAATAGCCATATCCGGCGATTGCGCCGCGCTTTGCGGCTCGTTAATGACATCGGTTTTTTTCGCCACGGCGGCGTCCATTTTTGCCTGACGCTCAGCCAGCGCTTTATCGACGGCTTTGGCAACGATGGCATCGATTTGTTCTTGTGTGAATTCCTGTGCGAGGACAGAAATTGGGCACAGCGCGGCGACGACCGCCAGCGTGACTGGAAGTTTTTTTATCATGTTCATGGTTATCTCATCGACACTTTACCCTTCAGTTTGCGTAGAGCATTCTGAATAAGCGTGTGCATTAATTTATTTTAAGATAATAACCATCCCGTCTCGGTTTAATTTGCTATCACCAAAACAAGTTGATTTGTCTATTTAATAACGGGTACAGGGCTGCTTTATTTAATCGTAATGCTTTCTCCGTTGTTGAATGTTTAATTAACGATTAACGCTGATACAGATGAATAATTTCTTCTGACAGTTCGCGGGCTAATAACGACGTCATTAAGTGATCCTGCGCATGCACCATAATTAATGTCATTGGTTGCCGGGCTTCCCCGGCGTCCTGTTCGATCAATTTGGTTTGCATGTGATGAGCCTGACGGGCGTAACCGTCAGCCTCACGAAGCAGGCTTTTTGCCTCGTCAATATTGCCGGCGCGCGCGGCATGCAGCGCTTCAAAGCACAGACTGCGGGATTGTCCGGCATTGACGATGATTTCCATTACTGCTTCTTCTAATGCAATCATGTTGTTCTCTTCCTAATCGAATCCGTTATTTTCGGCGGTCTGGGCAAACCATTCGCCGCTTTTTTTCACCGTACGTTTTTGCGTTGCTAAATCTAACTGAACAAAACCGTAGCGGTTTTTATAGCCGTTAAGCCATGACCAGTTATCAATAAAGGTCCACATATGGTAGCCAAGACAATTACAGCCTTCGCTAATTCCTTTATGTAGCCATTTAAGATGATCAGAGACAAATTCAATACGGTAGCTGTCGTTGATTTGCTCTTGCTGAATAAAACGCTGCTCATTCTCGACACCCATACCGTTTTCAGAAATAAAACAGCGCGGGTTGCCATAATTATCACGCAGATTGGTAATAATATCGTAAATACCCGGCTCATAAATTTCCCAGCCACGGTAGGGGTTCATTTTCCGCCCCGGCATTTCGTAATAATCAAACAGCCACTCCGGCATAAACGGTGCATCCGGGTTGACGGCGCTATCACGACATTTAACGCGACGCGGCTGATAGTAGTTGATGCCGAGCAGGTCGATTTTGCCCTCGGCGATTAACTGGCTGTCGCCTGGCTGGCATGTTGGTAACTGATCATACTCTTTCAGCAGTCCAACCAGATCCGCTGGATATTCACCCTTCAGCACCGGGTCGAGGAAGCTGCGGTTAAACAGCAGATCCGCATAGTGTGCGGCTTTTACATCCGCCGGATTTTGTGAGCGCGGGTAGGAAGGCGTTAAATTCAGCACCACGCCGATTTCACCGTCATGGTTTGCGGCACGATATGCCCGAACCGCCGTCGAATGCGCCAGTACGGTGTGATACGCCACGGTGGCTGCACGTTTGAAATCCACCACATTAGGGTAATGGAAGTCATACAGATAGCCGCCTTCAACCGGGACAATTGGCTCGTTAAAGGTAAACCAGTGCTTAACCCGGTTGCCGAACAATGTAAAACACGTTTGTGCATAGCGGCCAAACGCCTCGACCACTTCACGGTTTTCCCAGCCACCTTTCTCCTGCATCACCATCGGCATGTCGAAATGGAACAGGGTGATAAATGGCGTAATGCCTTGTGCCAGCAGCTCGTCGATGACGTTGTTATAGAACTCGACGGCTTCAGGATTAACCTCGCCGGTACCGTCCGGAATCAGGCGCGACCAGCTCAGAGACGTACGGAAGCTGTTGTGCTTCAGCTGTTTGAGCAGTGCGATGTCCTGTTTCCAGTGCTGATAAAAGGTCGAGGTAGTTGCCGGGCCAACTCCCTGATGGAAACGACCTGGCTGACGGTCGAACCACACGTCCCACGTGGTCTGGCTTTTGCCGCCGTTCAGGCTATCCCCTTCGGTTTGCAGCGCTGAGCAGGCACTGCCCCACCAGAAGTTTTCAGGAAAACGGTATCTCATTGTTCTGACTCCTTGATTCATTATGAGTTGCTACGGGCAGCGTTCGCCACGGAGACGGCATCCTGTGCTTTTTGCTCTTCGGTTTTCAGCAAAGAACGTTCGTAAGCACGCAGGAATGGAAGGTACATCAGCGCTGACATCGCCATACAGATAAAGCACATCACCACCGGACTTAATGCCCAGTTTGCGGCCCAGGAAGCACCGATTGGCGCAGGCGTAGTCCACGGCGTCAGTGAAACAACCTGTGCCAGCCAGCCGAGTTTGGTGGCGCTATAGGCCAGCACGGCGTTAACCAGCGGGACGCAGACAAACGGGATGAACAACATCGGGTTCATGATGATTGGCGCACCAAACAGAATAGGCTCATTGATATTAAAGAAACTAGGCACAATTCCCATTTTGCCGATAGTACGCAGATGCGCGACGCGACTGCGCAGCAGCAGGAATGCCAGCGGTAAAGTTGAACCGACGCCGCCAATCAGCAGGTAGTGATCCCAGAAACCTTGCAGATAGACATGGGGCAGCGCAGCGCCCGCTGCCAGAGCGGCCTGGTTAGCGGACAGGTTCGCCATCCAGAATGGGTTCATGATGCCGGTTACGATCAATGAGCCGTGAATGCCGGCAAACCAGAAAATCTGGCACAACAGCACAGAAAGCAGAATAGCGGGCAGTGAGTCAGAAGCGGAAACCAGCGGCTCCAGCAGGTGCATAATCGCCTGCGGGATGATCATCCCGGTTTGTGCTTCGATAAACAGGTTCAGCGGATGCAGGGTCGCAATCACCACCAGTACCGGAATGAGGATCTCGAATGAACGCGCGACGCCGGTCGGGACTTCCTTCGGCAGGCGGATTGTCACGTTATTCTGCTTCAGCCATGCATATATACGGGTGGAGTAAATGGCGGTGATGAGGGCGGTAAAGATACCCTGACCGGAAAGATACTGCGTCGAGATTTTACCGTCGGCATAGGGCGCAGCAACCAGTAAAAACGCCATAAAGGCCAGCAGGCCAGACATCACCGGATCGAGGTTAAACTGACGGCCCAGGCTGGCACCAATGCCCACGGAGATAAAGAACGTCATAACACCCATGCTGAGGTTAAACGGCAGCATCAGCTGTTCACGATAAGTTGCCGAGAAATCGAGCCAGCCCCGGGCAAAGCTGTTGGTGGTATCGGCAGAGAACGGCGGAAAAATAAACACCAGCATGAAGGAGCCGATGATCATAAACGGCAGCGCCGCCGTAAAACCGTCACGAATTGCAATCACATACTTCTGCTGCCCTAACTTGCCAGCGAGCGGGGTGATGGATTGTTCAATGACGGCAACCATTGACTGATATAACGAACTCATAATGACACCTTTCTAGTGTGTCGCTTCAATCAGCGACAGAGCATAATCCAGCACTTTGTCACCGCGTTGCATACCGTAATCCATCATATCTATGGCTTTTACGGGTATACCCTGGGTGGCAGCCTTTTCGGAGAGCGTATTAAGCATGTACTTTACCTGGGGGCCGAGTAGCACCACCTGGTAATTTGGAAACTGAATGTCAAATTCGGAAACGCCGTAAGCCTCAATCTTCACAGGCAATCCGCGAGACTCTGCCTCTTCAACCATTTTGCGAACCAGCAAGCTGGTGGACATCCCTGCCGAACAACACAACATAATCCTGAACATAGTGAACCATCCTTTAAATGTAAAAACTTATTGCGAGTCTAATTTGATATCATACGGAAACCGGTTTCCATTCATGGAAAACAGAACTGTGACGGCCATCAAGATCTTATTCTTATAAGGCTAATTATTTGGATTTAGCTCACGAAATTAGCTGTGAAGATCTCTTTTTGAGTCCAAATGGAAAATCGGTTTCCATGAAAAACGGAAACAGCTATACTGCGGATGGCGATTATTTGAGCCAATGTTAAATTCAGGATGGAAAGGGCCAGGCGGGTCCTGTCAGGGGAGAATGATGTCTACTATCAACGATGTATCGCGTTTGGCTGGCGTGTCAAAAGCCACTGTGTCACGCGTGTTGAGCGGATCGCGTGGTGTAAAAGAGGCCAGCCGCCTCGCCGTGTTGAAAGCGGTGGATGAACTCAATTATCGTCCGAACGTGATTGCGCAGTCGCTACTCAGCCAGTCTACGGGCTGTATCGGCGTGATATGCGCGCAGGACAACATTAATCAGACCACGGGTTATCTCTACGCGCTGGAAAAGCATCTTAGCCAGCATCAAAAGCACCTGCTGCTGCGTTTTGCCAATACCAAAGCGGAAGTCATGAGCGCTCTTGATGAATTAAGCTGCGGCTTGTGCGATGACGTCCTGATTATTGGCGCGCGTTTTCCGCTGAAAATCAATCAGGAGAATGTCATTCTGGTGGATTGTCTGGATTCCGGCGATGACGTCAACAGCATCCAGTTCGATCATGAGTTCGCTACCGAAACCGCCTGTAACTACCTGATAAGTCAGAACCGACGCCAGATTGCTTTAATTCATCCGGACGGGATGGGTTTCTCCGATCAGGTGCTGTTGGGCTATAAACACGCGCTGGAAAAAAACTTCCTGCCGTTTAACCGTAACCTGGTATTTATGGCTGCAACGTCATCGTCAGTGGCCTTGCAGGAGCTGCTGAACAACGCGTCCACGCTGAATTTTAACGCGCTGCTGGTGGCGGATGAACAGCAGGCACAGCGGGTGATCCCGCAGTTGCAGGCGTTTAATAAATCAGTACCGCAAGACATTATGGTCTTTAGCCTGGCCGGTTCGCTGCATCTGCCGGGAATCCCTACGATCCCGGCGATTGAATATTCCATGGACGCCATGGCGGCGCGGATCGTCAGTTGGCTCAACGAGAAAACCCAGAGCGTGCTGGGGTCGTACGTGCTGCGCGGCGACTTAATTATTCCTCAGCGTTAACGCTTTCCCTCTGGCGTGGGGCTATTTCGCTTCACGCCTATAAATCCGGGCATTCAACTTTGCCAAGCGCTTCCCAGTAGTTGTTTTGATTGTTTCTTTGAATTGCCAGAATGGCTTCGCGGATGTGCTGCTGATTACGCGTATCAGCCATAATCGTTTTTTCCCACACCTCATCAGATGGCGACCCTTGCGGGGTGCAAATCTTACGTAAATCCTTCATAACAGTATTCTTTTCGTGTACAGCCTGCAGACTGCCATAAGCCGAGTCGGCATGTGCCAGACCGGGTAGCGTGAAAAGGACGGCAATAATCGGAAAAATGACTCGTTTCATGATAATAATCCTTGTTGTCTATGCGCATCATCTCAAGAGTAAGTGTAGACGGCATACGACTCACTCATCACCCTGTGTTAATGTCTAAAAATAAATCAGCCAGAAGTTGTAGTTATTTCAGGAGGATAGGATGCAAATACAGATTACAGATACGATTACCGAAGACGATCAAAATGCCCTGCTTGCTGGATTGCGCGCTTACAACCGGCAGTTTCTCAGAACCACCAATTTTGGCGACCTGGCGGTGTACTGGCGCGATGAGCGCAATGACATTCTGGGTGGGCTGATCGGCAAAATCAAAGGCGAATGGCTGTGCATTGATTTTCTGTGGATGCATGACTCGCTGCGTAAAGGTGGTTACGGCACAAAATTGATGCAGGCCGCAGAACAGACTGCGCGTGAGAGAGGATGCCTGCATGCGCTGGTGGATACCATGAGTTTCCAGGCGCTGCCGTTTTATCAGAAAAACGGCTATAAGCTGCAAATGACCCTCGATAACTTCCCGGAAACCGGTTCCGCGCGCCATTATTTGTCGAAAACGTTTTGATGACCGGAAGGTCTGGATGCCGCCTCACTTTCTTGCGCAGCAGAATAGTGTATGTTCTGAACAATCATTTATTTCTTAAGCGGTAAAGAGATGAGACGGATTGAGATAATACTGGGAGAGCTGGAACGGCTGACGCGAGGACTGAATCTTGCCCATCTGGCGCAGGAAACGGCGTTCACGGCGGAGGCCATCGGCTTCAACCTCGGGCTGGCGCGCAACTCGGTCAGTAAAGATCTCAATCAGCTCTGGAACGACGGCCTGGCGATTAAAAGCCGCGGGCGCCCGGTATTCTTTCTGCATCGTCAGGCGATTGAAACGCTGCTGGGGCGCAAACTGGATGAGTCCGAGCGAGAAGTGCAAACCGTTGCCGACCTGTTGCCTGTTCAGGAAAACCAGGCGACAGACGATCCCTTTTCCAGCCTGATTGGTTACGATCGCAGCCTGCGCGATGCGGTGGAAAAAGGCCGCGCGGCGGTGCTGTATCCCCACGGGCTACATGTTCTGCTGACCGGTCCCTCCGGCGTGGGTAAAACCTTTTTTGCCGAACTGATGCACCGTTTTGCCTGCGAACGTGCACCGGGAACACCTCCACCGCTGGTCTATTTCAACTGCGCGGAATACGCGCATAACCCGGAGCTGCTCTCATCGCACCTGTTTGGTCATCGACAGGGAGCGTTTACCGGTGCAAACGAGAATAAACCCGGTCTGGTCGAACAGGCTGATGGCGGCTATCTCCTGCTCGATGAAGTGCATCGTCTGCCGTATGAAGGTCAGGAAAAGCTGTTCTCTATTCTCGACAAAGGTGAATACCGGCCGCTGGGTTCCAGCGCCGTGGCGCGTTCAATCTCGGTTCGCCTGATATGTGCGACCACCGAACCGGTAAGTTCGGCGTTGCTGCGCACTTTCCAGCGACGTATTCAGGTATGTATCGATCTCCCCGGCATTCGCCAGCGTTCGGTGGAAGAGCAGGTTGAGCTGATCGTTGGTTTCTTACAGCGTGAGAGCCGCAAAATCGAGCGTACGATAAGCATCGACCGTACCCTGCTGCTCTGGCTGCTGAACAAGCCGCTGGAAGGCAATATTGGTCAGCTCAAGAGCGATATTCAGTTTCTCTGCGCCCAGGCCTGGGCCTCGGGAATGACGGAGCACAGCGATACTCTACAGCTGGATAAACGTCTGACCGAGATCCCCTTTAATGCCACACCGGAACAACGTCTGTTGGTTGGAGCGCTGTTCGAAGGCAAAGAGCACCTGAGCATCGATGCCCGCACGTTGCCGGCACTGAAAAATTCGCTGGCCACCGGAGCTGAAATTGAAGAGAGCGATCTCTTTTACAGCTTCCTGACCCGGGAATATATCAACCTGCGTAACAGCAACGTACCACCTGCTGAAACGCTGGCAATCCTCAAAAACAAACTCAGCTCGATTTTTGAATATGGTCTCTACAGCCGCGATAGTGTGGCGCATCCCCCGCGCTATGGCGATCAGATTGAAGAGCGAGTTACGCTGCTGATCGGCTGCGTTGAGCAGGTGCTTGGTTTTACGCTGCCGGAAAATCTGGTTAACCCGCTGCGCAAACACTTTCTGGCGCTGATTGGCTACGTGCAGCGCGGCCTTATTCCGCAACTTTATTCTTCCAGCCTGATCCTCGATCGCTGCAAAGATGAATACGAAAACGCCACGCTGTTATGCCGAAAAATCAATGAACTGCTGCATATTCAGTGTCCGGCGACGGAGGTGGTCTGGCTGTGCCTGTTCCTCAAAGAGTGTCGCCATTACCGCCAACGGATTGACGCCAGTCCTGACTGCGGGGTGATTTTGATTGCCCACGGCGCGACGACCGCCACAAGCCAGGCGCAGTACGTGAATCGCGTGCTGGAGCGCGAGGTGTTCAGCGCTATCGATATGCCTTTCGAGCAGTCGGTGCATGACACGCTAGAAGCCCTGACACAGATGATCCAGACCCGACAATATCGCCGATTGATCCTGATGGTAGATATTGGCTCGCTGGTCCATTTTGGCAGTACGATCAGCAAATTATTCCAGATAGACGTTCTGCTGATGCCCAACATCACGCTCACCAGTCTGCTGGAAATAGGGTTGGATTTAAGCTACGAAACCAGCGACTTGCCGCAACTGGCGGCGTTGATGCAGAGCAAAAATATTCCCTGTCAGCTCTGTACGCCACAGCAGGAAAACAGCGGTAAAGTGCTGGTCATTTCGTGCATCACCGGGATGGGAACAGCAGAAAAAATCAAAAAGGTGCTGGAAGAGAGCTTCGGTGAGTTGATGTCGCAGGATACACGGATGGTGATCCTCGATTACAACGAAGTTCGCAGCCTGGAGCGTGTTCAGCAGGCGATTAACGCCAGTGAACGTCTGGCGGGCATAGTGGGTACTTTCCAGCCAGGACTGCCGGATATTCCGTTTATCTCGCTCGAGGAGTTGTTCTCTGAGCAAGGCCCTGAGCTGGTGCTCAGCCTGCTGACGCCAGATCTCTCCAGCAGCGAACGCCGACTGGAGATGGAGCGTAGCGCGATGCGCTTTATCAGCGCGTTGACTATGGAGAGCATCATTAACCATATTTCGGTGCTCAACCCGCAGCGTATTCTGAAAGAGATGGAAGGCGTGCTGAATCATCTGACCGCTGCGCTGTCGCTCAAACCGAGCCGTCAGGTGACACTGCGCTTCCTGATCCATTGCTGCTGTATGGTCGAGCGTATCGTGATTAACCGCAAACCGTTACAGATGGCGCTGGAGAACAAGCCGGATCTGGATGTTCGTGCGTTTAGTGTCATTAAATCTGCTTTCCTGCCGATCGAAGAGGCCTATGCCATTCGCTTATCGGACGCGGAATATTTTTATATCTACGAACTGCTGTATAGCTAATCCCAAGACTTGCGGGGCTTTGCGCCCCGTCGGCATCCATAACTCCCCCGCGTGACACAAATTCTGGCACAGCCTTTGCTCTGTTTACCTATGTCTATGTAATCGAGCCAGGAGGCCATTTTGACTACCACTGAATCCTTGCCCCAGATCCTGCTGCTGACCCATGGCGGCTGGGGGCAACAGCTTTGCAACAGCCTGCGCATGGTGATGGGTGAAATCAAAGGCGTGACGGAAATTCCGCTAATGCCCGTTGATACGCTCGGCGAATTTTATCAGCGCGTCGAAGCCGTAGTGAAAACTATGCCGGAAGGCTCACTGATCCTGACTGATTTTATTGGCGGCACCACGTCTAACGTGGCGGCACGGCTGAGCGCCGATTACCCAGTGGCAGTGATTTCAGGGCTCAACGCCTCTTTGTTACTGGAGGCGCTCGACAAACGCGAGCATGGCCAACTGACCACCTGCGTGGCCGATCTGGTCGAGGCTGGGCGTAGTAGCTGCCTGGACGTTGTTGCCCACGTACGTCAATTACAACAATCACAATAAGGAATAAACATCATGGCAAACATCGTTTTATGTCGTATCGATAGCCGTCTGATTCATGGACAAGTGGTGACCAAATGGGTTGGGCAATCTCAGGCAAACCGGATTGCAGTGGTCAGCGATGAGCTGGATGCCGATCCGTTTATGAAAAACATCTACCTGATGGCCGCGCCGCCGAACATCAAAGTGGATTGTTTCGGTAACCAAAGTTTTGCGGCTGCCTGGAAAGAAAACCAGCTTGGTGACGGCAAAGTGCTGGTGCTTTTCCCCTCTCTGGCGGCGGTTCAGGAAGCGGTCCAGTTGGGTTTTGATGTCACCACCATTCAGGTCGGTGGGCTGGGCGGTGGGCCAAACCGCAAAGCGGTATTCCAGAACATTACGTTGGATGAAAAAGACGTCGGCATTCTGAGCGACCTGAAAAATCGTGGGATTCAGGTGTTCTTCCAGACTATCCCGGAAGATAAGCCGCAGTCGCTGGACGATATCCTGAAAAAATTCTAATTCTTTGATAACAGGGTACTTAATTATGGATACTTTAGTCTTCGCAAGCCTGATGGGGTTGTATTACTGGTTTGCCCGATTACGCCTTGGCTACACCTTCTCCGCCATGCTGCTACAGCCAGTGGTGATTGCCGTATTCGTTGGTCTGCTGTTAGGCAACATGGAAACGGCGATGATCATCGGTGCGGGTATGCAGCTGGTTTATCTCGGCGTGACCTCCACGCCAGGCGGCAACGTCCCGTCGGATCCGGCGCTGGCTGCCTGCATTTCAATTCCTATCGCCGTGAAGGCCGGAATGGACCCGAACCTGGCTATCGCACTGGCGATCCCGTTTGGCGTTATCGGCGTGTTCCTCGACCAGTTGCGCCGCACGCTAAACGCGGCATGGGTACATATGGCCGACAAGCATGCGGAAACGGCAAACATGGCGGGCATTATGCGCTGTGCGTTCCTCTACCCGGCGTTGCTCGGACTGGTACTGCGTTTCCCGGTGGTCTTCGCCGCCAACTATTTTGGTCAGGACGTTGTGGAAAGCTTCCTTAAGCTGATGCCGCATTGGCTGACGCACTCCTTTGAAATTATGGGCGGCATTCTGCCGGCGCTGGGCTTCGCCATCACCATTATGGTGATCGGTAAAAAGAGCCTGCTGCCATGGTTTATCGGCGGTTTCTTTGCGGTGCTGTACCTGAAGGTAGACATCATGGCGATGGCAATCTTTGGTACCTGTGTGGCCTTCCTCATTAAAGGTCTGGCGAAAAATGAAGGAGCAGCATGATGAGCAGCGATGTAATGCAGCATGAACTGGTGGAGCGCGCGCGTGAAAGCGGCACGTTGACCAAAGCAGACATCACCAAAGCCTGGTTTATCTACTGGCTAGGCGCGGAAGTTTCCAGCTCCTATGAACGTTTGCAAAGCCTTATTTTCTGCGCCTCAATGACGCCGATCATCAAAAAACTCTACCCGCAAAAAGAGGAGCAGGTTGAAGCGCTGAAACGCCATTTGAACTTCTTCAACTCGGAGCAGACGTTCGGGGCGGTGATTCAGGGGATCTCCATTGCGATGGAGGAACAGAAAACCCGCGGCGAGCCGATCAGCGACGCCTCAATTACCGGGATTAAAACCGGGCTGATGGGACCACTGGCCGGGATGGGGGACTCCATCATCTGGGCCGCCGTGATGCCGCTGTTAATTGCTATATTCATCCCGTTTGCGGCGAATGGCAGCGCGATGGGCGGAATTGTACCGTTAATTCTCTATCCTGCTATTACGCTGGCAATCAGCTATGGCATGGTTCACAAAGGCTATACGCTGGGGCGTGACTCGATAATTGGGCTGCTGCAGGGAGGGCGAATAAAGGAACTTATCTACGGCGCTAACGTGCTGGGTTTGATCATGATGGGCGCGCTTTCTGCAAGCTACGTCAAGATCACCACGCCGTTAAAACTTAGCGCCCTGAAAGGCTCTGAAGTGGTGGTCCAGCAAATCCTCGACTCTATTGCCCCCGGCCTGTTGCCGCTGGCGGCGGTGTTCGCCATCTATTTCTATCTGGTGAAGAAAGGGCCGCGTTACACCACGATTTTACTGTCGATTGTCGCGCTCAGCGTGGTCTGTTCGCTGCTGGGAGTGCTGTAAGCCATGACACAGAATATCTACCAACAATTGGGGCTAAAACAGGTCATTAACGCCTGCGGCAAGATGACGATTCTGGGGGTTTCCAGCGTAGCGCCGGAAGTAATGCAGGCCACCGCGCGGGCTGCTTCAGCCTTTGTTGAAATTGATCGGCTGGTGGACAGAACTGGAGAACTGGTTTCCCGCTACACCGGGGCTGAAGACAGCTATGTCACCTCCTGTGCATCGGCGGGCATTGCTATCGCTGTTGCCGCCGCCATTACCCGTGGTGACCAGGCGCGAGTCTCGCTGATGCCGGACAGCGCAGGTATGGCCAATGAAGTGGTCATGCTGCGCGGGCATAACGTTGACTACGGTGCGCCTATCACCAGCGCCATCCGTTTGGGCGGCGGGAGGGTGGTGGAGGTTGGCTCAAGTAATCTGGCGGCCCGCTGGCAGCTGGAGAGCGCGATTACCGATAGCACCGCCGCGCTGCTGTACGTGAAATCGCACCACTGCGTGCAGAAGGGGATGTTGAGCATTGCGGATTTTGTGCAGATCGCGCAGGTTCACAACCTGCCGCTGATTGTCGATGCTGCCGCCGAGGAGGATTTACACGCATGGGTGGCGAGCGGGGCGGATATGGTGGTCTACAGCGGGGCAAAAGCTTTTAACGCGCCGACCTCCGGATTTATCACCGGGAAGAAACAGTGGATTGCCGCGTGTAAAGCGCAGCACCACGGGATTGCCCGGGCGATGAAAATCGGCAAAGAGAATATGGTTGGGTTGGTGTATGCCCTGGAAAACTACCATCAGGGACAAACCGTAGTCACCACCGAAGAGCTCCGCCCCGTGGCGCAGGCGATTTCAGAGATTCGCGGACTGGATGCGGATATCGAGCAGGATGAGGCCGGACGCGATATCTGGCGGATTCGTATTCGGGTGAATGCGCAGGTGCTGGGAATGGATGCTTACGCTGTAGAAGCGCACCTGCGTGAGGGCGATATCGCGATCTACGCTCGCCGTTACAACCTTCATCAGGGCGTCTTTAGTCTTGACCCGCGTACGGTCGCAGAAGGGGAAATGGCGCTGATCGTGGCCCGATTAAAGGAGATTGCAGAACATGCAGCACATTAATTTTTATCGTAATAAAGTGGCTATTAACGTGCTGGCGAAGGATATCGCCAATGCGCGGGAAATCTATGATGCTGCCGAAGGCCACGCGGTGATTGGCATTCTTTCGGCGCAGTTTTCCTCGGTTGAGGAAGGAGTTCTGGAAGTAAAACGTTGGATGAACGACGTGCCGTCGATTTCTGTGGGGTTGGGGGCCGGTGACCCGGCGCAGTATTACAAAGCGGCGATGATTGCCTCACAGGTACATCCAGCACACGTCAACCAGACCTTTACCGGTTGCGGGTTTGCGGCAGGCGCCTTGGCGGCAACGGGCGGTGAACAGACCCATATCAACGCGTTAGTCAGTCCCACTGGCACGCCGGGGGACGTGTTGATCTCGACCGGCGTCAGAAGCAGCCGGGGCACGCCAGCCCGCGTTTCCTGCGAGGCAGCGGTCCGTATGATGTTGGATTCAGGAGCCCATGCGGCGAAGTTCTTCCCAATGGGCGGTGAACAGTCGCTGCCTGAGCTATACGCACTGGCGACGACTGCAGCACGAAACGGCATGACGCTGATTGAACCGACCGGCGGTATCGATCTCGATAACTTCGGCGTTATCCTGCAATCCTGTCTGGAGGCGGGAGTACCGCGCGTCATGCCGCATGTTTATAGCTCGATTATCGACCCACAGACCGGCAATACCCGGCCTGCAGATATCGTCAGGCTGATGGAGATAGTCAAAGCCCTGGTGTGATATTGCTATCGCCGGATGGCACTTCGCTTATCCGGCCTACAGATAACCTCATGTCACCAGCCCGGTCAGCGTAAGCGCTATCGGGCATTTTAACGTATATAAAGGACACACTAATGACAGTCAGGTAGAAACGCTATTTAATTACCTGGTGCAGTCTGGCAGCGCACCGCGTTTTGAGGCGTTTATTCGAGAGGTTGCCCTGCGCGTTCCCCAGCATAAGGAGAGATTAATGACGATTGCAGAATGCTTACGTGAGTCGGGGCGAAGGACAGGGTTGCTAGAGGGCAAACTCGAAGGCAAACGCGAGGGAAAAAAGGACGAAGCGTTGCGGATAGCCCATGCCATGCTTGAGAAGGGGATCGATAGTGAACTGGTGCTAATCATTACCGGTCTTGCAATTGATGAACTAACGGTATCTTCCGACTAATTTATCTTAGCCCCATTATGCTTTTTTCTTCTTGCTGATGCTTTTTCGTTTTTTAAACCGCAGCGGCCTTCCCGCTATAGTCATTTCATTACTCATCAGGCGGTTATTGCAAAAGGATAAAACGTGAAGCTGAAGATACCTTATTTCGGGGCCGGGGCGGCGGTATTACTGGCGGGATTATTGCTGGCAGGATGCGATCAACAGAGCAGCGATGCAAAGCATATCAAAGTGGGTGTAATTAACGGTGCAGAGCAGGATGTGGCGGAGGTCGCGAAGAAAGTCGCTAAAGAAAAATATGGTCTGGAGGTTGAACTGGTGGGTTTTAGCGGTTCTCTGTTGCCCAACGATGCCACCAATCATGGTGAGCTGGATGCCAACGTCTTCCAGCATCGCCCGTTCCTTGAACAAGATAATAAAGCACACGGCTATAAGCTGGTCGCAGTGGGCAATACCTTTGTGTTCCCGATGGCTGGTTATTCGAAGAAAATCAAAACTGTCGCTGAACTAAAAGACGGTGCAACGATTGCGATACCTAACGATCCAACCAACCTGGGCCGGGCGCTGTTGCTGCTGCAAAAAGAGAAGTTAATTACGCTGAAAGCGGATACCGGCCTGCTGCCAACAGCGTTGGATATTACTGATAATCCGCGGCATCTGAAAATTATGGAACTGGAAGGTGCGCAGTTGCCGCGTGTGCTGGACGATCAGAAAGTGGATGTGGCGATTATCAGTACCACCTACATCCAGCAAACCGGGCTTTCCCCGGTACATGACAGCGTATTTATTGAAGACAAAAACTCACCGTATGTGAACATTCTGGTGGCGCGAGAAGACAATAAAGATGCCGAGAATGTGAAAGAGTTCCTGGAATCTTATCAGTCACCGGAAGTGGCGAAGGCGGCAGAAACTATCTTTAACGGTGGCGCGGTTCCGGGCTGGTAATCATGACCTTTTGCCGCGCCGGTTGGTGTTAAACCGCTCTGGCGCGGCGACGTGAGTCCATTGAGATAAGTATTACCGAAGAGAGGATCAAAAGCGTGCCCAGCCAGTCTGGCAGGGTAAAGGTAATACCTAACAGCAGCAGGGACAGCAATGCGCTGCTCAACGGTTCCGCGCAGCTTAAAATGCTCGCTTTCGGTCCACCAATCATCTGCGCGCCTTTCAGGTACAGGCTAAACGTCAGCGATGTGCCGATGACCACCAGATAGAAAAACGCCAGAATCAAACTGCCATTCACCACGAAATTAGTGCCCTGTCCGGCATAAAACGGCAGCAGGATCATGCCGCCGATTAACATACTCCAGCCGACGACCGGCAGCGTGCCGTAGCGCGCGATAAGCGTTGAGGGGTAGGTGGTGTAGAACGCGGCGGCAAACGCCGAGGCAATTCCCCAGAACAGCGCGGCAGGTGAGATAGACAGCGACGTCGGGTTACCGTGGGTGACCAGCAAGAAGGTGCCGATAAGCGAGGTAAAGATCGCAGTCAGCACTAAAATCCCCGGTCGTGCTTTGCGCACCACGGAAAACCACGCCACGATTATGGTCGGTGACAAAAATTGCAGCACCGTCGCGGTAGCGGCGTTGGATTTTTCAATAGTCAGCAGAAAGGTTAGCTGTACGGTGAGCGCCCCAACCACGGAAAAAATCAGCAGGCTGATGGCGTCTTTGCGGTTTTTGATAATGGAGAACACTTTGTCGCCGTGAACGAAAGAGAGCATCAGCAGAATGAGCCCGGCAAAAATCAGGCGCGTCATGGTCAAAAACTGCGACGACATCTGGCTTTGCTCCATGATGTATTGCGCGCAAACGCCTGAACTTCCCCACAATACGGCGGCAATCAGGACGTTCATCATCCCTCTTCTGGTGGAACTCATCTTTCCCTCGACATGTTGTTTTGTTTTATTTGTGTGCAGGCATCATAGCAGAGATGGTTGTGATTTCTGCCAGCACATCCGCAATCAGCCAGTCATTAAAGACTTTTACCTCCGGGCGCATTACCGCGTGCTGTGGCGTAACAATGTAGTAAGACCACGCCAGAGGCCAGCGGGTGTTGGGATGAAGCTGAACCAGTTGTCCGTCTGTCAGTAGCTGCTGCACCAATGCCCTACGCACAATGGCGACACCTTGACCGCTGAGCGCCGCCAGAATCACTGCAGAGGTAGAGTTGATGTGCAATCCACTGTCGCGAACGGCAGGTGCCTGGGGGGCGGTCAGGACATCATTCCAGCCCGGGAAATTGGCGCCGGGGTGGGTAGTGTCATCATGGATAAGCTTCTGTGCGGCCAACCATTCTCCACAGGATATTTTATCTACTGGCACAATACGTGGGCTACAAACCAGAACCGCTTCTTCATCCATCAGCCAGGTTTTATTTACCCCAGGCCAGTCGCCTTTACCGCAACGTACGCCCAGATCCGCTTCGCCATGAGCAACATCCATCAGCTTTTCCGTCACGTTCAAGCGTAATTCTATGTTTTCATGCGCTTGTGAGAAACGATTGAGGCGGCTCATTAGCCAGTTCATCACCAGTACCTGAGAGGCCGTGATAATCACCACCGAGCGCGCTCGCCGACCGCGTAACTTGTTCAGCCCAGATTCCAGACTATCCAGTCCCTGGGTTATCTCGCGCAACGCGTCCTGTGCTTCGCTGACCAGCGTGAGACGCTCTTTACCTGAACGGGTTCGATGCAGCAGCGGGTGGCCAACCCAGTCTTCCAGCGCACGAACCAGTTGCCCAACGGCAGCCGGAGTTACCCCCAGTTCCTGCGCCGCACCAGTAAAACTGCCGTGGCGGGCTGTGGCCTCAAAAGCGTGTAACCATTTAAGCCGATTAAGCGAGCGCATCAGGTCATTTCCCGTTTTGTGAATATCTTCAGTATATGCCATCGAGATAGATTTTCTTTCTCGGATCGCTATTTCTTCTCATTCGTCAGCGCCTCAGGGTAGTGGCATTGTTAGCGCATTAACGAATACGTGAAACGAGGCTAGCGATGAACACATTATTTGTCGGCAAAAAACTGTTAGTGGTGGGTGGTACCAGTGGTATCGGATTTGAAACCGCAAAACTGATCCTCCAGGGTGGTGGTCGAGTGGTGCTGGTTGGCAATCGCGCCGAGAAAGCGGAACGGGCCCGTCAGGCGTTGTCGGAGCTGGGTGACGTCTCTGTCATTGTGGCGGATCTGATGTCAGAAGCGGGCGTTAAGCAGGTGATGGCAACGGTGAATGCTGAGCACAAAGACATCAACCTGTTAGTAAATGCAGCTGGGGTTTTCTTCCCAAAACCTTTCACTGATCATGAAGTTGAAGATTATGAACTGTACATGAGCCTCAACCGCGCGACGTTTTTTATCACCCGCGATGTCGTGCGTAATATGGTGGCGGCTAACATCCAGGGTGCCATTGTGAATATTGGTTCGATGTGGGCACAACAGGCAATTGGCGCAACACCTTCTTCAGCGTACTCAATGGCAAAAGCGGGCCTGCATGCATTAACTAAAAATCTGGCCATTGAGCTGGGGGCGAATGGGATCCGCGTCAATGCCGTTTCGCCAGCAGTCGTGCATACACCTATCTACGAAGGATTTATCCCGAAAGAAGACGTACAAGGTGTGATGAGTAGCTTTGACAGCTTCCATCCGATTGGTCGGGTTGGTACGCCGCGTGATGTGGCTGAATCCGTCGCCTTCCTGTTGTCAGACAAAGCGCAATGGGTAACTGGCGCCATCTGGGATGTGGATGGCGGTGTTATGGCCGGACGCAATGGCTGATGTAAATCCCCCGCATAGCTGCGGGGGAGCGTCGAGACATTAAGGCTCAATCGGCGTCAGATAATCCAGCCGTAGCGGTTCGGCTAGCAGATCGTTCATTTGTAGAATGAACGCCTGGAAATGTGGCAGAGCGATATGCTCATCCAGACCGGCCTGACCGCGCCAGGATTCGCGCACGTAGAACACATCCGGCGTGTCGCGTAACTGGAACAGGGCATATTCAATATTGCCCGGCTCCCGGCGCGTGGGCAGCAGCAGAGCTTGTAGCGCCTGTTTCAGTGCGTCGATTTTCCCCGGTTTGGCTTTCAGTACCGCAATAATTGAAATCACGTCAGAATCAGACATGTTAAAACCCCTCCAGCACGATCTTGCCAACCGAGCGGCCGGTTTCAATTTGCGTGTGGGCTTTTTGCAGATTTGCCGCGGTAATCGCGCCAAAATGTTCGCCCAGCGTGGTACGAAGGGTGCTGTCGTCGATCAGCTGCGCCACGCGGGTCAGTAACTGATGCTGCGCAATGATGTCGTGGGTTGTGAACATCGAACGGGTAAACATAAACTCCCAATGCAGCGAAATGCTTTTGGCCTTCAGCGGGCGCGCATCGAGAGTTTGCGGATCGTCAATCAGCGCCAGTTTGCCCTGCGGCGCCAGTGCGGCAATAATTTGCGAATAGTGCTGCTCGGTATTGTTCAGGCTGGCAACGTGCGTCACCTCTTTAATGCCTATCCGTGCCAGCTCTTCCGTCAATGGCTTGCTGTGGTCAATCACATGATGAGCGCCCGCTTCACGTACCCATTTCTGGCTCTGCGCACGTGATGCGGTGCCAATAACGGTCATTTTGGTCAGCTTACTGGCCAGTTGCGTCAGAATAGAACCGACGCCGCCAGCCGCGCCAACAATCAATAAAACATCATCTTCATTGCCATTTTCCTCAACGCCCAGACGGTCGAACAGCATTTCCCAGGCGGTGATGGCGGTCAGCGGCAGCGCTGCAGCAGAAGCATTGTCCAGTGTTTTTGGCTTCAGCGCGGTAATACGTTCATCAACCAGCTGAAACTCACTGTTACTACCAGCGCGGCCGAGCGCTCCGGCGTACCAGACTTCATCGCCGGGTGCGAACAGGGTGACCGCTTCACCCACGGATTTCACCACGCCAACGGCATCCCAGCCCAGCACACGCGGCACATCGGCGTTAAAACCTTCGCGGACCTTGGTATCAACGGGGTTGACGGAAATGGCTTTCACTTCAACCAGCAGATCGTGCCCGGTAGCCACTGGCATGGGCAGGTCAATCTCTTGTAAAAATTCAATGTTATTGCCGTCGGTCGCGGCGCGGGTAATGGCGATGGCTTTCATATTATCTCCGGTCACAGGAATCAGTTTATACCCGTCATACTTCAAGCTGCATGTGCGTTGGCTACGTTCGCTCACCCCAGTCACATAGTTTGCTATGCTCCTGGAGATTCACTCTCTTGCTGCCTTCATGCAACTCGAATTATTTAGGGTATATCTGTTGATATAATTTGATGGTAAACCGGTAACAGAACGGGAAAAATAGCCCTATGGCGACAGGACTTATACTCGGGGAGTGAAAATGTTCCGGCTTGAAGATCTCACGTTGTTTGTCCGCGCCGCGGCGCTGAATAGTTTTAGCGATGCCGCGCGCGAAGTCGGCGTTCAGCCTGCTCAGGTCAGTTCTGCTATCAAGCGTCTGGAGTCTACGTTGGCTATCCGCTTGTTCGCCCGCTCCACGCGCAGCCTGCGCCTGACGCCAGAAGGTGAAGTCTGGTTACCCTATGCCCGCCAGATGCTGGACGTAATGCATGCCGGGCTGCAAAAAATTCAGACCCCGGAAGATGAAGTGTCAGGCACGTTGCAAATCGCCGTGCCTTCCGATCTCGGTCGTAACCTGCTGCTGCCGGTCTTTCAGTCGTTTCGACGCCGCTATCCCGCGCTGCGCCTGCGGATTTTTTTCTCCGACCAGGTAACGGATGTCTTTAAAGACCCCGTCGATGTTGCGTTTCGCTATGGCAACACCGAAGACGCGTCTTACATTGCGCTGCCCGTTGCAGCGGGTAACCGACGCGTGCTGGTGGCATCACCGGAATGGGTTGAGCAAAACGGCGCGCCGCAAAAACTGGATGATTTAACACAGCTCAACGCCATGACTTTCGTATTACGCGGCCGCCTGCACGATCGCTGGACGTTTACGCGCAACGGCGAGGTCAGCAGTGTGCAGGTTAACGGCACCATTATGAGTGACGATGCGGAAGTGATCCGGCGCCTGGCGATTGCCGGAGAAGGTGTGGCGTACAAGTCGTGGCTGGATGTCAGCGAGGATGTGCGTGACGGTCGATTACAACTGCTGATGCCGGATTATCAGGGAGAGAAAGTCCCGCTGAATATGATTTGCCCGCATCGGAAGCAGCTTTCAACCGCGGTACGCCTTCTGCACGAGGCGGTGAAGGCGCGGTGTGAAATGCTGGCGCAAAGCTAATAAGCGCTTTACGCCAGAATACTATCGCGTCGTTACTCAGTCTTTTTTCGTTGCATTCGCAAAGAAAATATCAGACTGAATGTCTTTAGTACGGATGGTAAATAGCTGATTGGTTAGATCTTCCGTCAGCTTCTCGGCGTCGGCCATGATGCGCAGGTTGAAGTCATTCAGCATCTTATCCGCGGCGGGTTTATCGGTTTTCGCCATCTTCAGATACTCTGCTTCGACCTCTTTTTGCTCCTTCGCCACTTTGTCTTCCCACGCTTTGTAGGCTTTTTTGACGATTGGCGCGAGCTTCGGATAATCGGTCATCGTCAGCGTTTGTAATTTACGATATTTCCAGTAGATAGACTGATCGTCCGCTTTATCGGTACCCATCGTGTAGTTAGCCGGATACGCTTTCAGACCGCTGTAGTACGGAACGAAGGCGGTGAGGTCAGCCATGCCCAGGCCAATGTAGGTCGTTTCACCAATCTCTTTTGGCAACCACGGACGGACCTGCATAACGTGCGCTTCATAGGTACGGAAAACGCTGACCGGACGCCATGGCTCTTTGCCGTTCAGACCGTTGGTGTATGGGTCATGGCTGGTCCCTTCATAGTGACTACGCAACACGGCTTTCACATCATCCAGCGTCATTTTCTTCTCTGGCGTCATGAAGACCGGGAATTCGCGCCCTTTGGCCATATCCTGATTTACGGAAGGATTGAACTCTTTCTGGATGGTCCATACGCGAGGGTCGTTATACGTGCGGTCACGCTCGTCATCACGGGTATAGGCTTTGGAGAAGTTGAATTTACCGTCTTTCGCCGGATCGTACAGCCCTTTTTCAGTCGCAAATTGAATCAGGTTTTTTGACGCCATCATGTCCGGACTTTTAGGATCGTAATCCTGTAAGCGGCCCTGATTACCGGTGGCAAAATACTGGTTATTCGGCAGACGCTGCGCCATCCACTGGTGGCCGCTACCGGTTTCCAGGTACCAGATCTCGTTATCGTCGACGACGGCAACGCCAAAACCTTCGCCTGCGCCGACGGTCTCAACGATATGGCCCAACAGCGCCACAGCTTCACGTGCGGTTTTACTTTGTGACAGCAGAATATCCGGGATATCGTCTTCGGTGATCCCTTTATCCTCAACGTACGGGTCGGCGGCCAGTGCTTTCGGTGAGGCAAAAATGGATTCTGTACCGCTCACGCCGACACCCAGTTCGTTAAATCCGGTCGCGCCGTGCAGTTGGGTTTTCCAGTTTGGGACAGTGGTATAACGCAGAGAGTTTTTCGGCAGTGGCCAGGTAAAATCATTCGCACCATTATGTGCTTTGGTGCTGTATACCCCGGTCTGATTTTGCTTTGCCGGATGAATGACAAAATGCTGTGCTTTCAGGGCATCGCTGTCTGCGCTACGGGCGACCAGCATGGAGCCGTCCGCTGATGCTTCGTTGCCGACCAGCAGGGTCGTACAAGCAAAACCTGATGAAACAACGGCCAAATTTATAGAAAGTGCAATCAGGCACTTTTTAAAAGTAAACATTACGTATCCCTCATATGTACGCCAAAAATACACCGGAAACACACCGTTTCCTGAAATGCGATAACGCCTGAACGCTCAGACATTGCTCGCGAGAGAGATAAACGCCCCTGCCCACGTCTTCTCCAAATATCCATCCGTAGGTTGAAGTCTTCTGGGCAAAATATAACGCCCATTTCGCTTAATTATTACGCAACGGATATTATGATATTCAGGATGTTTCCTGATTCGCGATGAAGAATAGCAATGGGTTATGTGTGGATTCAGTGACCCATGTCGCGTAAGTCAATGATGACAAATGTGAATTTCATTGAGGGGCCGTACTTTTTGTTTCCGGATATGACGCTACCTTTTGCGGCAATACAGCGAGGGCACATTGGAGCTGGCAAAAATCCATGCACCTTTATACTCCTCCATGACCAGGCTCAGGCTTCGTCCGCTTTGGCGGTAAAATCCAGGTAATGTGTCGTTAATATCCGCTTCATCAGCGGTGTCAGCGAAGGTTTTGACGACCTGCATCGCCTGTAGCACTCGGGCATCGCGCTTTTGGGTGTAGTTAAAATAGATGTTCCTGCTAATGTCTGAGGTATTACGCCCGTACAGTTTGCCGGTAATAGTGGCCAGGCCTTCACTGTTGTACATCCGAAACGATAACGTACCCGTAAAGCGGTTGCTGCCAATATTCCATTCAATGTTACCGATGCAATTCAGCGGTTTGTCGGCATAGCGTGAATGCCATAACCATCCGCCTGAACCGAGCACAGTAACCAGCCCGGCCACGAGCACTATAAGGTGGCGTGTTTTTTTCATTGCCCGCGCATCCAGTAATAATGAGTAGTACAAAATGCGTTAGCATCCACCCGTGCATCTTTATCACAGACAAATGCCACGATCCTTTCCGCTTTGCTGTAACCGGTAAGAAACACGTGCTTGTTGTTTTCACAGAGATAGGGATGTAACTGCATCAGATTGAAATAGCCTTGCTGGTCGTGTTCATTTGGTGAGTAATAGATTTTGCAATTTTGCCGCGATGGGGTCTGCATGGAAGCCTGGACAAATTTACTAAACGGCATAACAGGGCGCGTTTGATACCACACCAGCCAGATGATCAACGTGGCAATCACGACACTGGCGCTAAATAAAACCTCAAACCAGGGTATCTGCGTCGTTTGTTGTGGTGTCGAAGGAATTATCTTTGCGGGGGGGATTTCTTCAATAACCGGCGGCGGGGAAACTTCACTCTGTTGAAGCGTTATTGTCTCTACTTGCGTATTCTCATTTAATCTGAGCCCGCGTCGGGAAATAGTTTTCACCGTATCACGAGGCAACCCCACGTCCGCCAGCGCGTTTCGTAGCGTCAGAATAGCCTGGTAAAATGTGTTGGTGGTGGTCACATTATTTCTTTCACCCCAACCAATTGTCATCAACGTGTTCTGGGAAACAATGTCACTTGCGTGAGTAATTAAATAGAGAAAACAGAGCGAGGCAGGGAGCTGGAGCTGAATTGCTCGCCCGGTCTGACGATTGACCAGACTTTTGCTATCAGGATTAAATTCGACCAACTGATTGATAAGGTACAATTGCCCAGCCCTCAGTAACCAAAACGAATCACAGCGTGTGCTAACGCATCCTTTAAATTTTACATCCAAATCGAAAATGCGCCTCACTCTTTGTTCATGAACGAAGATAAGAATTTCACCAATTTATTAAAACATCTTTAAATACAATATGTTAGCGATATTATTTCTTAGGTGAGAATTAACTAAGGTTAAATAATGAGAATTCATTACAGTTTTATCTGAATTATCTTTATATTTGTCCACAACATGACAAGGGTGATTGAGTTATCAGAATTACGTAATTAGTAAGTAACTTTTACGCAGGTTATTTTTTAGCAAATAGTGCTTTTTTACTGTTTATCCTGGAATCTGAATTTATGCATAAAATTCCTAATGCATAGGTTGTTATTCTGAGATAAAGCGTAAATAAGCTTAGCGCAATCGTATTACTCACAGACCATACATATTAGTGCATCAGGAGTTTATTACATTTTATTAGCGCCACTGTTATTAGCTGACAAGGAACGTACTACGTGTTGGATTGACACATTTGTTTACCAATGAAATATTTATGGAAAAATAACAGGAGTCATTTTTGATGAAGAGATCACCGTCACAGACTGTTCGTTGCATAAGCTGTGAATTATCCTGTCAATTATTTCCGGATACTGCGGTTCGTGCCAGTTACTGTCACCGTGCCGCATTTGCGATCTGGCCTGAGGGGAATGGCTTTCTGCAAAAAGGAATTATTGAAAAGCTTCTTCTTAATAATCAAAACCATTTGTCGCGTGGGTTTATTTTTGTGGACTTTTCTTTCCCGAATCTGCGCTTGTTTGCCGACCCGCAATGGGTTGACCGGCTTGCCTACAGCGGTATGCATATTGTGTTGATAGCAGACAGGAACCTGGCGCCGTTAGCCAATTACTGGCTATCCAAAAGCAATAAAATACAAGGGATTATATATTCTGATGATGATGACGAAGTTCAACATCAGAAAATTAGGCGACTCTTTACTGGTCATCTCGCTAACAGCAAACGTGGACGCTCACTTAACTATACTGAAATGATATTACTGAAGCGTTTTGTGTCAGGGAAAAGTATTCAGCAAATTACCAAAATAGATAATATCGATATTAAGAAAATATATGTCTACAAGCTCAGGCTTGAAGATAAGTTAGGCCATAGTATTCATCAAATATTGTCGAATATTTTATAACGTATTTTTGAGTTTTATTATTTTCACATCCTTGCGATGTGGTGGACGCTCTACGCCTGAAAGCAGGAGGCTAATATGCCAAATCCCAAATCTTATTCTCGTATTGCCATAGCGGTTTCAGCCGCATTAACCTCTATGGTATTTTCAGCTCAAGCGGCATGGGTTGACGTTGATAGTCTACCCTCCACCGGACTGGTTAGCAGTCTGCCCCCGGAATTGCAGGCAATAATTCCAGCGCAGGCAAATGCCAGTTTCGCTAAAACCAGCGCCATGCCGAATTATGTTTATCAATGGAGTGCGGGCACTATTCCCGTTTATGGCAATGGATTAACGATTAATGGACCCGGCGCTGAAGCTTTTGAGCACTCTGTTACCGTTATTCAGAACAGTACAACGGGTAGTCCGGGCGTTATTTTTGGGGATGACCTGACGATTCGCACGCAGTCGAAGAATGCCGCCAATAATGGTAAAGATGTTGACGGTATCCGCACGCACGGGGCCAATACGCCGGATAACCCGGTCTTTATCATCACCGGGGATCGCACCAGCATTTATGTGGACGGTCAGGATGGTGACGGGATTAATGCCGGTTACAACTCCTATAGCCAGGGTTGGAAGGGCTCGGCCAGCATTTACGTCGGCGACGATCTGTATATTCAAACCACCGGTTCCCAGGGACGTGGTATCACAGCAAACGCGATGAAAGACGCCACGCAGGCCAAAAATACAATTGTGGTCGGCGACCGGGCACACATTGTGACGATCGGTGACAGTTCAGAGGGTCTTCGCACCGGGCAGAGCGGTTCCTCGATACTGCTTGGCAATGACGCCACCATCGAGACTTCGGGTGCTTCTTCAACGGGGATTTATGCCGCCTCATCGTCCAAAACGGAACTGGGCAACAACGCGACGATTACGGTCAACGGCGTCAGCGCTCATGCGGTTTATTCCACCAACGCGACCGTGAATCTCGGTGAAAACGCAACGATCAACGTGAACAGTTCGGCGAAAGCGGCGTCATACAGCAAAGCGCCACGCGGCCTGTATGCGACTTCACGCGGGGCGATAAACCTGGAAGGCGGTGCCGCCATTACCATGGCGGGCGATCACAGCAACGAAAGTTATGCCATCAGCACTGAAACGGGCGGCATCGTAGACGGTTCTACTGGCGGGCGTTTTCTTATCGACGGCGATCTTCATGCCGCTGGCGCGACTGCTGCAACCAGCAGCCTGCCGCAGCAAAACAGTACCATTAAGCTCAACATGACCGACAACTCGTTGTGGAGCGGGGCGTCATACATCACCAGCGCCACTGCCGGGACGGGCGTTATCTCGCTGCAAATGAGCGACGCGACCTGGAACATGACTAACAGCTCAACGCTCACCGACCTGACGCTGAACGGCGGGTCAGTGGTGAACTTTGGGCATGCTGACGGCGAACCGTGGCAGACGCTTACCATCAATGAAGATTTTACCGGGAACGGCGGCAAACTGGTTTTCAATACTGTCCTGAATGACGATACCTCCGAAACCGACAAGCTGAAAGTGCTCGGCAACACTGCGGGTAATGCGTTTGTGGCGGTGAATAACATTGGCGGAACCGGGGCGCAGACCATTGAAGGTATTGAGATCATCGAAGTGGCCGGTAATTCTGACGGTACTTTTGAGAAAGCGGGCCGTATTGTTGCCGGTGCGTACGACTATAACGTGGTGCAGAAAGGCAGTAATTGGTATCTGACCAGCTTTATTCCTGCTCCGCCGGATCCGGAAGACCCGGACCCCGTCGATCCGCATGACCCTGACCCTGTTGATCCGGACCCGGTTGACCCTATTGATCCAGACCCGGTCGATCCTGTAGACCCGATTATCCCTGAGCCGGAAGAACCTGTTGCGCCTCCTGTCACTGAGCAGCAATACCGTCCGGAAGCAGGCAGTTATCTGGCGAACAACTATGCGGCTAACACGCTGTTTATGACCCGACTGCACGATCGTCTGGGTGAAACGCAGTACGTCGATATGCTGACAGGCGAGAAGAAAGTTACCAGCCTGTGGATGCGTAACGTTGGGGCGCATACCCGCTTCAAAGACGGTAGCGGGCAGTTGAAAACCCAAAGCAACAGCTATGTGATGCAGCTAGGCGGCGACCTGGCGCAGTGGAGTAGCGACGGTCTTGACCGCTGGCACCTCGGCGCGATGGCCGGTTATGCCAACAGCCAGAACCGCACGCAGTCCAGCCTGACCGGCTACCATTCACGTGGCCAGGTCACCGGTTACAGTGTGGGGTTGTACGGCACATGGTATGCCAATGACGCCGACAAGACCGGCACCTACGTAGATACCTGGGCGCTGTATAACTGGTTTGATAACAAAGTGATGGGCCAGGAGCAGGCAGCAGAGAAATACAAATCCAGCGGGATAACCGCTTCGGTTGAAGCCGGTTACAGTTTCAAACTGGGTGAAAGCGAGCGCAACAGCTACTGGCTGCAACCGAAAGCGCAGGTGGTATGGATGGACGTGCAAGCCGACAGTCACCGCGAAGCGAACGGTACCCGCGTGAAGGACAACACCGATGGCAACCTGATGACTCGTCTGGGCGTGAAAGCCTTTATTAATGGTCACAACGCCATCGACGACGGTAAATCTCGCGAGTTCCAGCCGTTTGTTGAAGCCAACTGGATCCACAACACACAGACGACCAGCGTGAAGATGGACGATGTGAGCAACGACATGCGCGGCACCAAAAACATCGGCGAGCTGAAAGTCGGCGTTGAAGGTCAAATCACTCCGCGCCTCAACGTATGGAGCAACGTGGCCCAACAGGTTGGCGACAAAGGCTACAGCGATACCCGCGGTATGCTCGGCGTAAAATATAATTTCTGATGTAAGTGAGTAATGGAAAAGCCGCTGATTAACCGATCGGCGGCTTTATTTTGTGGGAATCGTCATCCGGGGTAAGCGTTAGCGCTATCCGGCACCAGGTGAGCATGTAAGTGTTACTTACGCGATTCGAGAGAGCTATTTATTGATCCCGAAATCTGATCTTTTCCTTCCCGATGAACTATCTGGAATTTCCGGATAGTTCATTTTCTGCCAAATTCATTTCAGTTGAGTAGGCCGGATAAGCGTTAGCGCCATCCGGCACCAACTGAACCTGTAAGTAACGCTTACAGGTTCAGCCGTGCTTCACTGGAGAGTCGCCAGCGTGCTCTCAATTCTGTTCAACCTCTGATGTGCCTCTTTCAACTCATCCTGCAACCGTTGTTCTTGCTCGCCATAGACCATCAGGACGATACAACCATTCATCACTTTTACGGTAATCTGTTGGCCGGTATCAAACCCCGCTTCGCGTAGCCACTTGCCGGAAAGAATAATTTTGGGTGTGGATTTGTCGAAAACATTCGGGCGATATCCCACAATTACCGAACGTTCGGTTCCGGATTGGTCGGTGTCTGGGGTAGAATGCGAATCAGCCATAATCAACTCCTTGATAGTTGGTGAGGTTAGACGCTCCGGCTGTGTTCCCGCACATCGGGGCGTTGCTAGTGTAGAAGGCTTTTAGGTGGCCTCCTATATGATTAAGATAGTTGGATAGGTGGCCCTATGTCAATCATATCGCGCGAAAAAAAACCAAAAGGCGGCGGTCAATCACCGCAGTTCAAAATGCGTATTGATCCGGCATTGAAGGAACAATTGGATGCTGTGGCGGCGGAAGAGGGGGTGAGTCTCGCCAGCTGGTTGAAGGAACTGGCGAGAGAGGCTTTGCGGGAAAGAGGGATTAATCCAAAAAGTTGATAAATATAAATATGATATCTTGAACAATCGAAGAGTTTTCCGCTTCAAAAAATTAGCTTAAGCACATATGCAAATATATACTATTTAGTACTAAGCAGCAGATGAATTTTTTATGAGGGCTAATATGAAAGAAGAAAAAGAAGATGAAATTAAAGAAGAGCTTTCTGAATCGGGTGAAAAAATAGGAATCGAGGCGGAAAATGATGAAGACCATATGGAACCATTTAATCCTGAGGAGATTTCTATTCAACAAAAAGTTATTCCTATGGATGTCATTATTCGTAGACTCAAACAAGGCTCAATCCAATTATCTCCATCTTTTCAAAGAAAAGAGGTGTGGGATATAACAAGAAAAAGTCGTTTGATCGAATCATTAATGCTAAATATACCATTGCCAATGTTTTATGTTGCCGCAGATGAAGAAGGGAATTGGGAGGTTGTTGATGGTTTACAACGCCTTTCAACTATTCGTGATTTTATAATAGGTGATAAGAATGGCGTGCTACTTAGACTTAAAAATTTAGAGTTTTTGAATGATAAGTTTGAAGGGAAAACCTTTAAAGCAATTGAGGTTGATCCTTCTGCTCAAAAACTAGTGAACGATATTTATGAAACTGAAATGCGTTTTACAGTAATTAATCCTGGAACACCGGAAGCCGTAAAACGTAATATTTTCAAACGTATTAATACTGGGGGTATGCCGTTAACAGCACAAGAAATTAGACATGCATTATATGAGGGGGAATCATCTAAATTACTGCAACGTCTTGTGCAAAATATATATTTTAAGCAAGCCGTAGGGAAAAAATTAGATGATAGTCGTATGGGAGCGAGCGAATTGATACTTAGAATGCTTTCTTTCATGATTCTTGACCGCGGTTATTATAAACAAGGTATGGATAATTGGCTCAGTAATATGATGCGCTTAATTAATTTATATCCGAACCCTGAAGATTGTGAAGTGAAAAAGATATTTCAAATTAATGAAAATATCAAGTTAAAAGTTAAGTCCATTGATGATGTTGTCAATAGATTTGAGGTTTCAATGAAACGAGCTGAAAAGCTTTTTGATGGGCATGCATTTAGAAAATCGTTACCGGGTGATTACAGGAAAAGCCCGATAAATAAATCTCTTTTTGAAGTTTGGGGGAATATTTTATCTGAGTTAAAAGTAGATGAATTCGATAAGCTTGACAAAAATAAAAATATACTTATTACTAATTACCAAAGGCTGTTATTTGATACGGACTTTAATAATGCTATTAGTCGACATTCTTCGACCCAGAAAGGTGTCTTAGATAGTTATAGAGAAATTAAGGAAATAGTCAATTCTTGTATAAATGAGGGAGTGCAATGATAACTAATATTCATATAAAAGCGTTCAAATCATTGGTTGATATCAGTATTCCACTGGGGAATCTGACTATTTTGTCTGGCCTAAATAATAGTGGAAAAAGCTCTGTCATCCAAGCAATAAGAATGTTTTCGGAAAAACATGAGGGTATGTCACCTTTGCTAACAGGCCATGGCGATGTGACAAACTTAAGATCAGATTTTGTAAGTGCTAGTGAAAAAATTGAATTTTCTTTTCAGGATGAAAATAAAAATGTTAGTAGTATGATTCTATCAGATCATATATGTTCAGAACCACAATTTTGCCCTGAGTTAGTCTATGTTGGCGCTGATAGATTAGGTCCTCAAGCTTTTTTACCTATTGATACTTCGTTACAATCATATCCAAAAATAGGTGACAGAGGGCAGTTTACTTTTGATTTTATTAGCAAGCTTAACGAATTGGGTTATTTATTACCTGATGTGTTAGTTCACAAAAATTCTGAAGGTAAAACTTTTGAATATGTCTTACAAGGTTGGCTTACAGAAATCTCTCCAGGTGTAAAGATAAAGCTAACAACAAACAGAAAGGCAGATGTTTCTCATGCAGAAATAGATAACTATCGTCCGTCAAATGTTGGTTTTGGGCTAAGCTACACACTTCCTATTATAGCTGCTACGCTCGGAGTATCAGCTTATTTACCTGAGCGTAAAGGGCAAGAGGAATGGGTTATTAATTGGGAAATTAAAAAAGAGAAGTTTGGTGTACTCCTTGTATTAGAAAACCCAGAAGCTCATTTACATCCGCAAGGTCAAACCGCAATGGGAAAAATGATCGCCCTCGCTGCATCAAATGGCATACAAATTATAGTTGAAACTCATAGCGAACATGTAATGGATGGTATTCGTATTGCTGTAAAGGAAAAAGATCTATCACATGAGCTTGTGAAATTTAATTATTTCAACAAAAATGAAGATGGACATACAGAAATAACTTCACCTTCATTAGATGAAAATGGTAAATTAAGTTTTTGGCCTAACGGATTTTTCGATCAAGCACTTAAAAATCGATCTCTTCTTGCTAGGAAGACCAAGTGATATGGACCATATAATATGTATTAATAAAAATAGTTTCCCTGCTGAAAATAAAGATGTAGGGGTGTCACTATTCAATGATGCATTGCAAGGGGTATTACAATTACAACAATGTCAGGATCGCTTTCTATTCTACTTAGATTCTAATGATGGTGATCTTTCGGATCTCTTAATTGCACCAGAATTTGCCTATAAAGATTTTATTGATGAATGTGAAGATCAAGATTTAGCCCTGTTTTTGGCTGAGGTTGAAGACAAAAGTCCTGCATTGGATAACTTAACTGAAGACCAAATTGAAGAAATGGCATCTTACAAATTTTATATACATAATGAGGCAATGGATGATTATCCAGATGTTTATGCTTTGTCATGGGTTGTTACAGGATATCTCCTTAGTTTAAATATAGATGAGCGCTGGAATTCTTCTGAAATAGCTATTTCTAGAGTTGATAACGAAGGTCGTTATGTTGATGATATTTTTTACCTTAAAAACATAGCAAACGAAAGGCATGGTTTGGAACATGCGCAAGAATTATTTGCTGATGCATTATCTTTGGTTGAAGTATCTCGTCCGCACATAGTGAGTGATAAGTTATCTTCTTGGTTTCTTAACCAGACGAAGGAAAATAAAATGCGAATAATTTCTAAAGTCAAGCTTGCTTGTAGTCGAAATTTTCAAGGAAATAAACCATTATTTGAATCACTTACCAATGGAAATGGATTGAGAGAAATTAGAATCTCTGCGTACTCCGGAGGAGCGATCAGAATTTTATTTAAGAACCATCATGAATCTATTTATGCATTATTAGTTGGATTTATTAAATTTAGCGATTCCGAAGGGTATTCTCAAGCAATGCAAATAGCACATGAAGAGTATTCGACAATAAGTCAATTACGCTAGCCATATAAAATTAAGCTTAGCTAAAGAACTATCATAGGATCGATCTTAAATTCTATTAAAAAAGAATTTTGGCGGAAGATCACAGGAGTCGAACCTGCCCGGGACCGCTGGCGGCCCCAACTGGATTTGAAGTCCAGCCACCTCACCGGAGATGACGATCTTCCGCGCCTCGATTGCTACATGGAGGCGGGGCGCATTATAGCTACTTCCAAACGTTTCCACACCCCCTCACTCACTTTTTTAACTTCCGTTTCTCCATACCATGACCAGTTTCAAATAAATCCCCGCAAAATCCATTACTTACACTTAGACACATTTTTTGACGCTACTCTGATCACAGAAAACAAGAATCGTAATTTGATAACGAGATATCGGAATACCCGCGCTCACAGGGATGGTTTACAAGAACTGTAACCGGTATCAGTGCGTGTGAAAGTGCTAACAAGGATGCGTAATGAAAAGTGAGATTTTGTCCGTTAAAGAGAAGATTGGCTACGGCATGGGCGATGCCGCCAGCCACATCATCTTTGATAACGTTATGTTATATATGATGTTCTTCTATACCGATATTTTTGGTATCCCGGCCGGTTTTGTCGGCACCATGTTCTTACTGGCTCGCGCGCTGGATGCTATCTCAGACCCTTGCATGGGACTGCTCGCCGACCGCACCCGTTCGCGCTGGGGGAAATTCCGCCCGTGGGTGCTGTTTGGCGCTCTGCCATTTGGTCTGGTCTGTGTGCTCGCCTACAGCACGCCGGATCTCAGCCTGCACGGCAAAATGATTTATGCCGCAATCACCTACACGCTGCTGACCCTGCTTTATACCGTGGTGAATATTCCCTATTGCGCGCTGGGCGGTGTGATAACCAATGACCCAACGCAGCGTATCTCCCTGCAGTCATGGCGCTTTGTGCTGGCGACGGCGGGCGGCATGCTCTCCACCGTGCTGATGATGCCGCTGGTGAATCTGATTGGCGGTGAAGATAAAGCGCTGGGCTTCCAGGGCGGGATTGCTGTGCTCTCGGTTGTGGCGTTCCTGATGCTGGCATTTTGCTTCTTCACCACCAAAGAACGTGTGGAAGCGCCGCCGAGCAGCAACTCAATGCGTGAAGACCTGCGCGACATCTGGCAGAACGACCAATGGCGCATCGTCGGCCTGCTGACTATCCTCAACATCCTTGCCGTCTGCGTACGCGGCGGGGCGATGATGTATTACGTCACCTGGATTCTGGGTACCCCGGAAGTGTTTGTCGCCTTCCTCACCACCTATTGCGTCGGCAATCTTATCGGCTCTGCGCTGGCAAAACCGCTGACTGACTGGAAATGCAAAGTCAGCATCTTCTGGTGGACGAACGCCCTGCTGGCGGTCGTCAGTCTGGCAATGTTCTTTGTGCCGATGCACGCAAATCTCACCATGTTCGCCTTCATCTTCGTGATTGGCGTACTGCATCAGCTCGTGACGCCAATCCAGTGGGTGATGATGTCCGACACCGTTGATTACGGCGAGTGGTGTAACGGAAAACGTCTGACGGGGATCAGCTTCGCGGGCACGCTGTTCGTGCTCAAGCTGGGTCTGGCGCTCGGCGGGGCGATGATCGGCTGGATGCTGGCGGGCGGCGGTTACGATGCCGCAGCGAAAACCCAGAACAGCGCCACCATTAGCATCATTATCGCATTGTTCACGATTGTCCCGGCTATTTGTTACCTGTTGAGTGCCGTGATTGCCAAACGCTTCTATACCCTGAAAACGCCGTATCTGACGGAAATCATGAGTCAGCTGGCTCAGGGTGCGCACCGCAATCAGCAGGATTTTTCGACGAAAGAATTACAGAACTAAGGAACCAACGATGAAAATTAGCGACGGAAACTGGCTGACGCAGCCTGGCCTGAATTTAACTCACCCGATTCAGGTATTCGAGGTCGAGCAACAGGGTAACGAGATGATTGTCTACGTTGCGCCGCGCGATGTGCGTGAACGTACCTGGCAACTGGATACTCCACTCTTCACCCTGCGCTTTTTCTCGCCACAGGAAGGCGTGGTGGGTGTGCGTATGGAACATTTCCAGGGCGCGTTGAATAACGGTCCGCACTATCCGCTGAACGTGCTGCAGGACGTCAATGTAGAGATACAAAACACCGCTGAATTTGCCGAACTGAAAAGCGGAAATTTGAGCGTGCGGGTCACTAAAGGTGAGTTCTGGTCGCTGGATTTCCTGCGTAACGGCGAACGTATTACCGGCAGCCAGCTGAAAAATAACGGCTACGTGCAGGACACCAATAGCGGGAAAAACTATATGTTTGAACGCCTGGATCTGGGCGTTGGCGAAACGGTGTACGGTCTGGGCGAGCGCTTTACTGCGCTGGTACGTAACGGCCAGACGGTGGAAACATGGAATCGCGATGGCGGCACCAGTACCGAGCAGTCTTACAAGAACATCCCGTTTTATCTCACCAACCGTGGTTACGGCGTGCTGGTAAACCATCCGCAGTGCGTGTCGTTTGAAATTGGCTCTGAGAAAGTGTCAAAAGTGCAGTTCAGCGTTGAAAGCGAGTATCTGGAATATTTCGTCATCGACGGCCCTACGCCGAAAGCGGTGCTGGATCGCTATACCCGCTTTACCGGTCGTCCGGCGCTGCCGCCAGCCTGGTCATTCGGTTTGTGGCTGACTACATCGTTCACCACTAATTACGATGAAGCGACGGTGAATAGTTTTATCGACGGGATGGCCGAGCGCAATCTGCCGCTGCACGTCTTCCATTTCGACTGCTTCTGGATGAAAGCCTTCCAGTGGTGCGACTTTGAGTGGGATCCGGTGACCTTCCCTGACCCGGAAGGCATGATCCGCCGCCTGAAAGAGAAAGGGCTGAAGGTCTGCGTATGGATAAACCCCTATATCGGCCAGAAATCCCCGCTGTTCAATGAACTGAAAGAGAAAGGTTATCTGCTCAAGCGCCCGGACGGCTCCCTGTGGCAATGGGATAAATGGCAGCCGGGCCTGGCGATTTATGACTTTACCAATCCTGAAGCCTGCGAGTGGTATGCCAACAAGCTGAAAGGTCTGGTGGATATCGGCGTTGACTGCTTCAAAACTGACTTTGGCGAACGCATTCCTACTGACGTTAAGTGGTTTGACGGTGCCGATCCGCAGAAAATGCACAACCATTATGCGTACATCTACAACGAACTGGTATGGAACGTGCTGAAAGAGACCGTCGGTGAAGAAGAGGCCGTGCTGTTCGCCCGTTCGGCCTCGGTCGGCGCGCAGCAGTTTCCGGTGCACTGGGGCGGTGACTGCTATGCCAACTATGAATCGATGGCCGAAAGCCTGCGTGGCGGGTTGTCCATCGGCCTGTCCGGCTTTGGCTTCTGGAGTCACGATATTGGCGGCTTTGAGAATACCGCCCCGGCGCACGTCTACAAGCGCTGGTGTGCGTTTGGGTTGCTCTCCAGCCACAGCCGCCTGCACGGTAGTAAATCCTACCGTGTTCCATGGGCGTACGATGATGAATCCTGCGATGTGGTGCGCTACTTCACTGAGCAAAAATGCCGCATGATGCCATACCTGTATCGCGAAGCGGCGCGCGCCAATGAACTCGGAACGCCGATGATGCGCGCAATGATGCTGGAGTTCCCGGACGATCCGGCATGTGATTATCTCGACCGCCAGTACATGCTGGGCGATAGCGTGATGGTTGCGCCGGTGTTTAGCGAGGCGGGTGATGTGCAGTTCTATCTGCCGGAAGGACGCTGGACGCATCTGTGGCGTAACGACGAGGTGGTGGGCAGCCGTTGGCATAAGCAGCAGCATGACTTCCTGAGTATGCCGGTTTATGTGCGCGACAATACACTGCTGGCGCTGGGCTGCAACAACCAGAAGCCGGACTACGCCTGGCACGAAGGGACGGCGTTCCAGCTGTTCCATCTGCAGGAGGGTCGGGAGGCGATTTGTGAAGTCCCGGCGGCTGACGGTTCGGTTATCTTCACGCTGAAGGCGACGCGCACGGGTAATACCATCACCGTGCAAGGAAGTGGCGAAGCGCGCAACTGGACGCTGTGTCTGCGTAATATTACGCAGGTTAGCGGCGTGAAGGGCGGCTCATCTGTGGGCAGTGAGTGGGGAACGGTTGTCACGCCGGATGCGGATGTGCTGACGATTACCCTGTAAGTAAATCTCAACGTGGGCTGGATGGCGACGCAATGCGTTTTATCCGGCCCACGCTGCGAGCAGCATTCCAGATCTGAAAATCCAAAACATCCTGAATTAAATTTTTATCTCCCCATATTTGCGAGCGATATCACTCTGAATCCCACGAAAAATGTGATCTGCGCCGTAAATATTTCACTATTTCCCGTTTTTGTCTTATTTCTGTCCGGAATACAGGACACGATTTAGTATTGTTGGCGCATCGTAGTCCTCTTATATTTATCATCACGGATTACACGTGGAGCATCAATGCTTCTTTATAACCTAAATAATTCGATTTGCAGGAAGGCGGCGACGCAGCGAATCCCCTGAACGTACATAAGTACGTGACTGGGGTGAGCGAGGAAAACCAACGCACATGCAGCTTGAAGTATGACGGGTATAGATATTTAATCTGGTATGTAATAAGGGTAAATAATGCAAATGATTACCTCCCGACAAAACAGATTATTAAAATTTCTTCTGTCTAAGAAGGAATATGTCACGCTGCTGAAAATTGCCGAGTATTTATCTGTTTCAGAGAAAACTGTGCAGCGCGATCTGCGCTTACTGGAACCATGGTTATCAGAATGGAAAATAACTATCGATAAACGTGCTGGTGCTGGGGTGATATTAAGTGCCGATAATATTACCGACCTTTTATATATGGACCAGTTATTAGGATCGGAGGGTGATGATGCTGACGGCATGATGAATAATTCACGGCGAGTCAAGATAGCTTCACAATTATTAAGCGAAACGCCGCATGAAACGTCGATCAGTAAATTATCCGAACGTTATTTCATTAGTAGCGCATCGATTGTGAACGATTTGAAAGTAATTGAATCCTGGATTACCCCGTTGGGCCTGTCGTTGATTCGCAGCCAGAGCGGCACGCACATTGAAGGCAGCGAGAGCGGTGTGCGCCAGGCGATGGCATCGTTGATTAACGGCGTGATTAACCATAATGAACCTGGTAACGTGGTTTATTCACGCCTGGATCCGGGCAGTTATAAAGCGTTAGTGCATTACTTTGGCGAAGAAGACGTTTTATTTGTCCAGACGTTATTGCAGGAAATGGAGAACGACCTGTGCTGGTCTCTGGGCGAGCCTTATTACGTCAATATCTTTACCCATATTCTGATCATGATGTACCGCATCACGCGGGGCAATGCGCTTCCGAGAAAAGAAGAGAGCATCACTACCTGTGATGAGAACATATTTTCCATTGCCAGTCGCATGATTCAGCATATCGAAAAACGCATTGCCCACCCGCTGCCGGAAGACGAAGTCTGGTTTATATATCAATACATTATCTCCTCGGGTGTAGTGATTGAAGAGCATAATGACGTGAGTGTGATTGGCCATATGCACTCCAGCGACGAAGCGCGTTTGATTACCCATCGGTTGATTGCCACCTTCGCCGAGATGGTCGACAGCGATCTTAGCCAGGACACGGCGCTGTATGACGGATTGCTGATCCACATTAAGCCGCTGATTAACCGACTGAACTACCAGATCCGCATTCGTAACCCGCTGCTGGAGGATATCAAAGGCGAGTTGCAGGACGTGTGGCGTCTGACCCAGTGTGCGGTGAATCGAGTGTTTAGCGGTTGGGGCGAGCGGGCCGTGTCGGAAGATGAGGTGGGATATTTAACCGTGCATTTTCAGGCCGCAATGGAGCGTCAGATAGCGCGTAAACGCGTACTACTGGTCTGTTCAACGGGTATCGGCACTTCTCACTTACTCAAAAGCCGTATTCTACGCGCCTTCCCGGACTGGACTATCGTCGGCGTAGTGTCGGCAGGCAGCCTGCCCTCTGTACTGACGGACGATATTGAACTGGTGGTATCGACGATTAATTTACCCGCGGTTGCCATGCCGGTCGTGTATGTCACTGCCTTCTTCAATGATGCGGATATTAAGCGGGTAACAGAAACGGTTATTACGGAAAAATTACATCGGGCGACGTCGCTGGTCGTTGAAAATTAATGTCTGAACTCCATGAGGTATGATTGATGGACATCACGAAAATACTCAATACAAATCGCGTTATTTTGGACATGAAGGCTACAAGCAAAACGGAGGCTATTGAGGAACTGACGGATATTCTGCAAAAAGATGGAGCAATTAGCTGTCGCGAAACGTTTATTCAGGATGTCTGGCAACGTGAGTCAGAAGGCTCGACCGGCTTCGAAAACCATATTGCGATCCCGCACGGGAAATCCTCGGCGGTGGTCAATACCACGCTGGCGATTGGGCGTACCCGCCAGGATATTCCCTGGGAAACCCTGGACGGCAGCAATGTACGGTGCATTATTCTGTTTGCCGTACGTCTTGAAGATCAAAATACCACCCATATTCGTCTGCTTTCGCAGGTTGCTGGCGCGTTGGCAGATGACGACATTATTGAACAACTATTAGTTGAAAGTAGTCCACAAAAAATTATTGAGCTTTTTAGCCAATATGCTGAATCCAATGTCTGCTAAATAAAATGTGGAGCATGTTATGAATATTGTTTGTGTTGCCGCCTGTACGGCGGGTATTGCGCACACCTATATTGCCCGTGAGAAGTTAATTAAAGGTGCCAAAGCGCTTGGTCATAATATAAAGGTTGAAACCCAGGGCACCATTGGCACAGAAAACGAACTGCTGACAGAGGATATTTCTTCGGCTGATGTCGTAATTCTTGCTGTCGATGTAAAAATAAAAGGGGAGGAGCGATTTTCAAACAAACGCATTGTGCGAGTAAAAACTGAAATCGTCATAAAATCGCCCATTCAGTTTCTTGAAAAGGTCGAAAAATCATTAGTTAATAATAACCAGTAGCGATCCTCATTCTGGAGGGGTTTCACATGAGTGAAAATAAAATTCCGCTATCTCAGGAAATAAAAAAACATTTATTAACGGGAATTTCGTGGATGATCCCGTTAATTGTCGCCGCCGGGATCTGTATTGCTCTCGGGCAAATACTTGGCGGCACTAACGTCGGTGAAAAAACAGGAACCATTCCCTGGATGCTCAACCAGATTGGCGGCTGGGGGATGGGGTTAATCGTACCGCTGATTAGTGCGGCGATTGCGTACTCCATTGCTGACCGTCCGGGATTCGCGCCGGGCCTGATTGTCGGCTTCGTCTGCGGAGAAATTCATACCGGTTTTATCGGTGGGATGCTGGGCGGATTTCTGGTCGGTTATACCGTCCTGCTGCTCAAGCGCTATATCCGTTTGCCGCAGTCGATGCAGGGGTTGATGCCCATCATGGTGCTGCCGGTACTGAGTACCGTTATCGGCGGCCTGTTGATGATGACGCTAATCGGCAAGCCGATTGCCTGGCTGCAGGACGCGTTGATTCATCTGCTGGAGTCTATGCAGGGCGGATCCCGCTTTCTGATGGGCGCTATCCTCGGTGCGATGGCGACATTCGACTTCGGTGGGCCGGTGAATAAAACCATGTCGCTGTTTGCTGACGGCATGCTGGTCAGCGGCGTGTACGGTCCGGAAGCGGTGAAGTTTGTCGGTTCGATGATCCCTCCATTTGGCATTACGCTCTCTTTCCTGCTGACGCGTCACAAGTACACCCGTGCGGAACGTGAGGCGCTGAAGGCTGCATTCCCGATGGGGATCTGCATGATTACCGAAGGGGTTATTCCGATTGCGGCGCGCGACCTGCTGCGCGTGGTGGGCTCCTGCGTGGTGGCCTCGGCGATTGCGGGTGGCCTGATTATGGTGTGGGGTGTCGAAAGCCCGGTACCGCACGGCGGCATGTTTGTGGTTCCGCTCTTTACGCATCCGCTGCTGTTTTGCCTGGCGCTGGGGATCGGTACGGTGATTTGTGGCGTCATGCTGTCGCTGTGGAAGAAACCGGTAACCGAGCGTGATGAAGAGTTTGACGAACTCAGCGATCAAAAGCTGAAAGACGAAGAAATCACCTTCACCCTGGAATAACCGGAGGCCGTATGTTTGCCGATATGAAAAGCATGGTGACCAAAGCCTGGCGCGAGCAGTACGCGCTGCTGGCCATCAACTGTATGAACCTGGAAAGCGCCCGCGCAGCGGTGCGAGTGGCGGAGAAACACCGTGCGCCCATCATTCTGAATTTGTATCAGGGGCATCTGGAGCATTTTCCGGCCCCGATAGCGGCAGCGGTGGTCAAAACGCTGGCAGAGGAAGCCTCGGTACCGGTCGCGCTGGCGCTGGATCATGGAAAGGATCCTGTACGCATTCGCCAGGCTTTTCGCGCCGGATTCAGCGGCTTAATGATCGACGCCTCCGCCTTTGCGCTGGAGGAGAACATTCGCCAGACCCGGGCGGTGGTTGAGCTTGCAGCCAGCGTTTCTCTGTGCGTGGAAGGCGAGCTGGGCCATCTGGCCGATGCTCCGTGCTATGACCACGCCGCTAACGCTGATTTGATGACCCAGGCCGCCGACGTGGAACCCTTCATCCAACAGACCGGGATCGATTTGCTGGCGGTGTCGGTGGGTACGGCACACGGCATGTACGCGCCGGGTATCACTCCTGCTATTGATTTCCAGCGGCTGGAGGAAATAGCCCGGTTATCAACGGTGCCGCTGGCGCTGCATGGCGGCAGCGGAACGCCGTTTGACCAGCTACAGCGTTGCCCGACGTTTGGTGTCGCCAAGATAAACGTTGGTGCGGCGGTTTTCGAAGCCGGAAAGGCTGCGCTACTGCATACCCTGTGTCGCGACACATCCGGTGAACTCGTTGATGCCCTGGCCCTGATGGAACAGGCCTGCGAGGAAGCCATTATTCCGTACCTGCAGGCCAGCGGCGCTATCGGCAAAGCCTGATTCATTTTCTGTAACGCCTTCTATGCCTCTGCGATGACGCACTGGCAGGGCTTTCTACACCCTGAAACTGGAGAATTAACATGTTAGTTTCGATGAAAGAATTACTGCAACCTACCCGTCAGCACGGTTTTGCCATCGGCGCATTCAACGTGGCGGACAGCTGCTTTGTACGCGCAGTAGTGGAAGAAGCGGAAGCGACCAATACCCCGGCGATTATCTCCATTCACCCCAGCGAACATGATTTTGTCGGCGATGCGTTTTTTAGCTATGTCCGTGATATCACCCTGCGCAGCCCGGTTCCCTTTACTCTGCATCTGGACCACGGCGCTTCGGTTGAGCATGTCCTGCGGGCGATTCAGTGTGGGTTTACCTCGGTGATGATTGATGGCTCGCTGCTACCATATGAAGAGAACGTGGCGCTGACCCGCGAAGTGGTCAAACTGGCGCATGCGGTAGGTGTTTCGGTGGAAGGGGAGTTGGGAACGATTGGCCAGACCGGGACGTCAGTGGAAGGCGGCGTGTCGAAGGTTACTTATACCGATCCTGCTCAGGCAGAGGATTTTATCGCCCGAACGGGTGCAGACACGCTGGCGGTGGCGATTGGAACCGCGCACGGGATCTACCCGAAAGGGATGCCGCCAGAGCTGCAAATGAACATCCTGCGCGATATCGCCGGACGTGTGGATATTCCGCTGGTGCTGCACGGTGGTTCCGCGAACCCGGATGCGGAAATTGCCGAATCCGTGACGCTGGGCGTTGGCAAAATCAACATTTCCAGCGATATGAAATACGCCTACTTCCAGAAAGTCCGCGAAATCCTGGCGAAAGAAACCTGGTGGGACCCGAACGTAATCTATCCGGAAGCCATTAGCGCCGCGCGGGACGTGATCCGCCACAAAATGAAACTGTTCGGTTCAACCGGCAAAGCATCACTTTACTAACGGCATGCAGGCGGGGCGACCCGCCTCTTTCGCAACAAGGAAAAGTGGAATGAAGCGTTCACACATTAATTATGCCGTCGATAAAGCGCATGCCATCGCTGAGACTTTTCGGGTCTGTCTGCCTGATTTTGCGTATTTTACGGTCGATGCCTGGCGGCAACAGGATCAAACTCTGTGGCGTGAAGTGCGCGATCTCCAGTTGGGCTGGGATATTACCGACTTCGGGCACGGAGAATTTGCGCAAACGGGGCTGACGTTACTAACGTTGCGCAATGGTCTGATGGGGTCAGCGGATTACCCCAAACCGTATGCCGAAAAGATGCTGCAAATTCAGCAGGATCAGCAAACGCCATGGCATTTTCATCGCCACAAAATGGAAGATATCGTTAATCGCGGCGGCGGTGATTTATGTATGCAGCTGGCGTGGGCCACGCCTGATGATGAGTATGATGCCCGACGCGTTGTTGAGGTTAGCGTGGATGGTCAGAGGCGTACCGTTAACGCTGGCGAGACGCTGGTATTGAAACCGGGACAAGGAGTGTGCCTGCCACCGCGCTTGTATCATCGCTTTTGGGCGGAGAAGGCGTTTGTGCTGGGCTGGGAAATCTCGATGGTCAATGACGACCAGCATGACAACCACTTTCTGAAACCTGGCGGTCGCTTCCCGGTGATTGAAGAAGACGAGCCGGTGAAATGGCTGTTGTGCAGTGAATATATTCGTTTATGAGCGTGAGTAGGCCCGGTAAGCGAAGCGCCACCGGGCAATAAATCATTGTGCGGGTGGTGGTGCAGTGACTTCACTCCCCGAAACCACGCCCGCCTGCATAGTTTGCGTTACCTGCTGTTTCTCCACGTTCACCGCATGCAACTGACCGTTGACCGTTGGCTTGAGCGGCGCATCGGCCTGAATATTGCCGCTGGCGGTAAGCTGGATGTTGCCATCGCCGGAAAGCGGCAGTGCGGGCCAGCCCCACTGCTGCAGGATCGTCATTGGTACGCCGCGCCCGTTCAGGCTGACCTGCGTCTGGCGCTGAGGTAGCTGCGAAATGCTGGCAGTGGCCTCCAGCAGTCCTTTTTCCGTATAGGCGCTCAGTTCGCTGATATTGATGGTGCTGCTGTTTGCCGTTAGCGCCAGAGAAGGACGACGCACATCCGTACGGTTAAAGGTGGCTGCGGCAGCGTTGAGGGTGGCGCTACCGCTCCAGATCCCCCACTGATTGTTCTGTACCAGCCCGAGGTTAGCGCCGTAGCCGTCCAGTGCAGTGAGCTGCCACGGGAAATTCGGGTCGATATCAATCACCAGATTGCGGCTGGCGCTGAATTTCTTCAGCGTCAGGCTGTTTAGCCACGCTGGCAGGGGTTTCATCCACAGCTGCTTCCAGTTTTCCGGCAGCGTGTATTCCAGACCAGCAATAGCGGCATCGTCAAGGACCAGCGCTTTGTTGCTGCGCATCCAGTTTCCGGATGTTCTGACCATACCGCCTTCCCAGCGGGTGGTGAACTGGCGCAGCGCAATGCCCTGCGGTGAGAACTCGGCGTTCAGAATCGGATCGAAGAAGTGCAGAGAGCCGTAAATAAACTCGCTGGCATTCATCGACAGTTTGCCTTCCTGAGTTTGCCAGTCGTCCTTGCTGAAGGTCATGTTGCGCAAGCTCAGATCGAGATCCGTCACCGCCCAGTCGGGGCCTTGCAGACGGGCATCCGTCACTTCCAGACGACCAATTTGCAGGGAAGGAATAGTGCTTAACGGGGCAAAAAAGTCGGCCAGCGATTTGTCGCTTTGCAGCCGGATATCGTTCAGGCGCAGATTCTCCACAACCCAGCTCCCGTCGGCATTGCGTTGCGCTACGCCGGTTAATGCCCCACGCGCCACGTCAGCGCCAATATTGCTTAGCGTCACCCGGTCATGGTCGATGCTGCCTTCAATCAAGACGTTGGTAGTTGGAACATCGTTGAGCGTCAACGAACTGGCGCTGAGCTGAATTTGCGCTTTGCTCCCGAGAATTTTACCTGCCTCAGGGCTCCAGGGAATGACGCCGCCGTTAACGCGCTGGGCGCTGAGGTTCCACTCGCTGCCGGGGCTGTTAAGCGCCATATCCTGCAATTGCAGGCGATCGGCCTGGAACGGCAGCGGTGCGGTTTGCTGGGAAAGATTCAGCGTGCCGTTTTGCAACAAAATGGTGTCTACGTGCAGCGGGTCGGTGATTTGGCGGCTACTCAGCCCAATATCGACCGTTTTAGCGACCAGCGTTGCGGGCTGACCATCCCGGCCAAAGGTGACGTTTTCCAGCAGAATATGGGAAGGGGAGGAAAACCGGTGATCGATGGCATCAAACGCCAGATGGTAGCTGCTGTTCTCCGAAACCCAGGCGCTGACGTGCTCTGCCCCCCAGCGGGTTTGCAGTAGAAAATAAAGGCCGAGAATCGCCACTGCAAGGGCGATCAGCACGTAAAAAAGCAGCTTTCCAATAAATTTCATGGTCTTCCATCCCGCGAAGTGCACATAGTCAAGTTATGCACGATTTAGGCGCAATGCTCAAGGCGGGAATGGTGAAAGAGCGTTACAGCGGCGTTGATTCAGAACCAACGCCGCATTTTGCTTATTGCTTTTCTGGCGGGAATACCAGATTCAGAACGATTGCGGTAATACCGCCAGCGGCGATACCGGAAGAGAGCAGGTTTTTCACCCAATCCGGGGCGAACTGGAGAATCAGCGGCTGCTGGGAAACACCCAGACCAACGGCCAGCGACAGCGCGATAATCAGAATCGCGCGGCGGTTCAACGGCTCGCGGGACACGATACGCACACCGGATGCTGCGATAGTACCGAACATCACCAGCGTTGCGCCGCCCAGTACCGGCTCAGGAATATGCTGTACAAAACCGCTGACTGCCGGGAACAGGCCCAGCGCGATCAACATCAGCGCCACCACAAAACCAACGTAGCGGCTGGCAACGCCTGTTAACTGAATAACCCCATTGTTCTGGCCAAAACAGGAGTTCGGGAAGGTGTTGAACACGGCGGAAACAAACGAGTTCAGACCGTTCGCCAGCACGCCGCCTTTCAGGCGCTTCATATACAGCGGACCAGAAACCGGCTGCTCGGAGACATCAGAGGTGGCCGTAATATCGCCGATGGTTTCCAGTGACGTGATCATAAAGACCAGCATCAGCGGCAGTAGTAAACTCCAGTCGATGCCCAGGCCATAATACAGCGGCGTTGGCACCATCAGCAGGTCCTGACTTACCGGTGCGGTATTTTGCGGCAGCATGTCCATAAACCAGGCCAGCAGATAGCCTGCCGCCATCGCAATCACCAATGACGCAACGCGCAGGTACGGGTTGCGTTGACGGTTAAGCAGGATGATTAGCGCCAGCACCACGCCTGCCAACAGTAAATTCTTCGGCGCACCAAAGGTGTTGTCGCTCATTGCGGCATAGCCACCGCCAATCGATGTCAGACCCACCTGAATCAACGACAGGCCGATAATCATCACTACCACCCCTGAGACCAGCGGAGTAATAATACGACGCGCCAGGTGCAGGACACGCGAGATAACCATCTCGGTGCAGCTTGCCAGCATCAGCGTACCGAACAGCGCCGCCATCATGGTTGGGACATCTGCGCCACCGGTTTTTAGCGCCGTACCGCCCATAATCAGTGGCGCAACAAAGTTAAAGCTGGTGCCCTGAATGGATAGCAGCCCTGAGCCGACCGGCCCCCAGGCTTTGATCTGAATGATAGAAGCCACGCCGGAGGCGAACAGCGACATACTGATAATGTGTTGAGTATCCTGAGCCGGTAAACCAAGCGCCTGGCAAATTAACAGAGCAGGGGTGATCACCGCGACGAACATGGCCAGCAGATGCTGACAGGCGGCAAACAGGGTCTGGGCTAACGGGGGGCGATCTTCAAGACGGTAAATCAGTTCACTGTTGTGAGTCTGCGCAACCGGTTGCGCATTTGTTGACTCTACGGCGTTAACGGACATCAGAGGCAATCCCATGGTGGAAAAGCGGTGATTTTATCTGACCAGGGCAGAAAAGCAAACGTTTGCTAGCAGGTATTCTTAATATTTAAAACGGATAAACAAACATTTTTATATAACTTTTCATCATTTTCTGCTTAAAATCCACTCCGAAAACTCAATAAGAGCTAAAAATCGGTCTGGAATGCATCGTGCGTGATTGTGCTAAACGCACTAATGGAGCTGTAAATGTTTTATCTCGATACGTTATCAACGCTGGTTGCGGCAACCCTTGTGTTGCTGCTGGGACGTAAGCTCGTCCAGTCTGTTTCCTTCCTGAAAAAATACACCATTCCCGAACCCGTTGCAGGTGGATTGCTGGTGGCGATTGCACTGCTGGTGCTGAAAAAAAGCATGGGTTGGGAAGTGAACTTCGATATGACCCTGCGCGATCCGCTGATGCTGGCTTTCTTCGCCACTATCGGCCTGAACGCCAATATCGCCAGTTTGCGTGCTGGCGGCCGCGTGGTGGGTATTTTTCTGATTGTGGTTGTTGGCTTGTTGCTGATGCAAAACGCCATCGGTATCGGTATGGCGACCCTGCTGGGTCTGGACCCGCTGATGGGTCTGATCGCTGGCTCGATCACCCTCTCTGGTGGACACGGAACCGGGGCCGCGTGGAGCAAGCTGTTTATTGAACGTTATGGCTTCACCAATGCGACTGAAGTGGCGATGGCTTGCGCAACGTTTGGTCTGGTGTTGGGTGGGCTGATTGGCGGCCCGGTGGCACGCTATCTGGTCAAACACTCCACCACGCCAGACGGTATGCCGGACGATCAGGCCGTGCCGACCGCATTTGAAAAGCCGGACGTTGGGCGCATGATCACCTCGCTGGTGCTGATTGAAACCATTGCTCTGATCGCTATCTGTCTGACGGTGGGTAAAATCGTTGCGCAAATGCTGGTTGGAACAGTGCTGGAATTGCCGACCTTCGTCTGCGTGCTGTTTGTTGGGGTGATCCTCAGTAACGGTCTGGCGCTACTGGGTTTTTATCGGGTGTTCGAACGTGCAGTTTCTGTACTGGGTAACGTTAGTCTGTCGCTGTTTCTGGCGATGGCACTGATGAGCCTGAAGTTGTGGGAACTGGCTTCACTGGCCTTGCCGATGCTGGCAATCCTGGTTGTGCAGACTATTTTCATGGCGCTGTACGCGATATTCGTCACCTGGCGCATGATGGGTAAGAACTACGATGCCGCCGTGCTGGCTGCCGGACACTGCGGTTTTGGCCTCGGCGCGACGCCGACGGCGATTGCCAACATGCAGGCGATTACCGAACGTTTTGGACCATCCCATATGGCGTTTCTGGTGGTGCCGATGGTGGGGGCGTTCTTTATCGATATCGTCAACGCGCTGGTGATTAAGCTGTATCTGCTGTTACCGATTTTCGCGCAATAACGGCTGTGCGGCGGGGTAACGTCCGCCGCCGCTATGAATTAACTACGCGTTGGAGTAGCGTTCGGTTTCCGGCATCCAGCGTTCTATCAGTGCCGCGGCCTGTTGCGGATAACGTTCGTGAATATGGCGGGCAATGCGCTGAACTTCCGGGATAATCGCCTGATCGCGCAGTAAATCTGCGACCTTGAATTCTGCCGTTCCGGTCTGGCGAGTACCTAACAGCTCGCCGGGGCCGCGAATCTCTAAATCTTTTTGCGCAATTACGAACCCGTCATTGCTGTCTCGCAGAACCTGCAGGCGTTTCTGCGCGGTTTTAGACAGCGGTGATTTGTATAGCAGAACGCAGTGGGAAGCCACCGCGCCACGGCCTACGCGACCACGCAACTGGTGCAACTGGGCCAGACCTAAGCGTTCCGGGTTTTCAATAATCATCAGGCTGGCGTTTGGCACGTCCACGCCCACTTCAATCACCGTGGTGGCAACCAGCAGATGCAGTTCACCCTGCTTGAAGGCCGCCATTACTGACTGCTTCTCGGCGGGCTTCATGCGCCCGTGTACCAGGCCAATATTGAGTTCTGGCAGCGCCAGTTTAAGCTCTTCCCACGTCGCTTCTGCCGCCTGAGCTTCCAACAAGTCAGACTCTTCAATCAGCGTACAGACCCAGTATGCCTGACGTCCTTCGTGGGTACAGGCGTTGCGCACGCGATCAATAATATCGCTGCGGCGGGTATCCGGAATGGCGACCGTAGTGACCGGCGTACGCCCCGGAGGGAGTTCGTCAATGACCGACGTGTCGAGGTCAGCATAGGCCGTCATCGCCAGGGTACGTGGAATCGGCGTGGCGGTCATGATTAGCTGGTGTGGGTGGAAACCCTGCTGCTGACCTTTCTCCCACAGTGCCAGACGCTGATGAACGCCGAAGCGGTGCTGTTCGTCGATGATAACCAGCGCCAGCCCGCTGAACTGCACCTGCTCCTGGAAAATCGCGTGCGTGCCGACAATCATCTGCACCTGACCGCTGGCGATGGCTTCCTGTTGCGCCAGACGCGCTTTACCTTTCTGCTTGCCCGCCAGCCAGCCCACTTCAACGCCCAGTGGCGCGAACCAGTTGCGGAAGTTATTTGCATGTTGTTCAGCCAATAGTTCGGTAGGAGCCATTAGCGCAACCTGCTTACCATGTGCGATAGCCCGCAGCGCGGCCAGCGCGGCAACCAGCGTTTTACCGGAGCCGACATCACCCTGCACCAGGCGCATCATCGGCACATCCAGTGCCATATCGCGTTCAATCTCAGCGGTAACGCGGGCCTGTGCGCCAGTAGGTTTGAACGGCAATGCTGCCAGCAGCTTATCTTTTAGCGCGTTGTTAGCACTTAACGGCTGGGCGTGAAAACGCTGTGCCCCGGCGCGTAGTGCCAGCATGCTGAGATTATGCGCCAGCAGTTCTTCGAGAATCAGACGTCGCTGCGCCGGATGTTGTCCGGTTTCCAGATCGCTGAGTTGCAGCGACGGTGGGGGGCGGTGCAACGTGCGAAGTGCTTCGGGTAGGCTCATCATGCCCTGTAACAGCTCTGGCGGCAGCAGTTCGACAATGGCACAGGTATCGAGCAGATCCAGTGCCTGATCGGTCAGCTTGCGCAGCGTGGCCTGCTTCACACCTTCGGTGGTTGGATACACTGGTGTGAGTGTTTCCTGCAATTCTGGCGTGCTGAGATCGCCTTGTACGCGGTATTCCGGGTGAATCATCTCTGCGCCATATTTCCCGCGTTTGGCTTCGCCGTAGGCCAGTACCCTACGCCCGGTAGCAAGGCTGTTTTTCATCGCTGCGCTGAAGTTGAAAAAGCGCATGGTGAGAATCCCCGAGCCATCGCTGATTTGACAGGTCATCATCCGGCGGCCGCCGAAGGTAATATTGCAGTTCAGCACTTCGCCTTCAACGGTGGCATAGACACCCGGCAGCAGTTCGCCAATTGGGTACAGATGGGTACGGTCTTCGTAACGCAGAGGGAGGTGGAGCAGGAGGTCCTGCACGGTGTGCAGGCCAATTTTCGCCAGTTTACTGCTTTGCGCTGCGCCAACGCCGGTCAGAGAGTTGAGTGGGATGGCATCCAGTAAACGGCCTTTCATCGCGTTTATCTCGCAGATTGCATAGTGGCCCACCACGTTGCATCGGCTTCAATTTCGCCCTGCGTGTTTACGTGAGGGTAGGGAAGACCTTTGCGCTTAGCGACATTCGCCAGCACCGGATAACCGCCTTCAAACAGTAAGCGCTGCTGCTCTTCTTGTGGCAGCATGCTGTTTTCTCGTCGGTACATCCCCGCGTTTTGCCGCTGGCGCTGTGCTTCGTACAGGATCAGCGCGGAGGCGACAGAAACGTTCAGTGACTGCACCATGCCAGTCATGGGAATGATGATGTCCTGATCAGCCAGATCCAACGCTTCCTGAGTGATGCCGGTTTTCTCCTGGCCCATCAGGATGCAGGTGGGGCGCGTGTAATCAATCTCGCGAAAATCCACGGCTTTATCTGACAGATGGGTTGCCAGGACCTGCATGCCCCGGCTTTTTAAATGTGTGACCGCATCGCCAATGGTAAGGTGAGTTTTCACCTGCACCCAACTGTTGCTGCCTGCGGCAGAAGAGGCCATGGTGCGCATACGGCTACCCGGCCAGACGGCGTGGACTTCATGCACGCCGACCGCATCTGCAGTACGAATAATCGCAGAAACGTTATGAGGTTTGTGAACCTGCTCCATGCAGACGGTCAGATCGGGCTGACGACGTGCGAGCATCTCGCGGATACGTGCATAGCGCTGTTCATTCATAAGACTAGTTTCGGTTACGGGTGACTTTTATCACGTCCGGCATGACGCGGATTTTGCGCATGATATTCGCCAGGTGCACGCGATCACGAGCGGTCAGGCGAATAAAGGCGCTATAAACGCGGCCATCTTTCTCTTCCGTATTCAGACTTTGAATATTGGAGGTGGTCGTGTTGATTGCCGCCGTCAGGTTCGCCAGAGCACCCTGGTGGTTAAACATATCCACCTTAATCTCGGTGATGAATTCCTGCTCCGTCTCTTTATCCCATTCCACCGCCATAAACTTCTCTGGCTCTTTCTGGTAGCCACGAATATTACGGCAGGACTCATGGTGGATCACCAGACCTTTACCCGGACTGACGTGGGCAATGATTGGATCACCTGGAATTGGACGACAGCATTTCGCGAAAGTGATCAGCACGCCGTCTGCGCCTTTGATTGGCAGATGACCATGGCCAGATTGTGCTGGTACGTTCGCTGTTGCTTCGCCCTGCTGGAGGTTTTTCGCTACCACCACGCTCATGGCGTTACCCAGACCGATTTCTGCGAGCAGATCGTCAAGCGTGGCGAGCTTCATACGCTCAAGCTCACGCTGGATGCTCTCTGGCGGGATCTCAGCCAGTTTACGGCTACCGCCCAGGGCATGGTTGAGCAGTCGACGACCCAGACTGACGGAATCATCGCGCTTGAGGTTTTTCAACAGTTGGCGAATCTTGGCGCGCGCTTTCGAACTGACGACGAAGTTTAGCCACGCTGCGTTCGGACGTGCGCCCGGCGCGGTGATAATCTCAACGGTCTGGCCGCTAAAGAGCGGTTGTGAAAGCGGGTAAGGCTGTCTGTCGACGCGCGCGCCGACGCAGGCGTGACCGATATCGGTATGCACGGCGTAGGCGAAGTCGACAGGCGTTGCACCGGCGGGCAGTTCGACAATGCGCCCTTCCGGTGTGAAAACATAAATCTCATCCGGGAAGAGATCAGATTTGACGCTTTCAATAAATTCAAACGAGCTACCGGCGCTCTGCTGCAGTTCCAGCAAGCTTTGCATCCAGCGCTGAGCGCGGATTTGCGCAGTGGTGCTGCTTTCGCCGCCGTGCTCTTTGTAAGCCCAGTGCGCTGCGACACCCATCTCTGCCATCTGGTCCATGTCTTCAGTACGAATCTGTACTTCAACCGGGACGCCATGAGGGCCGATCATTGAGGTGTGCAAAGACTGATATCCGTTCGCTTTCGGAATGGCGATATAGTCTTTCACGCGACCAGGGCGTGGTTTGTACAGGCTGTGCATCTGGCCGAGTACGCGATAGCAGGTATCGGAATCATGAACGATGACGCGAAATGCGTAGATATCCATGATGGAGTGAAAACGCTGCTCTTTGAGCACCATTTTGCAGTAAATAGAGTACAGGTGCTTCTCACGCCCGCTTACGCGACACGGAATACCTGCCTCCTGCAAACGCCCTTCGATTTCCGAGAGGATTTTTTGGATCATCTCTTTGCGGTTGCCGCGAGCGGCTTTAACCACTTCTTTAATCACGCGATAGCGGTTTGGGTACAGCGCTTCAAAACCCAGCTCTTCCAGCTCGGTTTTAATGTGATGAATACCTAAACGGTGTGCCAGCGGACTATAGATTTCGAGAGTTTCACGGGCGATGCGGCGACGCTTGTCCGGGCGTAATGAACCCAGCGTGCGCATGTTGTGGGTGCGGTCGGCAAGTTTGATGAGAATGACGCGGATATCCTGCACCATTGCCATAATCATCTTGCGAAAGTTTTCAGCTTGCGCCTCTTTCTTATCGCGAAACTTAAGCTTATCAAGCTTCGATACCCCTTCTACCAGCTCTGCAACGCTTTTACCAAAAAGCTGTTCCATGTCCTGATAGGTGGCTGGGGTATCTTCAATCACGTCATGCAGCAGCGCAGCCATCAGCGTTTCGTAGTCGAGTTTCATCTCGGCCAGAATGCAGGCTACCGCTACCGGGTGCGTGATATAGGGTTCACCGCTTGAACGTGTCTGGCCCTCGTGAGCGTCACGTGCAACGAGATACGCCTGCCGAAGACGCTTAATCTGGTCTTCCGGCAGGTAGTTTTGAATCAGTTGATTCAGGCTTTCAAACAGATACAAGGGCGACCCGCTTTGTGATTAACGACGACCTTCAGCAATAGCGGTAACGGCTTGTAATTCAGCGGCTTCCTGCTCTTGCTGTTCCTGGCGCTCACGCACGTCGAGGATCTGGTTGTTGATCAGACCTTCTTCGATTTCGCGCAGCGCGATAACGGTAGTTTTATCGTTTTCTTCCGGTACGAGCGGATCCTTTCCGCCTACCTGCATCTGACGAGCGCGACGCGCGGCGACCAGTACCAGGTCAAAACGGTTACCAATTTTCTCTACAGCGTCCTGAACAGTTACGCGTGCCATACTTAAAATGCTCCACAGGTGAAGAAATGACTGGGCATGATACTGAATGTGGGTTCAGTCTGCCAACAGTTTGCTGATTAAAGCGTCATGACGCTGCTTTTGGCGGCTCATGCGCAGACGTTCGGCGCGAATGATGGTTTTCAAATCGCCCAGGGCGGTGTCGAAATCATCATTCACAATAAGATAATCATATTCGGCGTAATGGCTCATTTCTGCAACAGCTTGCGCCATACGTTTCGCGATCACGTCTTCGCTATCCTGACCGCGGCCACGCAGGCGGCGGTCCAGCTCAATCTTAGACGGTGGCAAAATAAAAATACTGCGCGCATGCGGCATTTTTTCACGAATTTGCTGCGCACCTTGCCAGTCGATATCTAAAAAGACGTCTACGCCGGATGCTAATACTTGCTCAATGGTTTCACGCGAGGTGCCGTAGTAATTACCGAAAACCTCCGCGTGTTCCAGGAACGCGTCTCTGCCAATCATGGTTCTGAATTCATCATGGTTCACAAAGAAATAGTGTTCACCGTGCACTTCCCCCGGGCGCGGTGCGCGCGTGGTGTGCGAAACAGAAACCTGGGTGTCATACAACGGTTGGGTCTTTAATAAAGCCTGAATCAGGCTGGATTTACCCGCGCCACTGGGGGCAGAAACAATATAAAGCGTGCCTTGAGCCATGAGTATCTTAATGTATGTGATTGTCGAAAGAGAGCCTACATACGGGCTTATTATACACGTAGCCGCTATGTGACGTAGCCCTTGTCACACTTTTTGCGCATGTTTATTGCGTTTTGCGTACCAGTTTCCTGTTTTATCGATGATTTGCAGCAATACATGCAAATGTCCGGAAAGCTGTTCGCAGGATGAATTTTTGCCGCTCTGTTTCTATTTCACTTCGCGCTATACCTGCCGGGAAACGTATCGTTCAGCGGAGATAGCATGGGATTATGGAAATGCATAGGGCTGGTTTTACTGGTGTGGCATTTACCTGCGTGGGCGGTATGCCCCGTCTGGTCGCCTGCCAGGGCAAACGAGGAAATTTCACGACTACAGCAGCAGATTACACAGTGGAATGACAGTTACTGGAAACAAGGGGAAAGTGCCGTAGACGACGGCGTTTATGACCAGCTCAATGCGCAACTAATTCAATGGCAGCGCTGTTTTGGCGATGAAGTCCCACCAGATCTGTCTGTGCCCCCAATAAGTGGCACCGTCTCGCATCCAGTTCCCCACACGGGCGTTCGAAAACTAGCTGATAAGCAAGCGCTACAGCAATGGATGCTCGCTCGCAGCGATCTCTGGGTGCAACCGAAGGTGGATGGCGTGGCGGTGACGTTAGTCTATCGCAATGGCAATCTGGTACGGGCGATTAGCCGTGGTAATGGCCTGAAAGGCGAAGACTGGACGCAAAAGGTTCTGCAGATCCCTTCCGTACCACATTCCACCAAGGGGAAACTCGCTAACAGTACGTTGCAGGGTGAGATATTTTTGCAGCAAGAGGGGCATATTCAGAAGCAGAGAGGGGGAATGAACGCCCGCTCGAAGGTTGCTGGATTAATGATGCGCCAGGGCAATCAGGAAATGTTACGCTCGCTGGCAATTTTTATCTGGGCCTGGCCTGATGGTCCGGCGGTCATGCCTGAAAGACTGGAGCAGCTCACGGCTGCCGGGTTTAGTTACACGCAACGTTATACTCAGGCCGTGAAGAATGCGGATGACGTCGAAAAGTCGCGCGCCAGGTGGTGGAGTTCAGCATTACCTTTTGTGACAGATGGTGTCGTGGTGCGAACGGCAAAAGAGCCACGGGCAAAGTATTGGCTACCCGGGCAGGGTGAGTGGCTGGCGGCGTGGAAATATCCTCCCGTGACGAGGGTATCTGAGGTTACTGGTATTCAGTTCTCCGTTGGTAAAAGCGGGAAAATTGCGGTGGTTGCATTGCTGACTCCCGTCATGCTGGATGATAAACGCGTACAGCGCGTCAATATTGGCTCCGTCCGACGCTGGAATGAATGGGATATCGCGCCTGGCGATCAGATTCTGGTGAGCCTGGCTGGACAAGGGATACCCCGTATAGACGAGGTGGTCTGGCGCAGCACTCAGCGTACTAAGCCAATACCCCCCGAGGGGCGCTTCAATTCACTAACCTGTTTTTATGCTACAGCGGAGTGCCAGGAACAGTTTGTTGCCAGACTGGTCTGGCTGGGCGGTAAAGAAGTGCTGGGGCTGGAGGGTATCGGCGAGGCAGGATGGCGTGACCTTCATCAGGCGTATCACTTTGAACATATCTTTTCCTGGCTCGGATTAACTCAGGAGCAGCTCCAGTCCACATTAGGCGTAAGCAAAGGGGAGAAGATGTGGCATCAGTTCAACCTGTCGCGCCATCTTCCGTTCACACGTTGGGTTATTGCCATGGGAATACCGTTAACACAGGCAACGCTAAATGCCAGCCGGGATGGTTCGTGGCAGCAATTAAAAGAACGCGATGAACAAAGCTGGCGGCAGCTCCCTTTCATGGGAGAACGGCGGGCACGGCAGGTCATTCAATGGCTGGAGGATCGAGAGGTCACAGCGCTGAGCAACTGGTTAGCTGCTCAGCGGATCGCGGGCTTTATGCCTTAATGGCCTTCGTGGCGATAGTAAAATACCGGCAGACCTAACTTCAGGCGCAGCGCCAGTAATCGGGCGGTAAAGCCGAAGAGCAGAGTAGAGATAACCACTACATCATGACTGGAGACATAATGCTGTAGCACGATGTACAACACAGCAGCGGCGAATGATACGCCAGCATACAACTCTTTCTGGAACACTAACGGGATGCGTTTGCAGAACATATCGCGTAATACGCCACCGAAGACGCCGGTCGTGACCGCAGCGACCACGGCGATAATCGGTCCATGACCCATATCCAGTGCCACCTGAGCACCGATAATAGAAAAGACCACCAGGCCCAGCGCATCCAGTACGAGGAATATTTTGCGCAGATAGGGCATGACGGGAGCAATAATGGTGGTGAGTACCGCAGCGGTCGCTACGATAATGACGTATTCAGGGTGCTTTACCCAGCCAAGCGGATAGTGGCCGAGAAGAATATCGCGTACCGATCCGCCGCCAATGGCCGTCGCGGTGGCAATGATAATGACGCCAAATGTATCCATACGACGACGCCCAGCAGCAAGCGCACCGGTCATGGCTTCGGCAGTAATACCAATTAGATATAAAACGTGTAACAGCATGCATTCCCCCTGATTTGCTGGGGGCTAAGGTTAACGATTTGTGCGCCTTGTCACGATTGAGATTTTCTAAGGTGAAGTGATTTTAATAACTACAGCTAATGCGGGTTCGCCGAGAATGCGTGGTGATATGCGCTTTGTGTTATGAGCTTTAATAAAGAATGATGAGAAAATATAATTCGAATTGAACAAGGGAGTACCAAAGAGTCGGGAATAATACGTAGCCTCGCCATTTATTGGCGGGCTACGTAGAATGGTTGCTTACTCGATGTTGAATCTGAATGTTGAGTAATGCTATATATTCGTTGATTTACAAGTGTTTTATCTAATCATCATTTCGATTAGCTACACCCTTAAGTACACCGTAAACAGATGCTATGCTGTATATGCTGCTTAATTGCTCAACGCAGCGTGGCCACTGATTCCAGAGCTCGGACTCATCGAATAGCACTGTTCTGTGTCGGGTTAGTAAGGCAGTCAAGCATGAACGCCCTAGCTGTTGTCTAAGACTGGCTTTCAGCGCTATTACGCTGGGTTCTTTTGGGAGGGTAGCAAGATACCCGCTAGTAAGTAACTCCTCTCCTAAGCAGCTAGAGTAGACTTGAAATCGTTTGAACGGGTTCTTCATCTCCAGGAGTTGGGAAAGCCTCAAGGCATTCTTTTTCTTACTGGTTGGTTTAGCGCCAGGCTTGTATCGAGCTTCGACACGCAAAAAGCGCTTATGCTCATCCAGATTGATATTAATAAGTTTGGCACGATCCTTCAGAATGAGTTTTCTGTCACGGCGTGCATTAACTTTTTCATAACAATGAATATGTAGAAGAGAGCGATTGCTGCCTATTCTTACTCCAGGTAATCCATTTTCAGTATCGTAATACGTGCTCTTCCCTGCATTTTTTAATCCCCATAGGTAATCATCTAGCTTGCAGTTATATATATCAAGAGCTACATCAATTCTTGTAACCCAAGCTCGAACCAGTAGCCGATAAAATATCTCACCTAAGTTGTCATTTATCCATGATACTAATTCATCTATTTTTACTTTCGTCATGTGTTGAGGATTAAAATCCAAACGTAGCCCTCCTGTATTAGGATGCTTCGGAACATAATCAATGTGCAATAGAACTGGAGAGTTCTTCTTTCTACTGTAAATATTTAGTGATTTGCGATAAGGTTTTTCCTTTTTGTTTTTAACGTATTCAACTCGATATGTCTTTTCACTCCGCTGATTCATTTTTTCCAGTTTACTATACACTTCCCTTTTATCTTCTTCAGGAAGAAATTCACTAACTACAGTTAACTTATCAATTCTTATTTTTAGATTATGCCCGTCATTATCGTTACCGATATTTAAAGATTGGCATATATCTATATTGCTTCTGTGTAATAACATAACTATTCCTTCTCAGAATAGTGAGAGTTACAGCCCATATGAGGCCATAATCAGCATATGAATCAATATCAGTTATTACTCTCACTATTCATATCTATGTACATATAACGTGCTATTAGAGGGATGGGATTTTCAGATCCATAAACGTCATCAAATTTTGGTTTCTGCTAACGGCACTTTTTGACGATTGGCAATCCATTGCAGTATTTCCTGTTCTCGCCATGCAACAGCACGCGAGGATTCGTTTGTGCTGGCTATTCCACCTGTAAGGCGTACAGGCTCAGGGAAGTGGCCTGCTTTTATCTGGCGATAGAGGGTTGCTCGTGAGAAGGCACAGTATTCAAGGACAGTTTTGAGTTTAATCAAACGTGAGGTGTGCATCGTAAAAGCCTGTTTGGTTTACGCATCCAATTGATGCGGCCAGTCTTTACAGATTTTTTGTGGATGCATTTTTTCATATAAATATCAATTAGTTGATGCTTAATCATTTGAACACCGACCAAACTTCCGTGATCTTTAAATCTGATCATCAGATTTTTGAAAGATGATGTGCTAATCTGATGATCAGATCTAATGATGGTTTGATTCAGATAGGAAAATTCATGGTTAAGAAAAATGAAATTCGAGAAGAAGCAGAATTGGCTCATCGGCGTGAGAAGTACATTGAATATCAAAACAGACGCAAGGAAAAATTGGATAAGCTTGGGGATAAAAAGTTATCAATAAGACTTGATGAATCTCATTATGATAAGCTAATCGTATTATGTGAGATTCTGGGTTATCGTCGCCCAGAGACAGGGAAATATAACCTTGTAGAAACATATTCGGGAGTTATGAAATATTTATTGAGAGTTTCAGGCCATGTAACAAAGTACAAACCAAAAACAGAGAGCTCTCAGAAGTTACTGCACTTACATCAACTCGTTAGTCATTTAAAACACGAACTGAATTTAAGTAATAAAGAGATATTGGATGAACTAAATAATAAAGAAATTCAGACGCCTCTATCACCGCTAGGAAATACAGTGAAACAAGTAAAATATGCTGAACTGAGAACTTTAACTAGCAATGTTAATAAACTTGAAATCAACAAATTTGTTGAAGACCTCTTATGTGAAGAAAAGGTCGTTGAGAAAATGGTAGAAATGGATAAAAAATCCCTTGATTGTGAATATTGAAAGACATTGGCTAAAATAGCCATAGCTTATTGTTGTTATTTAGTGTATTCATCAAGAAGCATTATTAATATGCGCCTCTGTTCATGTGTTAAACGAGGCCATATCTGATCAAAACGATTTTTCAAATCAGCATCCTTGACTGGCACAAAATCTTGCTGACTCTTGGCGTCATTGTCTAATGTCGAAAAGCAGTCAATAAAAAACCAGCTAATAGGTGTATTTAATTTAATAGCGATGTTAACAAGATGTGCCACATTGATCTTGTTTGTACCACGTTCATAGCGCGAGAGTTGCTGATGAGAGATATCGACAACTTCGGCGAGGTGCTGTGCTGTTATCCCTAGCTCTTTACGTCGCATCTGAATGCGCTGCCCTACCTGTTTATCTGCACTATCTGAAGATAGCTGAGCCATATACCACCACTCCCCTTAATGTCTATAGATGGAAGTTTGTGGGCTTTTTGCTCTTGCATGAACATCTTCTATGGATTATAAATGAGTTTTTGCTCTTCTATGGCTATTTGATGAAGTGCTGAACTGAGATGTGCGAAGTCATATGGCTTTTACTGTAACCATGTTTATCAAGGATGGTCCATGTTGATACACCGGTTACAAGGCCATGATTGAGGGTCTTTGTGAGCAAAAGTAATGCAAAAACAAAAAATACTTATTATTGAATCACGCAGCGATCTGGATATTTATGATGAAAGATACGAGGGAAATACGCTAAGGAAGGTTTTGGAGTTACAAGGAGTAACTGCAAAATGTACTGAAGTTGTTAATGAGGGAATGCTAGTAAAAGCATTGAAGATAGCGCAACGAGAGCACATAAAATATGTACATATCAGTGCTCACGGCTCATGTGATGGTTTTATTTTAACAGATGAGGGTTTTATTACATGGAGGGATTTTGATCGTATAGCATGGCCTATATTAAGAGGTAAATGTATTTGCTTTTCTAGCTGTTCAGTCGGTAGGGGAGCGGAACAATTATTTAATTTTCATAAATCTTTTTGTAACGCGATTGTTGGACCCACAAGAGATATTACTTGGGGAGAGGGGCTTGTTGCATACTCTGCATTTTATCACCGAGCACAATCGTATGAGAAATCATCCTTCCAGGATGTTCGGGTAATGAATCATATTGTTGGTGCAGGCACGTTCAGGCTCATCGAGTCACCATATATATCATCTACCTACACAATTGATGGCTCTCTTAAACATGTTTATTAGGTTTGTAAAATAAGGATGTCTCATGGTAAGTATCATAAACAAAAAATCTTTATTCATTCTTTCAATGATGGCTTGCAGTACAAGTTATGCTGCTTCTTTTGATTGTAATAAAGCCACTTCAAATGTTGAAAAAATGATTTGCTCAGATCATAAGTTAAGTCGTTTGGATGATTATCTATCCCAAAACTATAAAATAGCTATGGGTCCTGACATGCCTGAAGGATCTAAATCTAAGATTAGAAAATCGCAAATAGATTGGATTGATAAGAGAAATGCCTGTACTGATGCTGAATGCATGGAGAAAATGTATTCTAAGCAGATGGATTATCTTTGGAATGAATGTTTTGATCATCTTAGCGGCAAGATTGAATATATTAAATTTTCCGAAGCAATAGATAAGATAAAGAGAGAGTTAGATTCTCAGGAATATAATAGAACTCACAAGAAGCCTGAAGAAGTCATTAACGAAATATCTGCTAAGAATACTAGCAAAGTTTATAAGTTAGGATTTGATAAGAGACTGTTGGAATCAACTTTGTTTCTAGATGGATTTGGAAGTTATTTTGAATACCATACTCTTAATGAATGTTTATCCTTAATTTTAGAACTGCCTGATTTAACAACACTAGAAAAAATAAGTTACAAAGGTTATGATGGCTTTAAAATAAAAATCGCAGGGCGGCCTTACTCGGGGTTTATTTTTAGAGAAGAAAACAATGAGATTTATTTAACCGGTCTCGTATCAGGTGATAAAGTTATTGAGGCAGTTACTGAAAATGATATGCGGGAGCTAGCCCGTATATTTTTGAGTTATGCAAACTATGCGATTGATAATAATGACTCCAGAGATTTGTAACAGGCGCTATAATGATATTGTTTGTTGCTTGAAGAACTCGATGAATCAATTGAGGTTGGCACAGAAGAGAGAAAACAGTTGAGCTGCAGTCGATATGGGTGTGTGTATGGCTGGTACCGCTAATGTTATAAACTACAGATGTTAAAGTTATTATAATGTTTTTCTATTAGTTAAATAGATGAGGAGTAAAAAATAATTAATCAGGCAAGTATCTGCAAAAAAGTGAGGATACTTGCCTGTAATTTGAAATAATAATATTATATAATTTATAAGCTACGCTTTAGTGTATCAATCAATTTTCTCTATGAGATATTGACTTCGTATGCTGTACAATATCTTACTAAGCCGGTTGAGATACACCTACTAAATCGCGGAGTATCGGAACCACCCTTTGGCAATCTAAAGTACATCGGCGCATCAAAAACCTAAATATCGCTGATTTAAGGAAAGCTAAGTCTCTTATCCCCGAACCAGCAACGTACAGTTCATAACGTTCTAATGCTTCCTGTATATCGTTGTCATTTAATATTTGAAGATTTGCTGTTCGACAATAATTTCGAAAATCACCAAGCCACTGATTAAATGTAGTTTCATCCAACACATCACGTTTCCAGCGTTCCCTAATATGAAAGAGTTCATCCCACGTTTCTACTGCTTCATTTGTCGGAGTGAACTCTATCATCCATTCATTTATGATGGGGCCAGCATTAGCCTCGTTCACAACACTATTATCAAGCGATACTTTAACGGCAGTGGTGGAATATGGGTCACATGCACTCCGTCTAGCGCCATTTTCCTTTCGTAAGGGATCCTGCATATGTTTATAGGCACTATTACAGCGTCCACCCATCGGAGCAAGATTTCGTAAATTAGCCGCAGCAAAGGGATACTTTGAGCGCGGAATATAGTGGTCCAAGTCTTCTTGAGGAGCTCCTGGTGCATCAAGTCTTTCACAGCCACAAAATGGACAAACTCGGGCTGGGATCTTTGCACATAGTGCAATATATTGGCGTTGTCGAACTTCGTAAGCAGTTAAAAGGCCAAATACGAAAGTAAAAAGGGACAAGATTGGTTTGCGAATCACCTCTGGTAGATGTCCTACATCCTCACAATCACATTGACGGCTTAACAGTTCTGATATTTTATTTTGCGCAACAAGCGCTGCGAGAACCTGCTGGCGTTCAACAACAGACAATTTTCGTAATGCTTTTGCGTAAGAGTTTAGTCTGTCTTTGAGTCCTGATCTACTCTCCAATTTTTTACGATGTGCCTCAGGGAGAATATTGGGCCAAGTTAACATTCGCTTTCTACTCTCGACTAGAGAATGAATGTTTTCCACTGCAGCTATAACACTTTCGTGCAGCCAGTTCTCAGCAGCGACCTCGACTGGATAGCTAAACAACATGCTAATCTCCTGACTGACGTTTCAGTTGTCTAATTCGGTCTGCAAGTAGTATTTTTTCGACTGAATCACCCAGTTCTTGCATGCGTTCTTGAATAATGTCTGGATCATCGGACGCTTTCAACTCTTTGATTAACGATATTGACTCATCTGAAATAGGTGGGCGGATTTCAAAACATTCCGCCAAAATTGCATCAAAAGTAGAACCAAAAGTCTCGATATTAGGATGCCGCCACCCGATTCGACCGCTTTCAACATCCTTGTCAAAAATAATAACGTGTTCTCTTGGCATATCAGAAGGGACAAATGGCGAATGGGTTGTCAATACACAATCTTGGATGGATGCAGAGTCACCACCCCTTCTTATCCCATTTGCAGTAGGTAGGTTGAGAATTTTTGAAAGCAGCTTTACACGCCATTTCGGATTAAAATGAGATTCCGGTTCATCTAGGAGAAAAAGTACTTGCGGGAAAGAAACCATACTCATCATTCCTAGCAGTTGAGCTTGCTGATGTTCACCATCTGACAGTGAAACATAGTCAACTGAGCCACGGCCACCTTGCGCGTCAAATACCACTCTCTCAAATCTGAAAACTTTATCTTCGTCTTGTGGTTCTGGGAGACGAGATGCAAAACTTCTTTTCTGTGTTTCTCGTTTAAATCGCTCACGTGTCGTCTTAGGAATTGCTAAATCGTTGAGCATAGCCAATTTGTGCAATGCTGAATAAAGCTCAAGCGCACCAGCCCAAAATGAAGAAAATGCTTTTCTAGTCTCTTCTGTTACGAAAAAGTCGAATATATAGCTATCACTAGTTTCATCATGATAATAACTTGTCGAACAGCGTTGCAGAAAATCGAGATAGTCTTCTAACTCATCAGTTAGTTGGATGCCCTTTCTAGACCTTTTTCGAGCTTTACTACCGGATGATTTCGGAGCTGCTGAATGAGCGAGCTGTACAATACATCGAAATGAATTCAGTGCGTCAACACGAGCATCATTGAGAAGAGCGGCTCTTTGTTCCTCGGATCCAAGAACCAAATTAGCTACCAACACCTCAAGATGTGTTCCATAGTCAATTAGCATCAGACGAGTATCAGGTATAGATCCTGAAGATGACGACTGGTCTAGCGCTCTTTTACCCACTTCATCCGCATAGCCACTGCGGGAAACGAGAAACGGCAAACTTAATGTTTCATTTGCCCCAGAGGTGTATCCCACAATTTTATTTGGTAATAGCAATGCAGTTGGTGGATCAGATAAATCGCATTCTATCCAATCATATTCATGTTTCTTTAAAATCGATATAACTGGCTTACGTCGACCTTCTGGAAGTACTCGGCTTGCTCGCAAATGTACTGGATCTTTATGGCCATCCTGAAAAATTATATATTCAATTTCGAATAACAAATCTTTATTACTTTCACTGCGTTCCTCAGTAGGAACGACCGCATGAAAAAGGGATTGAAAGGCTTCCGCGATTACCTGTATGAACTGTGACTTTCCGGCACCATTAGGGCCAATCAAACACAGCGGCTCAAATGAGTTCCCATAATCTGGAGTATTGCGAAGGCGAACATCTAGCCCATCCAGAAGTCCGCCACACGATTTAGCGGAAATGATATGTACTCGGAGAAGTTTCATTTAGGTACTCTCTTGAATTTCATCATTAACGCATTAGCATCGAATTCCTGCTTTAACCCTGATTCAGAGTCTGCTAGAAGTGCAAATAGTTCATCTTTGAGGGATTCGTAATCGCGTGAGGCCTCTTTACGAAGTTCCTCAAATGTAAAATGGTTCTCTCCCATACTACTAATAACTTCTGAAAGACTTTTGGATGATGGACTATGCATAGACTTCTCCTTAGCAGCTCGACCTTTTTTCTTCTGAGGAATTTGTTTTTCAGTATGTTCTGCTATTCGCTTCAGAAGTACAGAAGCAGGCTCGTCTTGTGGATCCTGTGGCACCAATTCACCGCGAAAAGCTTTCGACAACACTAATGGTATGAGGCGTTGTACTTGGCTACTTGCGACGATATAACTCGATTCGATACGATCTGCTAAATTTTGAAGAACTTCAACACGACGAATGATCTCATCTTGTTCCGGAATAGAAGGAAGCCATAATTTGAATGCAGCGAGTTTCTTTGCATTAATATTAGATTGGCTCACCCCATCAGATTTTACTGACCAGCAATAGCTCCGCCCAGCCTTGCTACCCAAGCAAAAGTTTAGGTATTCGGGGCGTAACATTGGTAAACAGCGAACTCTTATTAAGTATCCTGCATAAATTGCGTCACGTTCTCCTTGGTAAACAGCCGTCTTACCTACTAATTCAGGACTATTCGTTCTGTTGAATAGGACGTCACCCTTAAACAGTCTATATTTATCAATTTCTTTAAGATCGGAAGTGAAAACCAAATCTGACCAGTCCAAACGACCATCCTGAATATTCCCCATACGAAGTACGGGAATTGTTCCTGTTTTTGAAGATTTAGCAGCAGACCCGTATGTGAATTCACTGGCAACATCAGATAACTGGACTATTCTCCATGTGTGCTTGCTTTCATTTTTCCAGTCTTCAGTTAAAATACCGGACGTCGCAGCATCCAGAACCGCCTGCCTAAACCGCTTTAGCAAAGCGGGAATAGTATCCAGATGATTGCTGCAGGCTTGAATACGTGTAAGCAGCTTGTCTAGCAGATTGGCGATCCTGGTTTGCTCTGAACTCGGTGCAATAGATAGTTTTAGTCCACGAATATCTTCTAACCGGATGCCTTTAACTGTTGTTCCGGTGCCCATTGACTGAATCAGTGCTTCCTTATCCCGCCATGCGTATTCGATGTAAGTTTTGTTTATTCCCTCATGTAAAAAAAGTGCTTTTAGGTCTTGGTTAATCGCAACTGGAACTAGGGGTCTAACGATTTTGCCGAGCGACATACGGCTTGCAATTACAAGTGTATCTGCTGGGATAAGGTTGCTCGCGCTAAACTCAAGCGCTTGTTCTGTAATATGATCTTGGGTGTCCGAAATAAAGCGTCCATGCATGTCCTTGACGGTCATGAATGGAATAGGACCTTGGAAATAATCAGGGTTCGCCTTACTGGGTGTTCCCCCACCTACGATAGCAGTGAGCAGCTTCCCTAGAGGGACAGTAACCCAGCCATCTGGTAATTTATTCACATATGCCTCCGGCATTTAAACCCACTCATTTTGTTGCCCCACTACTATTTTCAACAACGTCAAGGGCGATATCATCGAGCGCCAGATCTGCATCTTCTCCAAGTTCCTCGAGCAGTGTGCGAAGTTCGGCGACGGCTTCATTAAGCTCACGTAGGGCGAGACGAGCAACTATGGCTGGTTCATCACGTTGGGCTTCGCTACTTTCTACGCCATCATCTTTAAGCCAACTAATGTTAAGGTTATCACCACGGGCAGCGATCTCGTCACGTGTAAATTTACGCCACCGGCCATTCTCTCCAGTATCGATACGACGAGCTAAGGCCTCAAGACCTCCTTGAGGATCATCACCGAAAACATCTTCGAACTTGTCGCGCGGAATATCTGATGGAGCATCTACAGGGGTGCGGAAGTAATCTCGAGTGAAGGGGGTACGCTTGCCGAATTGAGGCATATTGGTACGCATGTCATAGAACCAAACTTCTTTGGTATTATCTTTGTTGGTTTTTCCTCGAGTGAAAAATAGCACATTGGTATTTACGCCTTGGGCGTAAAAAATCCCTGGAGGCAGGCGTAGGATAGTATGGAGATTGCACTTATGCATTAGATCACGGCGAATATCTGTACCGAGATTGGCTTCGAAAAGTACATTATCGGGTAGAACCACCGCGGCTCTACCACCTGGTTTAAGCCCTTGATAAATATGCTGAAGGAAGGCTAGTTGCTTGTTGCTTGTTGAATAAGTCAGATCGTCACGGGTAGGTAGCCCACCGCCCTTTTTTGTACCAAATGGCGGATTTGAAAGAATCAACGTGGCTGGCGGAAGTTTCTTGCAGTCGTTACTCAGTGTGTCACCGTAAGTTATGGTGCCTTCGAGACCGTGCAAGAGCATATTCATTAAGGCCAAGCGGTGAGTGTCCTTGACTATTTCCATGCCAAAAAAAGTCTGCTCGCGATAATTGCGTAGGATATCCTTGGGGAGGCAGGAAAAATCATTGTGGGCACGCAGGTAATTGTTAACAGCAATTAAAAAGCCACCAGTACCTGCTGCTGGATCCTGTATTACGTCGGTGAGTTGTGGTTTCATCACCGCAACAATACTATCTATAAGATGGCGTGGGGTGAAATACTGACCAGCTCCACTTTTCTTTTCTCCAGCACTACGCTCTAGAAGGCTCTCATAAAGGTCTCCTAGATCATCTCGGCCAATGCTGTACCAGTCTAATGCATCGATCTCTGTAACAAGTTTGTCTAGCGTAGCAGCTTTTTTGATAACGGTGTCAGCATTGGCGTAAATTTCCTGAACAGCCTTACAGCCGTGCAGGTCATACTCAAGTAGCATTTCTTTGTAAGTATCTAACCGCTCGGACGATGGGGTATTGAGCAGATCGTCCCAGCGAATCCCGGGCTGTTCCACCTTTGGCGAGTCTTTTTTGCGACTAATGGCCTTTATAACTTTGAGTAGATCTTGCTCACTGGTCTCTTTCATCATTTTGAGGAAGAGGAGGTAAGTCAGTTCGTTAAGGTATTCGTGGTAAGTTACACCATCGTCACGCAGGACGTGGCAAAGCGACCAAAGTTTTGCGCCAATATCGAGAACAGCATTGCGGTTTGTCATAGCTTTTGCAGCATTTCTTATATAAGGTTAAGAAGAAAACTTTAGGGTAACATTGGTGACCAGCTTGCGTCAGCATTAGTCTAAGGATGTTAAGTCACGGCTAATGCTTTCTTATTCTAAGGTGAAAAGGGTGTAATACTTGTAAGTTATTGTATTATATATATTCCTTTTTTGTGGTTAACTAAAATCAGTATGAGGATATGATCTTCTCTTCAGAGCAAGTAAAGCGCAGAAATCGTCACGCAATCCCTTTCCTTAGCGGTGTCACGTTATAGTCCCCACCTCTTTCTAAAGAAACAAGCAAGTCAGCCCACAATTCTAACGCTTGCTTCCTCTCATCAAAATACTGATAACGGTTATAAATCCCCTCAACACCTTTGATTCTGTGATTCAGGCAGCGCTCTGCAACTACCGGGTCAACCCCTAATGCCGCCAGATGCGATCGCGCGGTACGTCGAAAATCATGAATAGTAAAATTAGGTACGTCGGGGAGGTTACCCTTCACCTTGCTTAACGCAACAGGCAGTGTGCTTTCTTGAATATGCGGAATCATCCGGTGCTGCATCTTTCTTGCTGGAAGTACCCATTGGCTATTGCACGACATTTGGTGTAGCTCTTTTAGCCATTCAAGCGCTGGTGCAGGGATAGGGATGTCGATCGCATCACCATTCTTAACTCGTTCTGCGGGTAAGTGCCAAACCGCTTCAACAAGATCGAACTCCTCCCAGCGAGCGCCGCAAAGCTCCATCTTACGGCAGCAGAACACCAGCAGAAGCTTCATTGTCAGCTCGTTTTGACGTGAGAAGCCTTTTGTCATGGGCATCGCCTGAAAGAGCTTCATCAATTCGTCACGGCTCAGCCAGCGTTCTCTGCTTTGCTCCTGTCCGCCAGCATCTGAGATTTCAAAAGCACTAGTAGGATTGCTTTCAAGCATATGTCGCTTGATACCGTAATCAAAAATACGGCGAGTCCAGCGAAGAACGTCATTGGCAACTGTAGGAGCGCCACGTTGGACGATTTTTTGTAGCATATCGTCGATATGCCAGGGTTTAACATCTTCGATTCTGTGATTCCCGATTGCGGGGTTGATGTCTTTGTCTATGCGGCGGCGCAGAATGTCGGGGTGCTTCCACCGATTGAGGATCTGACGTTCAAAGTATTCTGCTGCCAGTTCTGAAACGCGGAGTGCATGTTTCTCCTCCTCCATCTTCTTCAGCGCTTCAGCCTTACGTTCCTGCTTCTCTCCCGCTACGTCATGTCCCAGAGCGACACGGGCAGAAAGTTCTTTAGCAATTTCCCGCGCTTTCGCGAGCGAAATACTGGAGTAATAGCCAATCAGCATAACTCTGGCTTTGCCCGCCATTTTGTAGCGAAATCGCCAGAATGGGGCGCTATAAGTCTCTGGAAAACAGATATATAGCCCATTCCCGTCAGAGCGACCCGCAAAGTGCTCATTGTTTCTAATCCATGTACGGATTTGTATGTCTGTCAGTTTTCCCATATGTCTCTCATCATCAGAGGGGGTGTACTTAAACGTGTGTACTTAAACCTGAATAAGTACACCTTTAAGTACACGCAGAACACGCGCTGTAGTGATACTTCATGAGACTATATAAAACAAAAAAGGCCATGATTTACAATGGCCTTTTTATCCTGACGAGACTTAATGAGACAACGCGAGATCGCGTGAAACGTTACTCGATGTTCTGAATCTGCTCGCGCATTTGCTCGATCAGTACCTTCAGTTCAATCGCGGAATTCGTCACTTCGGCATTGATAGACTTCGATGCCAGAGTGTTCGACTCACGGTTGAATTCCTGCATCATAAAGTCCAGACGACGGCCAACCGCCTCTTTTTTCTTCAGAATGTTGTAGGTTTCTTTGACGTGGGCTTCCAGGCGATCTAATTCTTCCGCCACATCGATACGTTGCGCCATCAGCACCAACTCTTGCTCAAGGCGGTTATTTTCCAACTGCACCTGGGCGTCTTCCAGTTTGGCTACCAGACGCTCGCGCTGCCATTGCAGGATTTCCGGCATATGAGCACGCACTTTTGTGACTTCAGCACTGACGCCTTCCAGACGCTGCTCGATCAGCGCCTTCAGCGCCTGACCTTCGGTTTCACGCGCAACGATGAAGTCATCCAGCGTACCGTCAAGCGCGGCGAGGATTTCGGCGGCAATGGCGTCCAGATCCTGCTCCTGGGCAGCCATTACGCCTGGCCAGCGCAGGATATCAACCGGGTTGATTTCACCTTCATCGCTCTGCATTTTGACCCAGTTAGCAGCGCTAACGAGCTGTTTAGCGAGTTTTTCATTCAGAATCAGCTCGCCTTGCGCGCTGGCATCAGGCTCAAAACGCAGCGTACATTCGACTTTACCGCGCGTCAGACGCGTGCGAATACGTTCGCGAACAACGGGTTCGAGACTACGGAACTGCTCCGGCAGGCGAAAATAAGTTTCCAGATAACGCTGGTTTACCGAGCGCATTTCCCAGGTGGCGCTACCCCATTCACCCTTGATTTCACGCCGGGCGTAGGCGGTCATGCTGCGGATCATAGACGTTCCTGTTTTTAAAGATGAGATGGGAGGATTATAGCCATCCGCGTCTTGTCAGGATAGGAATAACAGTCGGAAGTCCGTATAATGCGCAGCCACATTCGTTTCAAGCCGGAGATTTTATCATGCGTCCAGCAGGTCGTAGTGCCAATCAGGTGCGTCCCGTCACCCTGACCCGTAATTATACAAAACACGCTGAAGGCTCCGTGCTGGTCGAATTTGGTGATACCAAAGTGCTGTGTACCGCCTCTATTGATGAAGGCGTACCGCGTTTTCTGAAAGGTCAGGGCCAGGGCTGGATCACCGCAGAATATGGCATGCTGCCACGCGCTACGCACACCCGTAACGCCCGTGAAGCGGCAAAAGGTAAGCAGGGCGGTCGTACCATGGAAATCCAGCGTCTGATCGCCCGCGCGCTGCGCGCAGCTGTTGACCTGAAAACGCTCGGCGAATTCACAATTACGCTGGACTGCGATGTTATTCAGGCCGATGGCGGTACGCGCACCGCATCAATTACCGGCGCATGCGTTGCGTTGGCTGATGCGCTGAACAAGCTGGTGGCGAGCGGTAAGCTGAAAACTAACCCGATGAAAGGGATGGTCGCCGCGGTTTCCGTGGGCATTGTGAACGGTGAAGCACTCTGTGACCTTGAGTATGTTGAAGACTCTGCTGCTGAAACCGACATGAACGTAGTGATGACTGAGGACGGTCGCATTATAGAGGTTCAGGGTACGGCGGAAGGCGAACCGTTCAGCCATGAAGAACTTCTCACCCTACTGGCATTGGCCCGAGGGGGAATCGAATCCATTGTAGCGACGCAGAAGGCGGCGTTAGAAAATTGATTTTAAAGGCGACTGATGAGTCGCCTTTTTTTTGTCTGTAATAAAGTGAGATGAGGAGCGAATCCATGAAACCGTATCAGCGCCAGTTTATTGAGTTTGCGCTTAGCAAGCAGGTACTAAAGTTTGGCGAATTTACGCTGAAATCCGGGCGCAAAAGCCCCTATTTCTTCAACGCCGGGCTGTTTAATACCGGGCGCGACCTGGCACTGTTAGGCCGTTTTTATGCCGAAGCGCTGGTGGATTCCGGTATTGAGTTCGATTTGCTGTTTGGCCCTGCCTACAAAGGTATTCCGATTGCGACCACAACGGCCGTTGCGCTGGCGGAACACCATGATAAAGATTTGCCGTACTGTTTTAACCGTAAAGAGGCGAAGACCCACGGTGAAGGCGGGAATCTGGTCGGTAGCGCACTAGAGGGACGCGTGATGCTGGTGGATGATGTTATCACCGCAGGTACGGCGATTCGTGAGTCGATGGAAATTATCCAGGCGAATGGCGCCACTCTGGCGGGGGTACTGATTTCTCTCGATCGTCAGGAACGCGGTCGCGGCGAGATTTCCGCGATTCAGGAAGTGGAACGCGATTATGGCTGTAAGGTGATTTCTATCATTACCCTGAAAGATCTGATTGCGTATCTGGAAGAGAAACCAGAGATGGCGGAGCATCTGGTGGCAGTACGGGCCTATCGCGAAGCGTACGGCGTTTAAGAACTGCCGGATGGTGCTGCGCTTATCCGGCCTACGTAACCCCGTAGGCCGGATAAGACGAAATCGCTACTGCAATTGAGCAGCAACCAATGGCCAGCGGGTGTCAAAATCATCCGTTGGGCGGTATTTAAATTCGCTACGTACAAACCGGGACAGCATACCTTCGCAGAAAGCCAGTAACTGGCTGGCCAGCAGCGTTTCATCCACGGTGTAGCCTTCACCTTCACGCATTCTTTTTTCTCGCAGAACCTGGCGCAACTGCGCTTCAATGCGCTCAAAAAGTTGGTTAATGCGACCTTGCAGACGGTCTTGCTCGAACATCAACGCGTGTCCGGTCAGAATTCGTGTCAGGCCTGGATTACGCTCACCAAACCCTAAAATCAGCAGAACGATCAGACGCAGACGCGCGTTGGTGTCCTTTTCATCTTTCAAAATCAGATTGATACGCGTAATCAGACTATCTTCGATAAACTCAATCAGGCTATCGAACATACGGGTCTTGCTGGGGAAATGGCGATACAATGCCGCTTCGGATACGCCAACTGAGGCTGCCAGCTTTGCTGTGGTGATGCGTTGGCTACCATCGCTGGACTCAAGCATCAGTGCCAGAGACTGAAGTATTTCTTCGCGACGATTCCTTTTCGCAGTTTGCTTTTCTACCATGTTACAAAATACCCCTGAAAATAAGCTCTTGCCAGGCAGGCATCCACACAGCGACCGCAAACTGTTGTTTGCGGTGTGTTATTGCGTTATTACGCTATGGGATACTTTTCTGCGGGTTACTTGCGCCCGGAATGGCCGAAGCCACCTTCGCCACGATCGGTGGCTTCAAACTCTTCCACCAGATTAAATTCAGCCTGCACGACCGGTACAAATACCATCTGCGCGATACGTTCGCCCGGCTCAATAGTGAAGCTGTCCTGACCACGGTTCCAGACGGACACCATCAGTTGGCCCTGGTAGTCGGAATCAATCAAACCAACCAGATTGCCCAGCACGATACCGTGCTTATGGCCCAGCCCGGAGCGCGGGAGCATTACCGCTGCCAGAGAAGGATCGGCAATGTGGATAGCTAACCCGGTTGGCACCAGCGTTGTTGCGCCCGGCGCCAGCTCTACGGCGTCATCAAGACAAGCACGCAGGTCAAGTCCGGCAGAACCAGAAGTGGCGTACGTCGGGAGCGGAAATTGTTGCCCTACGCGCGGGTCCAGAATCTTAACGTCGATTTTTTTCATCATAACGGGTCACGATCTCGTCGAGTAATAATTGGCCCAGGAGTTCTTTACGCTCAAGCGGTAAGACTTTGTCTCCATCCTGCCAAAAAAGGTGTAATGCGTTGCTATCGCTGTTAAACCCTTGAGTTGACAGCGAAACGTCGTTCGCACAGATCACATCAAGGTTTTTGCGGATGCGTTTTTGCCGGGCATATTCTTCCACATTATTTGTTTCGGCGGCAAACCCAACGACAAAAGGACGGTTAACATCCAGTGCGGCAACACCGGCGATAATGTCCGGATTTTTGACCATTTTTACTGTTAATTCATCGCCCTGCGTCGCTTGTTTTTTTATTTTTTCGTGGGCGACAGTTTCAGCGCGATAATCAGCGACTGCAGCGCAGCCGATAAAAATATGCTGTTGTTGCACCGTAGACTGCACAGCGGCTTCCATTTCCAGCGCGGTCATCACATCAACCCGTTGAACAAATGGTGGTGTGGATAACGAAACGGGACCCGATACCAGTGTGACGTTTGCCCCGCGCTTTGCGGCAGCGGCCGCGATCGCAAACCCCATCTTCCCGGAACTGTGGTTGGAAATATAACGCACGGGATCAAGCGGTTCACGCGTCGGACCCGCCGTAATCATGATGTTGAGATGTTGCAGATCGTTGACAGGTGAAAAATGTTCTGCCGCCATATCCACAATCGTTAACGGATCCAGCATGCGTCCAGGGCCGATATCACCACATGCCTGACTACCGCTGTCAGGACCCCAAATGAGCAAACCGCGTGAGGCAAGAATACCCAGATTGTGCTGGGTCGCGGCAGCGCGGTACATCTGCTGGTTCATGGCTGGCAGTACAGCAACAGGAGCAGGCGTTGCCAGACAAATCGTTGACACCAGGTCGTTGGCCATACCTGCGGCGACACGAGCAATCAGGTCTGCTGTAGCGGGCGCCAGGATGACCAAATCGGCCCATTTCCCCAGCTCAATGTGGCCCATCGCGGCTTCGGCTGCGGGGTCAAGCAGGCTGTCGGAAACGGGATAACCTGAAACCGCCTGTAAACTCAGGGGAGTAATAAATGCTTTTGCCGCTTCGGTCATCGCCACGCGGACGTCAGCGCCGCGTTCCCGTAAACGACGCACCAGCTCAGGGGTCTTGTACGCAGCAATACCGCCACTGACGCCAAGTACGATTTTTTTACCGGCCAGGCTCATCATGATCTTTCCTGTTGGATTTCACCAGAAGGCGGATATTTTATCACAATCCGCAATTTGTCGTGCTTTTGACCGTGCTCCACTTTGCGAGGCGCTACGAAGAAGTGAAAACAGTACGTCGATTCACCGTCGGTGTTATGCCACTATGCGGACGCGAGAGGAGGGAGAAGCATGGAAAATACAGGAAGTATGATGCCCCGGGAAAAGCTATTGGCGCAGGGGGCCAGTTCTCTGACCGATGTTGAGCTTTTGGCTCTTTTTTTACGTACCGGCATGCAGGGTAAAGATGTGCTTACTCTGGCGAAAGAGATGCTTCAGCATTTTGAGTCGCTGTATGGCCTGTTGTCTGCTGATTACATGGATTTTAGCTATGTTCAGGGAATCGGTATCGCGAAGTACGCACAGTTGAAGGGGATTGCGGAGCTGGCAAGACGCTACTACAACGTGCGAGTGATAGAGGAGCGGGCTCTACTTAGTCCGGAAATGGCGCGTGAATTTCTGCAAAGCCAGCTTTCGCAAGAGGAACGCGAGATCTTTCTGGTGATCTTTATGGATTCTCAACATCGCGTGATTAAACACAGCAAACTTTTTTCCGGTACGCTTAGCCATGTCGAGGTGCATCCGAGAGAAATTGTCCGTGAAGCGATAAAAATGAATGCTTCTGCGGTGATCCTTGCGCATAATCACCCTTCGGGGTGTGCAGAGCCGAGTAAAGCAGATAAACTCATCACCGAGCGTGTTGTGAAATGCTGTCAGTTCATGGATATCCGGGTGCTTGATCATCTGGTCATTGGGCGCGGAGAGTACGTTTCTTTTGCGGAACGCGGTTGGATTTAACGCACTTTACGCGATCCATCGGGATCTTTGTCTGTTCGGGACTTGAGCACATCGCTGACTCAGCGTATACTACGCCACCTTTGAGAATCTCGGGTTTGGCATTTGGGCCTGGCAATCGAGAGTTCGCAAATACGCAAAATCATTCTTGTTGCGTCCAATGACGAGGCAACATTGAAAGATTAAGTGTATTGAACTGCGATAACCGGGCTGAGAAGCCTGACGAGGCGCCAATACCCCATACGAAGCTCGAGCTAATTTGATTTTTGGAGAATAGACATGTCCCGAGTCTGCCAAGTTACTGGCAAGCGTCCGGTGACCGGTAACAACCGTTCCCACGCACTGAACGCGACTAAACGCCGTTTCCTGCCTAACCTGCACTCTCACCGTTTTTGGGTTGAGAGCGAGAAGCGTTTTGTCACCCTGCGTGTATCTGCTAAAGGTATGCGTGTTATTGATAAGAAAGGCATCGAAACAGTTCTGTCTGAACTGCGTGCCCGTGGCGAAAAGTACTAAGTACTAAGAGGAAATAAATCATGGCTAAAGGTATTCGTGAGAAAATCAAGCTGGTTTCTTCTGCTGGTACTGGTCACTTCTATACCACTACGAAGAACAAACGTACTAAGCCGGAAAAACTGGAACTGAAAAAGTTCGATCCAGTTGTTCGTCAGCACGTTTTATACAAAGAAGCGAAAATCAAATAATTTTCGTTTTGATGTAAAGAAAAACCCTGCCTCGGCGGGGTTTTTTGTTTTCTGGCCGTCCCCATATTAATGAGACCTGACATACCGCCGGAGATACTATGCCTGAATTACCTGAAGTCGAAACCAGCCGCCGTGGTATTGAGCCGCATCTGGTGGGGGCAACGATTATGCACGCGACGGTGCGTAACGGTCGTTTGCGTTGGCCAGTATCTGAGGAAATCTATCGTCTGAGTGATCAACCTGTCCTCAGCGTACAGCGGCGCGCGAAATACCTGCTGCTAGAACTGGCGGATGGCTGGATAATCATTCATCTGGGGATGTCGGGTAGCTTGCGTATCCTTCCTGAAGAGCTTCCGGCAGACAAGCACGACCACGTTGACTTAGTGATGAGCAACGGCAAAGTTCTGCGTTATACCGATCCCCGTCGCTTTGGCGCCTGGCTGTGGGCTAAAGAACTGGATGGACATAATGTACTCGCTCATCTTGGCCCTGAGCCGCTGAGCGACGATTTCAACGCCAATTATCTACAGCAGAAATGTGCGAAGAAGAAAACGGCGCTTAAACCCTGGCTGATGGATAACAAGCTGGTGGTGGGTGTGGGTAATATCTACGCCAGCGAGTCGCTATTTGCGGCTGGGATTCATCCTGACCGTCTTGCGTCATCATTGTCGAAAGATGAGTGTGAATTGCTGGTACGCGTAATCAAGGCGGTGTTGCTGCGCTCTATCGAGCAGGGCGGGACGACGCTGAAGGACTTTCTGCAAAGTGACGGTAAGCCTGGCTATTTTGCCCAGGAGCTGCAGGTCTATGGGAGAGAAGGTGAACCTTGCCGCGCATGTGGCGCACCGATTGTTGCGACAAAACACGCCCAGCGTACAACGTTCTATTGTCGTCGCTGTCAGAAATAGTTTCATTGCTGGCCGGATGCTGCATCCGGCCAGGTGCATTACTTCAGTTTACTCATTAACGCCTGATGGACGTTTTCCGGCAAAAAGTGCGTCACGTCACCCTGGTGGCGGGCAACTTCTTTCACCAGTGACGATGAGATAAATGACCACTCTTTAGATGGCATCAGAAAAACGCTTTCCAGCTGTGGCATGAGGTGGCGGTTCATATGGGCCAGCTGCATTTCATACTCAAAATCGGCTACCGCGCGCAGGCCACGGATCAGAATGTTCGCCTGATTATCACGGGCAAAGTTTGCCATCAGATCGCTGAATCCCAGCACTTCCACATTGCCAAGATGCGCCGTTGCCTGTTGTGCCAGCTCAACGCGCTCTTCCAGAGTAAACATCGGCTTTTTACTGGGACTTGCGGCTATTGCCAGAATCACGTGATCAAACATGCTTGTCGCACGCGTCACGATATCGAGGTGGCCGTTAGTAATAGGATCAAAGGTTCCTGGATAAATCGCCCGTTTTTGCATGACTTGCCTCAATGCGTTTTGGGTGGCAGGTAAGGTTCCAGCAGTTGCAGAAGACGCTGTAGCGCGCCCTGATTTTGATACAGAACTTCAACTGCGTGACGGCCATAAAAATTACGATAATCTGCATCGGTCAGTAAAGAAGAGACCTCTTTCACCAGCGTAGTTGCGTCGGTGACGGTGATCAATCCGCTTGCCTGTTCGAGACGGGCGCAAATATCTTTAAAATTAAACGTATGTGGTCCCATCAACACCGGAATAGCATGCGCTGCCGCTTCCAGCGGGTTGTGTCCACCACGTTCAACCAGTGAACCGCCGACAAAAGCAAGGTCGGCAATGCCATACAGCAACATCAGCTCACCCATGGTATCGCCGATCACAACCTGAGTACCTGATGACGGAACTTCACCCGAAGAACGAGTGGTATAGCTTAGTCCAGCCTGGCGTACGAGGTTAATGGCATCCGGGAACCGTTCTGGATGTCTGGGAACCAGAATCAGTAAAAGATTCGGGAACTGATTTAATAACGCCTGATGGGCGGCAATGATGATGCTTTCTTCGCCGTCGTGGGTGCTGGTTGCAATCCATACCGGGCGGTGAGGCGCCCATTGACGACGTAATGTCACCGCTTTTGCGGCCAGTTGCGGTGTGACGGATATATCAAACTTCAGGCTGCCAGTAACGGTGACTTGATTGCTTCTGGCGCCAAGCGTAATAAAACGTGCGCCATCTTCTTCGTTTTGTGCGGCAATCAACGTAATTCGACGCAGTAGTCTGCCAACAAATTTACCTAATTTCGCATAACCAGCGGCTGAACGAGCAGAAAGACGTGCGTTGGCAATGACCAGAGGAATGTGGCGCTTATGGAGTGCCGCGATCAGATTTGGCCACAGCTCGGTTTCCATAATTAACACCAGTTTGGGGTCAACTTTATTCAGAAAACGGTTCAGGGCATCCGGTAAATCGTATGGCAAATAAATGTGCTGAACGTCAGTACCAAAAGCAGATTGTACGCGCTCGGAACCGGTTGGCGTCATGGTGGTTACCGTGATCGGCAAGTCGGGATAACGATGTCGCAGAGCGCGAACTAATGGGATTGCAGCCAGCGTTTCGCCCACAGAAACCGAATGAAGCATGATGCCGCCAGGTTTTAGCGGGCGGCGATAAAAGCCGTAGCGTTCGCCCCAGCGTTTACGGTAGGCCGGAGCCTTACGTCCGCGCACCCAAAGCCGTATCCAGATCAAAGGCTGAATAAGATAGAGCAATGTGGTGTAAAGCAACTCAAGCATGGGCGTTAGCTGGCTAATGGATGTGCTGTGGATTCTATGTATTTACCCGGTGCTTTGCTATTACTTTTGCCATTCAGGGACCAATTAGACGCTAAAGTGGTCAATCTGACGTGTGATAGACCATTAAGTTACATTCTGGTGTAACTCTTTGAAATTAAAGTCAGGGGCTAGAGAAGGTAACAAAATTGGTTTTAAAGTTGGCATCAATCTGCGCTAATGAATTGATTGGAAAGACGAAAAGAAAAATGTGCTTAACTTTTATTCGTATCGGATTGCCACTAAAGAAGTGGTACACTAGCGCGCAAAATTTTAGTGCGATATCAGTAATCAGGCAACTGTTGAGCTTGGGGCGGTAGCGTGCTTTTTTTTGCTTAACGGTATCGGACACTCTCAACAAAAGAGCCGCTTGTGGAAAAGTTATTCAGAAATATCCTAGTCATTAAAATGCGTTTTCATGGCGATATGCTGCTGACAACCCCCGTCATAAGTACATTAAAACGTAACTATCCTGATGCCAAAATCGATGTGCTCCTTTACGAAGACACAAAGCCGATTTTATCTGAAAATCCGGAAATTAATGCGCTATATGGAATCAGTAAGAAAAACGCCACGACAAAAAAGAAAATCGCTAATTTCATTTCATTAATAAAAAAGTTACGCCAAAACCAATATGATTTAGTAATCAACTTGACCGATCAGTGGCTGGTTGCACTATTGGTCCGCTTTTTGTCCGCGGATACAAAACTTTCCCCTGATTTCCCGCACCGTCAGAAGCCTTTCTGGCAGAAGAGCTTTACGCATCTTGTGCCGATTACTGGCGACCATATCGTCGAGCGTAACCTGTCGATTCTGAATCCACTTGGGCTTAAAACACTCAATCACGAACTGTCCATGCACTACGCTCCTTCCCATTGGAAAAATATCCATGAACAGCTAAAACAGCTCAACGTGGGTGAGCGCTATGTGGTTATTCAGCCAACCGCACGTCAGATCTTTAAATGTTGGGATAACGAGAAATTTTGCGAGGTTATTGATGCCTTACAGGAACAAGGTTATCCGGTTGTGCTGACTTCTGGACCAGGGAAGGAAGACCAGGAATGTATCCATGATATTGCTGAGGGATGCAAATTATCTCCCGTCACCGCGCTTGCGGGTAAAACGACGTTTCCTGAATTGGCTGCTCTCATTGATCATGCTGCGTTGTTTATCGGTGTTGACTCCGCGCCTATGCATATTTCCGCAGCGGTGAAGACCCCTATCATTTGTTTGTTTGGCGCGACGGATCATATTGCGTGGCGGCCATGGGCGGAAAATGTCACGCTGCTATGGGCTGGAAACTATCAGCCAGTACCGCCAAGAGAGCAGCTGGACCGCAGTTATAAATATCCGTCAGTGATCCCTGCGGAAGATGTTATTAACGCCGCCTGGCAAGTGCTCAATGGCGACGCGCCAGAAATTGAGGTGAATGCACAATGATTGTTGCCCTCTGTCTGTACAAATATTTTCCCTATGGTGGGCTACAGCGTGACTTTATGCGTATCGCTAAAACGATCGCGGCGCGCGGGCATCATGTCCGAGTCTATACACGATCCTGGCAAGGGGAGCGCCCGGCGGAATTTGAGTGCGTTGATGTCCCGGTTACCGCACATTCCAACCATGGACGAGATAAACAGTATCAGACGTGGGTTCAGCAGCATTTATCTCAGTACCCGGCAGACCGTGTCCTGGGTTTTAATAAAATGCCGGGGCTGGATTATTACTACGCAGCGGATGTGTGTTATGCGGCGAAGGTAGCGAAAGAAAAGGGGGTCTTGTATCGCTTAACGGCGCGATACCGTCACTACTCAGCCTTTGAGCAAGCTGTGTTTAAACCAGGGATGAAGACAAAGTTGCTGATGCTGACTACAAAACAAATCCTTGATTTTAAAATGTATTACCATACGGAAGACGAGCGCTTTCAGCTTCTTCCGCCCGGCATCTATCCCGATAGAAAATACAGTAGCCAGGCCCCCGGTAGCCGTGAACGCTACCGTGAAGCCAACGGCATCACTCCGGATCACTTCTTATTGTTGCAGGTTGGTTCTGATTTTTCACGAAAAGGAGTCGGCCGCTCAATTGCCGCTGTCGCCGCACTGCCTGAGGCTCTCCGTCGTCAAACCCAGCTCTTTGTTGTTGGTCAGGATAAACCTCGCGCATTCGCTGCGCAGGCAGAAAGAATGGGTGTGAAAGAGAACGTCCATTTCTTTGCTGGGCGTGATGATGTTGCACATCTGATGGCGGCTGCGGACGTGTTATTACATCCGGCGAAGCAGGAAGCTGCGGGAATTGTACTGGTTGAAGCTATCGCGGCGGGTTTGCCTGTGCTCGTGACGGAGGTCTGCGGGTACGCACCTCACGTAGCGGCGGCAGGATGCGGTGTTGTATTGAGTGAACCTTTTGAGCAACATGCGCTTGATGACGATTTGCATAAGGTCCTGGCGGATAGTTCTCTTCGTGAAAAGTGGGCGAAAAATGCGCGGCATTATGCGGATACGCAGGATCTTTATAGTTTGCCAGAACATGTAGCGGATATTATTACAGGTGAATTGCATGGTTGAGTTAAATGAACCCTTTGCCACATTGTGGAAGGGAAAAGACCCATTCATCGAGGTTAGAAAGCTTCAGGGTGAGGTCTTTCGGGAACTAGAAACCCGTCGCACACTTCGTTTTAGCGTTGCTAATAAGAGCTATTTTTTGAAGTGGCACCGAGGTACCACTTATAAAGAAGTCATTAAAAATCTACTGTCACTTCGTATGCCGGTACTGGGTGCCGACCGTGAGTGGAATGCCATACACCGTTTAGCCTCCTTAGGCGTTGATACGATGCATGGCGTTGCATTTGGCGAAACGGGTTGGAATCCGGTAAAGAAAACCTCTTTTATCATTACCGAAGATTTAACGCCAACTATTAGCCTGGAAGATTATTGTGCGAATTGGTGTGTTGAACCCCCGCATCCGCACGTAAAAAGAATGCTGATTCAACGTGTAGCCGATATGGTTCGCGCGATGCATCTTGGCGGTGTTAACCATCGTGATTGTTATATTTGCCATTTCTTACTTCATCTTCCATTTGATGATAAAAATGAAGATAGTCTAAAAATTTCGGTGATCGATCTGCATCGGGCACAAATTAGAAATAAAGTGCCTTTACGTTGGCGTAATAAGGATCTTATCGGGCTTTATTTTTCGTCCGACAATATTGGATTGACGGCCCGAGATTATTATAGATTTTTAAAAATATACTTCAATCGTAGCCTGAAAGATATTATTAAGAATGAGGGTGTGTTCATTGAACAGGTTGAAGGAAAAGCCAGATCTATTCGCGAAAGAACAATTCGCAAATCATTGTAATATTAACTGAAAAAATATGTTGTAAATGGAATTTGTATTTCATGGAATGAACTCATACTATGTCTCTTCTTGCATTTTTTATTTATAAATATGTGTCAGGTTTTGTTTCAATAGGGTTTATATGAATTCAAATACACAAACGCAAGCCTCATGTAAAGGTATTGCAGTTTATTTGTTGTTAATTTCATTTTGTGTTCTATGTTTTGTTTGGCCTATACAGAATTCTATCTTACCAGCCAATAGGAATTTCTTCATATATTTAAGTGCAGCTCTAACTTTATACTTTTGCGTTTGTAGAAAATATGTATCTATTGAGCTTAGTCAACTGGCGAAATATGCTGTCGCTTTAATTCTTATTTTTCTCGTGTTTACACTGATCAATGGATTATTTGTTGCAGTTGATGTGGGGAAAATGCTGCGCAGCTGGCAGGGACAGTACCTGCGTGCGGGGCTATTATTCTTTGTTGGACTCTTTTTGTATCCAATCTGTAAGTATCATTTTAAATATATAACAGCCAATAAGGTATTGTCTTTAGTTGTTCTGTGTTCGCTAGGGGTGATATTTATTCACCTGCTGCAGAATATCTATTTTTATATCAAGACGGGAACGATACTCTGGGGTGAGACGTGGATTGTACCAACTCGCACCGAGATGAGCTTTCAGATAAACATGGTTTCGGGAATTTTACTGGCAGAACTTGCCTGTCGACTGTTCCTGGGCCGTAAGTATCTAATTTTCAGCAACAAATTGATGGCTGCCTTTATTTTGCTGTGCTTCATCTGTTCAGCATTAGCGAAGACCCGCTGGGGAACTATTGGTCTGATTGGTAGTACGATTTCTATCTGCGTATTTATTGCCTTAAAAGCGATTAGCCGAAAGAACTTGCCGAAGCTCTGTCTGGCTGCACTGGTCGTTGCGATGGTAGTAGGCATTATAGGCTACACTTCCTGGCATCAGGACTCCCGTTGGAAAAGCCTAAGCATGGATATGGTTGCTGGCTGGGATCTGGGTATGCACAGTCGTTGTTATAACGGTTTTGATGGCCCGTTGATGCAGGACAGCACTGGCCGCATAATGGATGACTCGAATAGTTGCCGGGCATCGTTCTTCCGTCAGGGGAGCGAACTGATCGCTGAATATCCGTTTGGTGCGGGTCCGCGAAAAGATGCATTCTTAGTGCTTCTGCAGGAAAAATATCACGACCCTATTATTCAGCAATCTAACAGCCATTACGGGTTGATTGATGTCGCGCTTCAGAACGGTATCCTTGGGCTTATCAACTGGGTGGCATTCGTCATGTTGATGATCCTTATTGGCTGGCGCGCATTCTCTCGTGATTTAATAATTCCGGGTCTGTACTTGTCTCTTTTCACGGTGAGCTTCTTGTTCCGTAGTGGTGTAGATAACATGATGCGCGATCACTATCTTGAGCAAAACCTTGCGTTATCAGGTTTAATGCTGGGACTGATCTTTACGAGTAATAAAATATCACGGGCTAAAAAATGAAAGTTTTAATTATTCGTAGAGATAATATTGGTGACTTGATACTGACAACGCCGCTGATCTCGACTATTGCAAAAGACATGAATTGTAAAGTTGATTTGTTGGTTAACACCTACAATCAATCGATTATCGAAAATAATCCTCATGTAGGTAAAGTTTTCTTATACAGCAAGCTGCACCACCGTTCTAAAGGTACATCTAGCCTTAAGGTATTGTTTCAGCGCCTGAAGACGATTATCGATCTGCGTCGTGCTAAATATGATGTCGCGATTATTGCCAAAGAGCATTGGGATAAACGACCTTTACAGTGGGCAAAATTAGCGGGTGCTAAAAGAATTATCGCTATTGGTAATGACTGCCCGGACATTGTCACCGATGCCATTCCTGAAACTCAGGAGCAGCTTCATCTGGTCAATTTATTGAATAGATTAACAGGACCGCTAGGCTGTACTTCTAAACCAGGTCCGCTGGAGCTGTATGTCACACCCCAAGAACTGGCTGATATAAAAGCAAAGATAGAATTTCCACAGGATAATTTACCTGTTTATGGGTTGCAGATAAGTTCCCGAAGAGAAGAACAACAATGGCAAAAAGAAAAGTTTGTTGAGCTTGCGCATAAACTTGCAGCCATACAGGCGTGCCATATTATGTTATTCTGGTCTCCAGGAAAATCAGATAATAAATTACATCCCGGTGATGATGATAAGGCTGATTTTATCAGCGCGCAATGTGCCGATCTGCCGATTATTCCAGTAAGAACGAATAGCGTTCGTGAGCTGATGGCCGGTATGTCACTATGCGATCAGATTGTGACCAGTGACGGCGGTGCCTTGCATATTGCTGCTGGGGTGCGCAAACCAGTGGTGGCGTTGTTCGGCAACAAGGCTGCATGGCTATGGACGCCATGGGGTGTGCCGTACGAAATGCTGCAAGGAAAAGATTATGATGCTCGCAATATTAGCGTCGATGATGTATTTACGCGGTTTGTAAGTCTGCAGGAGCAAGTGCGTAAAAATACCGCAATGGATGAAGCATAAGTTTACTTATTGCTATAGATAAGTTGATATATTGATGCCTGTCTGGCGATAGATTAAATGGGTTTTATTTAATGATTAGAGCATTGAGAAAAAAAATTCAGCTATTACTGGTTAATCTTTTTTTAATGATATACACCCGTAAGAAAGATTTTTCTTTTAGTCAGCAAGAATTTGAAAATCAGGATAAAAATCAGCTGAAGAATATCCTGATTTATTCTTCAACGGCGCTGGGTGATTTCATGATGAACTCTCCAGCAATTCATGCGCTCCGCCAGACATATCCTTCTGCGACAATCACCCTGATTTGCCACAAAAAGATGTATGACTTCCTCAAAGGGGGGAGTGACTGGGACGATCTTATCTCATGGGATAATAAACTCACCACCCTCCCGGCATTGGTTAAAGAGATCAAGAAACGTGGAACGCCAGACCTGACGGTAATTCTTCACTCACATACACCTTACGATTTCCTTAGCGCCATTATTGCTGGCACAAAGTATGTCTTTGTGGATAACGATAAGCAGGACATCCCACTCGTAAGTAAATGGGCAACCAACAGAATCAGTAAATTCGTTGGGCATACTATTCAGCGAAAGCTGGAGCTTATCATGCCGTTGCTGAATGAAAAGCCAGACAACAGTATGCACCTGCCGTTTCCTGTCGAACGTACGGTGAGCGAGGAAGATTCAAAGCTGCGCTGGATTGGTTTTCAAATGGGAGCATCATCCTTTAAGAAATGCTGGCCTGTTGAGCGATTTGTCACTTTCGCAAACCAACTTTTTGCCCATGATGATGTGCGTGTCGTCCTGATTGGCGCGCCGAATGAAGTGCCTCTGCAGGACGAATTTTTGCAAAAGCTGGATAGCCGCTTTCATGACCGCGTAAAGCCACTTATCGGTAAAACGACGCTTAAAGGGTTGATTCAGGAAGTGAAGAATATGGACCTGCTGGTAACATCTGATACAGGACCTATGCACCTTGCCGTGGCAATGCGGGTACCGACGGTGAGTATGTATGTGATCACCTCACCCTATCTTTATGGCCCCTATCAGGACCCTCAATTGCACAAGGTGGTTTACAAAGCCTATACGACGCTGGATGAAATTAAGTATCGTTCAGCGCTAGAGAAGGTGAGTTGCGAAGAGATCATGGCGCATGTAAAACCATTCCTGCAGTAAGCTTACCGATGCTCTGCATGTTCTGATAAGCGTGCAGAGCACCCGTCCCGAGTCGGGGGATTATACGTCGGACGGTAGGTGTGTTAGTACTTGCTGAGCGGTGAGTAACGACAGTTTTCCTTCCGGAGCAATGCACGTTAACTGATTCTTACCGTAGCCACCAATGAGCCCTGGGTCGGTGGGACCATACAGCGTAACGTTTGGGCGATTGAGCGCGGCGGTCAGATGACTAAGGCCTGTATCAACCGAAACTACAAATTTAGCACCGGCGAGGATACGCGCAATTTCCTCAAGACTCATCCTTGGCAATACATCGACATTATCAAATCCTTCCGCAATTCTTCTTGCTCTTTCCTCTTCATGCGCTGCTCCCCAGGGAAGTTTAATGCGAATCCCTGTCTTCGGTATCAGCGTAATAAGGTCCCGCCAGTGCGCTTCTGTCCAATGCTTATCATCTCGCGTGGTCGCATGTAAAAATACAGCGTAGGGCTGCGAATTAGACGTTTGCTGTTTTACAAAATGCTGCGCAATCGCGTAATCACCCTGCAACTGCGGTTTAGCATACCCCAGGCTTTTGGCGAACAATTCACGGGTACGTTCCACCGCGTGCTGCTGTTTGGCTATGTGATGTTTGCGATTATAAAACAGACTTGCCAGCGGTTCGCGGGCTGTGCTCCAGTCCATACCATGCTTGATGCCACGTGCCAGACGTGTCACCAACGCGGCGCTTTTAACTAAACCCTGAGCATCGATTATTGCGTCATAATGCTGTAAACGCACCGCATCGTGAAACGCTTTACGCTCGGCTTTAATCGGCGCTGAAAACCAGGCTTTACGCCAGCGACGGATCGCTACTGGAATAACCCGGTCAACAGCTGAATGCCAGGAGGGGATTTGAGCGAACCCTTCTTCCACCACCCAATCAAATTGAATACCCGGAATAGCCTGCTGCGCATCGGTTAATGCGGGCAACGTATGCAGTACATCGCCCATAGACGACGTTTTAACGATCAGAACCCGCATCCGTCAGGCTTCCTCTTGTAACAACAGGTCGTTGAGTTCTTCCAGTACGCGCTGGGGTGTGATGTCCATCAGACTCTGGTGATAGCCTTCTGCCGCATCGCCCTTACGCACTTTGTGATACCCCGTAATCAGGCGAATGACACGTGCCTTGTGGGAAAGCGGGGGCGTAAAATCCGGGCTGCTTGGACCATACAATGCGACCAGTGGACGGTTCAGTGCTGCGGCCACGTGCATTAATCCAGAATCGTTGGTGACGACCGCTTTGCAGGCGGCGAGCAGAATGACGGCCTGTTCCAGCTGTGTTTCGCCCGCCAGATTACGGCACCAGGCTTGCTGTTCAGTGCTCAGCGTTGCCAGGATCTCATTGCCAGCTTCATGGTCTTTTGCTGAGCCAAACAGCACAATCTGATGGCCTTCATCGATCAACTGCTTCGCCAACTCTGCGTAGTGGTAATGTGGCCAGCGTTTTGCTGGACCAAATTCCGCACCTGGGCAAAAACCGATGATGGGGCGTTCGGCTGAAAGGGAGAACTGGCTACAGGTTAGCGATTTTTCACCCTCACTGACCTGCAACTGTGGCCATAGCAGAGGCTGCGGCAAATCTTTGGCCGTCAGCATCACGCCTTTATCATAAGCCAGAGCCACATAGCGCTCGACCATCAGTGGCCATGCGTCTTTATCCAGTACGCGCGCATCGTTCAGCAGACCGTAGCGCATCTCGCCACGCCAACCGGTACGATGGGGAATACCCGCAAAGAACGGCACCAGAGCGGATTTAAACGAGTTAGGCAGCACATAAGCGCGGTCATAGCGCTTCTCACGCAGACTGTGGCCGAGTTTACGGCGCTCGCCGATCTCCAGCGCGCCGTGCCCCAACGGCATGGCGATAGCTTCGTTGACTTCTGGCATGCGCGACAATAACGGACGGCACCAGGCAGGTGCCATCACGTCGATTATCGCCTGGGGATAGCGCGCCTTGAGCGTGCGATAGAGACTTTGCGACATCATCATGTCGCCCACCCAAGACGGGCCAACCACCAAAATTTTCATACTTACGCGTCGCGGTTCAGCCAGGCCATATATTCCGTGACGCCTTCGGCGACGGTTTTAAACGGCTTGTCATAGCCCGCTGCGCGCAGGTTCGTCAGATCTGCCTGGGTAAATGCCTGGTAGCGGCCTTTCAGTTTTTCCGGGAATGGAATGTACTCAATGCTGCCTTTTTTGTGGTACGCCAGCGTAGCATCGGCAACGGCCTGGAAAGATTCCGCACGACCTGTACCGAGGTTAAAGATGCCGGAAACCCCATTTTCCAGGAACCACAGGTTTACCGCAGCCACGTCGCCTACATAAACGAAATCACGTTTGAAGTTTTCACTGCCTTCAAACAGTTTTGGCGTTTCGCCATTGTTAAGCTGGGTGTTGAGGTGGAAAGCAACGCTTGCCATGCTGCCTTTGTGGCCTTCACGCGGTCCGTAAACGTTGAAATAGCGGAAGCCAACAATCTGAGAATTGGCTTCTGGCAGGATCTGACGCACGTACTCGTCGAACAGGAATTTTGAGTAGCCGTAGACGTTCAGCGGTTTCTCATATTCACGGGATTCGATGAAATCAGAAGTGCGACCGCCGTAGGTGGCGGCAGAGGACGCGTACAGGAACGGGATTTCACGCTCCAGGCAGTAGTGCAGTAGCTCTTTGGAGTATTGATAGTTGTTGTCCATCATATACTTGCCGTCCCACTCGGTGGTGGAAGAGCATGCGCCTTCGTGGAAAATCGCTTCGATATCACCGAAATCTTCCCCGGCCATAATCTGGATCAGGAAGTCTTCCTTGTCCATGTAGTCAGCAATATTCAGATCCACCAGGTTAACAAACTTGGTGCCGTCTTTCAGGTTGTCCACCACCAGGATGTCGGTGATACCTTTATCATTCAGGGCTTTAACGATGTTGCTGCCGATAAAGCCCGCGCCGCCGGTAACGATGATCATAAATGTAACCTTTGAATTATGGAGTCAGAGACAATCTCAGACACGAATACTTCTATCATATCACTACATGGCTTAGGCTTCAGCCATTCACCGATAAGCCGTGCGGGTACACGTGATTTATGCTTCATTTTGAAGAAGTGATGATGCGTCATCTCGTATCAACGTATAGCTTTGGGTAATATGTGCTGAAATTTGCCCAGTCTGGAGAATTGAAATGCGTGGGGATTTTTACAAACAGTTAACGAACGATCTCGAAACCGCACGTGCGGAAGGATTGTTTAAAGAAGAACGCATTATTACATCTGCCCAGCAGGCGGATATCACCGTGGCGGATGGAAGCCACGTTATTAACTTTTGTGCGAACAACTATCTGGGACTGGCTAACCATCCGGAACTGATTGCAGCGGCAAAAGCGGGTATGGATTCTCACGGATTTGGTATGGCTTCGGTTCGCTTTATTTGCGGTACCCAGGACAGCCATAAACAACTGGAGCAAAAACTGGCGGCATTCCTCGGTATGGAAGATGCCATCCTTTACTCTTCTTGCTTCGACGCCAACGGTGGCCTGTTTGAAACGCTGTTGGGCGCAGAAGACGCAATTATTTCCGATGCCCTGAACCACGCTTCTATCATTGATGGTGTGCGTCTGTGTAAAGCAAAACGTTTCCGTTACGCCAACAACGATATGGTGGAACTGGAAGCTCGCCTGAAAGAAGCGCGTGAAGCGGGCGCTCGTCATATCCTGATCGCCACTGATGGCGTGTTCTCTATGGATGGGGTAATCGCTAACCTGAAAGGCGTTTGCGATCTAGCGGATAAATACGACGCGCTGGTCATGGTTGATGATTCCCATGCCGTCGGTTTTGTCGGCGAAAATGGTCGTGGCTCCCATGAATACTGTGACGTGATGGGTCGCGTGGACATCATCACCGGTACGCTGGGTAAAGCACTCGGCGGCGCATCCGGTGGTTACACCGCAGCGCGCAAAGAAGTTGTTGAGTGGCTGCGTCAGCGTTCCCGCCCTTATTTGTTCTCCAACTCACTGGCACCGGCGATTGTTGCGGCTTCCATTAAAGTGCTGGAAATGGTTGAAGCTGGCAGCGATCTGCGCGATCGCCTGTGGGCGAATGCACGTCAGTTCCGCGAGCAAATGTCTGCCGCAGGCTTTACGTTAGCCGGTGCGGATCACGCGATCATCCCGGTTATGCTGGGTGATGCAGTAGTGGCGCAGGCATTCGCCCGCGAACTGCAAAAAGAGGGGATTTACGTTACCGGATTCTTTTATCCGGTGGTTCCAAAAGGCCAGGCGCGTATCCGTACCCAGATGTCTGCGGCGCATACCCCTGAGCAGATTACGCGTGCTGTTGAGGCGTTCACACGCATTGGTAAACAACTGGGCGTTATTGCCTGAGGATGTGAAATGAAAGCGTTATCCAAACTGAAAGCGGAAGAGGGCATTTGGATGACCGACGTTCCTGAACCGGAAGTCGGTCATAACGATTTGCTGATTAAAATCCGTAAAACAGCCATCTGCGGGACTGACGTTCACATTTATAACTGGGATGAATGGTCGCAAAAAACCATCCCGGTACCGATGGTCGTTGGGCATGAATATGTCGGCGAAGTTGTTGGCATCGGTCAGGAAGTTAAAGGCTTTAAAATCGGCGATCGCGTTTCAGGCGAAGGTCATATCACCTGCGGGCATTGCCGTAACTGCCGCGGTGGACGTACTCACCTGTGCCGCAATACGACCGGTGTCGGTGTAAACCGCCCTGGCTGCTTTGCGGAGTACCTGGTGATCCCGGCATTTAACGCATTTAAAATCCCGGACAATATCTCCGACGACCTGGCGTCTATCTTCGATCCGTTTGGTAATGCAGTGCACACGGCGCTGTCGTTCGATCTGGTTGGGGAAGATGTGCTGGTTTCCGGTGCGGGTCCAATCGGTATTATGGCGGCGGCGGTCGCGAAGCACGTTGGCGCACGCCACGTGGTGATCACCGACGTTAATGAGTATCGCCTTGAGCTGGCGCGCAAAATGGGTATCACCCGCGCGGTCAACGTGTCGAAAGAGAATCTGACCGACGTGATGGCTGAACTGGGTATGACCGAAGGGTTTGATGTGGGCCTGGAGATGTCCGGGGCGCCGCCAGCGTTTCGCGCCATGCTGGACACCATGAACCACGGTGGCCGTATTGCTATGCTGGGTATTCCGCCATCTGATATGTCAATCGATTGGACCAAAGTTATCTTTAAGGGGCTGTTTATTAAAGGTATCTACGGTCGTGAGATGTTTGAAACCTGGTACAAAATGGCTGCACTGATCCAGTCTGGTCTGGATTTGTCGCCGATCATCACCCATCGATTCTCCATCGATGAATTCCAGCAGGGCTTTGACGCGATGCGTTCAGGCCAGTCAGGGAAAGTGATCCTGAGCTGGGGTTAGTATTAAGCCGGTAAGAATGAATAGCCAGATATGATTAATATCTGGCTATTTTTTACTTGCCGCGAATTTTTCGTGAAAGTCGGCGAAGCTTTTCTTTCAATAAAATCAGGTTATAAACGAAGCCATGACCCTGAATATCGATATTGTATTTATTCCGGAGCGTGAGGATATCGTTCGCCTGGCATATTTTCATAATGCCTTTGCATGAAAGATCGATAATTTTAAGTTCACCTGATGACGTTCTAATAAAATTCCCAGGGTGAATATCATTCGATGCAAGACCTGCATTGTGAAGCTTAATAATACAGTCTTTCACCTCTTCGGCATTACTTTCATTGATATCGGCAAGGGGTTTACCATCAATGTATTCATGCACGGTTGACACTTCAACACATTGACGAAAGTGACATTTTTCGGCAACGTAGTACAGGTCTGCAGTACAGGCGCGTTGCTCTGGAGTTAAGCGTGCCAGTCGTTTAATCATATGTGAATAAAAGGGCCCGGAAATAAAGTTTAGCGCTTTTTTTTCAAAGCGATTGTCTATTTCACGGTCGTTCTTGACAATAAACTTTTTATTTTCATATTCGACAAGATGGACGCTGCGAAAGCCATTTTCAGCATTCAGTTGTTTCCCTTTTATTTCATTATTTGATACTTTTTCCATCAACAAAGGGAAATTAATTTTTTCTTTCTTGAAATAAACATTAAAGTCATTTAATTCAGCCTTACTAATGTTCATTAAATTCGCCTTCGTATATTAATCTGTTGTGGATAGTTATGCTCTGTATTATACAAAATTGTATCGACGGTGGTTAGTTAATACATGCTTTTATGTAAAAGGCACACAAAAAACAGTGTTATGTTCTATCTAATTGAAAGTAATTGATTAATTGCTTTACGTTATGAAAATTTCATGACTTAAAGCATCAATGTAGTAAGAGTGCTTTGGTCATCATTACATTTGCACTGTTCATTTTGTGATAGAGATCAAGTTAGTATAACAAAATCCTTTGTCATACACAGGTAACAACTAAGTTAGCTATTTGTGCTGTTTTTTGTTTCTCGGACGTGTAAGTAAATAGGTTATCAATCTAGCTAATATAAATTTATAGGAATGCTGGCCTATTTCTCTGGAAATTGTACCTCTTGCTAAGCCTTAATAATATCTTAATAATCGGGTGATAGAGTAACGACAATCCCATAGATTAGATGATTACCCTACGATGAAAAGTAAATATAAATTAAGCGTTATTATCCCGTTATATAATGCCGGTAGTTACTTTCGTGACTGTATGGAGTCATTAATTGCGCAGACCTGGAAAGATCTTGAAATCATTATTGTAAATGATGGTTCTACGGACTGTTCAGTCGATATTGCGCAATACTATGCGGAAAAATATCCCCATGTTCGGCTGCTGCATCAGGCCAACCAGGGTGTCTCTGTCGCGCGAAACCTTGGCCTGGATGTCGCTGTGGGGGATTACATCGCATTCGTTGATGCCGATGATGAAGTCTATCCGGAGATGTATGAGACATTGATGGGAATGGCCTTGCATGACAACCTTGACGTTGTACAAAGCAACGCAGACTGGAGTTCGCGGGAAACATCCCGAGTCTGGGTATCCATTCCAACAGATCGTCTGCGCTCTACCGGTATTCTCTCCGGCCCAGACTGGTTGCGTATGGGGCTTGCTTCGCGCCGCTGGACGCATGTTCTCTGGATGGGGGTATATAGAAATGACCTCATTAAAGAACACAATATAAGATTTATCCCTGGGTTACATCATCAGGATGTCATGTGGAGTACGGTGTTTATGTTTAATGCCACTCGTGTGAAATATACGGAAAAACCATTATATAAATACTACCAACACGATGGCTCAATTAGCCACATGAAGCGGCAGGGTGAAGCGAATTTAAACTATCAACGGCACTATATAAAGATCACTCGCCTGCTGGACGAACTTAATCATAGCTATGCTAACCGCATCACTATCCATCCTGAGTTTAAGCAACAAGTGATTTATGAGGGACTGCGAGTATGTCATTGTATTCGTAAAGAACCCGATCCACAGATCCGCCAGCGCATGATTGCTGAAGTATTTGTATCGGGTATGTTCAAGCGTATGGTGAGTAATATCTGCAGCGTTAAGCTGGGTTATCAGGTGCTGTTGTGGGCTATCCGTTTTAGCCAGTGGCGCGATAAATCATTGACGCCGCGCCGCCTGGCCCATTTAACGCTGGATAGTAAAGACTGATTATTGCCAGCCCTGCCACTGCAGGCGCATATACTGCACCAGCGTGCTTTGGGTGATGCTTTCGCCGAGCACGCTGAAGAAGCGGCTGGCGTACACCGGCTCTAACGGCTGTTTCGGTTTGCATAATTTCACCCCGCGGAAAGGATTACGCGGCGCATCAGGCGTACCGTTCTTCGGTGGTGTGAGGTTTGGTCTGGAGGTATCCACCTGTGGTTCATTGAGCAAACTGCTTGGGCGAACCAGCGTGATGTCGGCTGGCAGGCTATACAGCATCTGCTGCAGGACGCGAACCGTAGACGGGTGAGGGTGGCCAATGGCGATTGCGGAACCGTTGCGGCGCGCAAGCTCGACGGCACGATTAAACTGACGGCGAATATCGGCTTCGTTTTGCGTGTCATCCAGGAAGACTTTGCGTTTGATGACCTTCACACCGGTTCCTGACGCTGCGCGCATTGCCTGGCTGTTACCGATGGTCATGCTGTCCAGGAAGTAGAGGTCGTAGCGTTCCAGCGCCTGCATCACCTTCTGCATGCCGAACAGGCTGGAGGTCATCGCGCTGCCCATATGGTTGTTCAGACCGACCGCATTCGGTACTTTGCTTACCGCGTCGCGAATAATCCGCTCAATCTCTTCGCTGCTCATTTCAGGGCGTAACGTGTCTTTCTCTAACGGCTGCTTGCTCAGCGGCGCCATTGGCAGATGGATTAAGACTTCATGCCCGCTGTTATGCGCTTTGATTGCCATTTCACGCGCATGTGGGGCGTTAGGCAGAACGGCAACGGAGATGGTAGAAGGCATCGCCAGTACCTGGTTTTCAGTGTGTGGGCGATAGCCGAAATCATCAATGACGATGGCGAGTTTGCCAGCAAATACAGGTGTTGCGAAGGCCAGCAGACTGGCGAGAGAGAGTAGTAGACGACGAAATTGTTGTGGCAAAACTTATCTTCCCAACCACGGCTGTGGATTGACCGCCTGACCCTGGCGACGAATTTCGAAATAGAGTGCCGGCCTGCCCTGACCGCCGCTGCTACCCACAAGTGCTATAGGCTGCCCGGCGCGAACCTGCGTACCGACGCTGACCAGTGCGCTCTGGTTATAACCGTACAGGCTCATATCGCCTTTACCGTGTTCAACGACGACCACCAGGCCATAGCCCTGCAGCCAGTCCGCCAGAATGACGCGACCATCGGCAATGGCTTTAACTTCGGTGCCCTCGGATGCACCAATAACCATACCCTTCCAACGTAGCTCACCCTGCAGCTGTTCGCCATAACGATGTAGAGTTGGACCACGAACGGGCCAGAATGCCTGACCGCGTGGCGAACCTAAACCGCCGGTACGCGACATCAGTGATTTTTCACTTTCGGTCGGTTTATAGGTTGAGCCTTTTCGTGACGCATCCTTCTGCTTATCACGTACGGCCTGCGCCTCGCGCGCTTCACGTTCCGCGCGCGCTTTGGCCGCGGCTTCGGCGCGAGCAATGCTGTTGCGCAGACGGGATTCGTTGGCGCGCATTTCGCCCAGTTGCTGTTGACCCTGTTGAATCGATGATTCCAGACTCGAAAGTGTTTTCTGGCGTTCGTTACGTGCCTGTTCCAGCTTAGCCTGCTGAGCGCGCTGTTCGTACAGTAGCGTCTGCTGTTCGCTCTGCTTATCTTCCAGCTCGGCTTTTTGCGAGTCGACCTCTTCGCGGGTTTGTTTCAGCTGCGCGATGGTTTCCTGTCGCGCCTGGTTCAGATAGCCGAAATAGGCCTGCAGGCGTTGCCCACGCTGGCTTTCTTCACCGCTAAGAATGAGCTGAATGCCTGTGTGTTCGCCCTGGCGAAAAGCTGCGTCGAGTTGGGCTGCTAGGCTGCGTTCTTGCGCGGCCCGCTGTTTTTCCAGCTTCGCGAGTGCTGCATTCATCTCTGCGATTTGCGCATTCAGCTGTGCCAGTGAGTTTTGCGTTTCGCGCAACTGCCTTGCGGCAACGGCGATGGCTTGTTCCTGAGCTTTAAGCTGAGCGAGGAGGGTGGCGCGTTGTTGTTGCTGTTGGCGTACCGCGCGTTCTTTTGCCGCGATATCAGCCTGAATAGATTTGAGCTGGTCGCGTTCGTCCGCGTGGGCGGAAAAGGCGCACAGCAATACGCCAGCGCTAAGCGCGCTGGCGTAGAACAAGGGCCTGACTGAAAACTTACGCGGTTTCACGGCCCGAGTGATGGTATTAATCGCCTTTCCCCTCATGGGGAGGGATTATTCCACGATGAACAGCGGCTTACCAGTCATCTCTTGCGGGATTTCCATACCCATCAGCGTCAGCATCGTCGGGGCGATATCAGAAAGTTTGCCGCCTTCGACTGCTTTAACGTTCTTACCACCGACATAAATCAGCGGAACGGGCAGGTTGGTGTGCGCAGTGTGCGCCTGACCGGTGGACGGATCGCGCATCTGCTCTGCGTTACCGTGGTCCGCGGTGATCAGCAACTGGCCGCCAACGGATTCAACCGCTTTCGCGACCTGTTCAACGCAGTGATCCAGCGCTTCAACCGCTTTAACCGCTGCTTCCATCACTCCGGTATGACCAACCATGTCGCCGTTCGGGTAGTTACAAATGATGGTGTCGTATTTTCCGCTCTCAATCGCCGCAACCAGTTTTTCGGTCAGCTCAGCAGAGCTCATCTCCGGCTGCAGATCGTAGGTCGCAACTTTCGGTGAGTTGATCAGGATGCGGTCTTCGCCTTTGAACGGCTCTTCTACGCCGCCGTTGAAGAAGAAGGTCACGTGCGCATATTTTTCGGTTTCGGAAATACGCAACTGCGTTTTGTCGTGCTTCGCCATCCACTCGCCAAGGGTGTTAGCCAGAGATGCTGGTGGGTAAGCAACCGCAGTTTTGATGTCGGCCGCGTATTCGGTCAGCATCACAAAGTTGAGGTTAACGACTTTCTTACGGGCGAAGCCGTCGAAGTCAGCGTTAACAAACGCACGAGTGATTTCACGCGCACGGTCAGCACGGAAGTTCATGAAAATCAGCGTATCGCCGTCTTCCATGGCGGCTTCAGCCTGGCCTTCAGCACGGATCACGGTCGCTTTCACGAATTCGTCGTTTTCGTCGCGGGCATAAGCAGCCTGCAGGCCTTCAACCGCCGTAGCGAACTGGAACTCGCCTTTGGCCAACGTCATCAGGTCATAAGCCTGTTCAACGCGATCCCAACGGTTGTCACGGTCCATCGCGTAGTAACGACCGATGATGGACGCTACGCGGCCTTTGCCCAGTGCGGCAAATTTCTCTTCGAATTTCTGCAGTGAATGTTCAGCGCTGCGCGGCGGGGTATCGCGGCCATCAAGGAAAGCGTGCAGATAGATTTTTTCCGCGCCGCGTTCAGCAGCCATTTCTACCATCGCCATGATGTGATCTTCGTGGCTGTGAACACCGCCCGCAGAGAGCAGACCCATGATGTGAACCGCTTTGCCGCTATTTTTTGCCTGGTCGACCGCATTGGTCAGTACCGGGTTAGCGAAGAAAGTACGCTCTTTAATTTCTACATCCAGACGGGTCAGGTCCTGATACACGATGCGGCCCGCGCCCAGGTTGACGTGACCGACTTCGGAGTTGCCCATCTGGCGATCGGGCAGGCCAACTTCCAGGCCAGACGCATCAATCAGGGTATGCGGACGTTTTGCCCACAGGGCATCCATTACCGGGGTTTTGGCATTAAAGATGGCGTTATCCTGGCTGTCTTCGCGATAGCCATAGCCATCCAGAATCACCAGTACCATAGGTTTTTTAGAAACCGACATTGCGACAACCTCACACTTAATAGATAAAAAATAATTGCGTAATTTTACTACAGCTGAATCGATAAAGTAGCCCCGGAAGATCAAATAATCGACCAGAGCGCGCCACAGAGGGCGCGGTTTTAGGTTTTTTTTTCCGTAGCGCCCCGCAAAAATGCAATCCAATGCACGCTCTGGCTGTATTTGCGCCAACGCGCAGGTATACTCCTTTCCTGGTTTTTTTAATCACTGAGTCGGGAGTTGTTACCCCCCATGCAAGAAATTATGCAATTTGTTAGTCGCCACCCTGTATTGAGTATCGCCTGGATTGCGTTACTGGCGGCTGTATTATTTACCACGTTTAAGAGCCTGACTTCCAAAGTGAAGGTGATTACGCGCGGAGAAGCCACACGTCTCATCAATAAAGAAGACGCCGTTGTCGTGGATTTACGTCAGCGCGACGACTTCCGCAAAGGTCATATCGCTGGCTCCACTAACCTGCTGCCGAGCGAAATCAAAGCCAACAACTTTGGCGAACTGGAAAAACACAAAAACAAACCTGTGATTGTGGTTGATGGTTCAGGCATGCAGTGCCAGGATTCAGCAACTGCGCTGATCAAAGCCGGTTTTGAGCAGGTGTCTGTACTGAAAGATGGCGTAGCGGGCTGGAGTGGTGAGAATCTGCCACTGGTTCGCGGCAAATAATTTACCCGTCTTCTTTCATGCCGCAGGGTAAAAAGAACACTGGAGATAAGTCATGGCCAATATTGAGATCTATACCAAAGCAACCTGCCCGTTTTGCCATCGCGCAAAGGCGCTCCTGAACAGCAAGGGTGTGAGTTTCCAGGAGCTTCCGATTGACGGCGATGCCGTGAAGCGTGAAGAAATGATCAAGCGCAGTGGCCGTACTACGGTTCCGCAGATTTTTATTGATGCACAGCACATTGGTGGTTGTGACGACTTGTATGCGTTGGATGCGCGTGGTGGACTGGATCCACTGCTGCGTTAAGGCGTACCGAAGTATTTAAAGGACAACACTAAAGGGTTTTCTCAACATGTCAGAACAAAATAACACTGAAATGGCTTTCCAGATCCAACGTATTTATACCAAGGATGTGTCTTTCGAAGCGCCAAATGCACCGCATGTTTTCCAGAAAGATTGGCAGCCAGAGGTTAAACTGGATCTTGATACCGCATCTACCCAACTGGCAGATGACGTGTATGAAGTAGTGCTGCGTGTCACCGTAACGGCTTCCCTGGGTGAAGAAACTGCGTTCCTGTGCGAAGTTCAGCAGGGCGGTATTTTCTCCATCAGTGGTATCGAAGGGACTCAGATGGCGCATTGCCTGGGCGCATACTGCCCGAACATTCTGTTCCCGTATGCCCGCGAATGCATCACCAGCCTGGTTTCACGCGGTACGTTCCCGCAACTGAACCTTGCGCCGGTCAACTTTGATGCGCTGTTCATGAACTATTTACAGCAGCAGGCTGGCGAAGGTACTGAAGAACATCAGGATGCCTGATGAACCAAAGTAATGCTTCAATGACTGTGATTGGTGCCGGCTCGTACGGCACCGCTCTTGCCATCACCCTGGCAAGAAATGGCCATCAGGTTGTCCTGTGGGGCCATGATCCTAAACATATCGCGACTCTCGAGCACGATCGCTGCAACGTCGCGTTCCTTCCTGATGTGCCTTTTCCCGACACGCTGCGCCTGGAAAGTGATTTAGCCACTGCACTGGCCGCCAGTCGTAATATTCTGGTGGTGGTGCCGAGCCACGTCTTTGGCGAAGTGCTGCGTAACATCAAACCATTGATGCGTCCTGACGCACGACTGGTCTGGGCGACAAAAGGTCTGGAAGCGGAAACAGGACGTCTGCTGCAGGACGTCGCGCGTGAAGCGCTGGGGGACTCAATTCCACTGGCGGTTATTTCCGGCCCGACGTTCGCCAAAGAGCTGGCTGCGGGCATGCCGACGGCGATTTCTCTGGCCTCGACGGACGACACTTTTGCTGACGATCTCCAGCAGTTGCTGCACTGCGGCAAAAGCTTCCGCGTTTATAGCAACCCGGATTTCATTGGCGTGCAGCTTGGCGGCGCGGTGAAAAACGTCATTGCCATTGGTGCGGGGATGTCTGACGGCATCGGTTTTGGCGCGAATGCACGAACCGCATTGATCACCCGTGGGCTGACCGAAATGTCTCGTCTTGGTGCGGCGCTGGGGGCCGATCCTGCCACCTTTATGGGGATGGCGGGTTTAGGCGATCTGGTGCTGACCTGTACCGACAACCAGTCGCGCAACCGTCGTTTTGGCATGATGCTCGGCCAGGGGATGGACGTGCAGGGTGCGCAGGACAAGATTGGCCAAGTGGTTGAAGGCTATCGCAATACGAAAGAAGTTCGTGAATTGGCGCACCGTTTTGGTGTTGAGATGCCAATAACCGAGGAAATTTATCAAGTATTGTATTGCGGAAAAAACGCGCGCGAGGCAGCATTGACGTTATTAGGCCGTGCACGCAAGGACGAGCTGAGTCGCCACTAGCTGTAAGGAACTGTTGAATATAACGACCCGATCCGCGAAGAACGGATCGGTCGTTTTGCTACCTTCTGGAGTACGCAATGCCGTGTGAAGAACTGGATATCGTCTGGAAAAACATTAAAGCGGAAGCCCGGGCACTGGCGGAATGTGAGCCAATGCTGGCCAGTTTTTACCACGCAACGCTGCTCAAGCATGAAAATCTCGGCAGTGCGCTAAGCTATATGCTGGCGAATAAACTCGCTTCTCCAATCATGCCCGCCATTGCGATTCGCGAAGTCGTAGAAGAGGCCTACGCGGCCGATCCTGAAATGATTGCCTCAGCGGCCTGCGATATTCAGGCAGTACGCACGCGTGACCCGGCTGTCGATAAATATTCCACTCCACTGCTGTATCTGAAGGGCTTTCATGCGCTTCAGGCCTACCGTATCGGTCACTGGCTGTGGCATCAGGGGCGTCAGGCACTGGCGATCTTCCTGCAAAATCAGGTGTCCGTTACCTTCCAGGTAGATATTCATCCGGCGGCAAAAATTGGCCGTGGGATTATGCTCGATCACGCCACCGGCATTGTGGTTGGTGAAACCGCGGTGATTGAAAACGACGTCTCTATTCTGCAATCCGTCACGCTGGGCGGGACCGGTAAAGCCGGCGGTGACCGCCACCCGAAAATTCGTGAAGGCGTGATGATCGGCGCGGGAGCAAAAATTCTCGGCAACATTGAAGTCGGACGCGGCGCGAAGATTGGCGCAGGTTCGGTCGTGCTACAGCCCGTACCGCCGCATACCACCGCCGCAGGCGTACCGGCGCGCATCGTCGGTAAGCCAGACAGCGATAAGCCGTCTATGGATATGGATCAGCATTTCAACGGGATTCATCATACTTTCGAATACGGCGATGGAATCTGATTTCGAGCTATCTTACTTGTCATCTTGAACCCGGGCTGTGCTCGCCATCCTCACGTACTACGTGTACGCGCAGGTCGGCAAGCGCAGTCCGTGTCCAACCTGACTGCGCCGATAACGCTCGAAAAATAACGGTAAATTCTTTCGTAGGTCGGATAAGGCGTCAGCCGCCATCCGACAAAAATCAACTACGCAATACCGCGCCGGGATAACCTAACTGGCGCCAGGCCTCATACACCACCACCGACACCGCATTCGACAGGTTCATGCTGCGACTGTCCGGCATCATCGGAATACGAATTTTTTGTTCGGCAGGCAGCGCGTCGAGAATGCTGGCTGGCAGACCGCGAGTTTCCGGGCCAAACATCAGATAATCCCCATCCTGATAGCTTACCGCGCTATGCGCTGGCGTACCTTTGGTGGTCAGGGCAAACAGACGTTGCGGATTTTCTGCGGCGACGAAGGCGGCGTAATCAGGGTGGCGTAGCACAGCGGTAAATTCATGGTAATCCAGCCCCGCGCGACGCAGGCGCTTGTCGTCCCAGGTAAAGCCCATTGGCTCAATAATATGCAGACGAAAGCCGGTGTTGGCGCAAAGGCGAATAATATTGCCGGTATTTGGCGGGATTTCTGGTTCGAATAAAACGATGTTTAGCATGCTGCCCCCTTAAGTACGGGGCAGCATAGCAAATTAACGTTTACGCCGCATTTCCACGTTTGGGCTGCATCGGGTAGTCAGCCACCTGTTTGCCCAGTTCCTGTACCAGCGAATCACGGCTGATTTCGCTAATCGATTTCGCCCCGGTAAGGGTCATTGCCACCTTCATCTCTTTCTCGATCAGATTCAGCAGATTCGCCACCCCGGCCTGACCGTGGGTGGCCAGCGCGTACAGATAAGCACGTCCCAGCAGAACACTATCCGCGCCCAGCGCAATCATACGTACGACGTCCAGACCGTTGCGGATCCCACTGTCTGCCAGAATGGTGATATCGCCTTTTACCGCATCGGCAATGGCGGGCAGCGCGCGAGCTGAAGACAGCACGCCGTCTAACTGGCGACCACCGTGGTTAGAGACAACGATGCCGTCCGCACCAAAGCGTACGGCGTCTCGGGCATCTTCGGGATCGAGGATCCCTTTGATCACCATCGGACCATCCCAAAATTCGCGGATCCACTCGAGGTCTTTCCAGGAAATCGACGGATCGAAATTATTCGCCAGCCAGCCGATGTAATCCTCAAGACCGGTAGGTTTACCAAGATAAGTCGAGATATTGCCTAAATCATGTGGGCGACCGTTCAGGCCAACGTCCCATGCCCACTGTGGATGGGTGACTGCCTGCCAGTAGCGGCGTAGTGCGGCATTTGGGCCGCTCATCCCGGAATGGGCGTCACGGTAGCGTGCACCAGGGGTTGGCATATCGACGGTAAAGACCAGCGTGGAGCAACCCGCCGCTTTGGCGCGCTCCAGCGCGTTGTGCATAAAGCCACGATCGCGCAGAACATATAGCTGAAACCACATCGGACGTTTGATGGTTGGGGCGACTTCTTCAATCGGACATACGGATACCGTGGAAAGCGTAAACGGAATGCCTTTGGCATCAGCGGCGGCGGCGGCTTGAACTTCGCCCCGGCGCGCGTACATGCCGCACAGACCGACAGGTGCAAGGGCCACCGGCATGGAGAGCGTTTCGTGGAACAGCTTTGTCTCCAGGCTCAGGTCGGACATATTCTTCAGCACGCGCTGGCGAAGTGCCACTTCAGACAGGTCTGCCACGTTACGGCGCAGAGTGTGCTCTGCATACGCCCCACCGTCTATATAGTGGAACAAGAAGGGGGGTAGGATGCGCTGGGCTGCGGCGCGATAGTCGCTGGCTGCTGAAATAATCATGTGTTGTTCTCCCTGCTATTCTCACCAGGGTCACCGGGCAGGCGGGTGATACGCGCCTGGCGGGCCTGATCTTCATCAAATCGTTTAATCGTGGTGTGGACAAAACTGAGGTGCGCCATCATTGCTTTACGCGCTCCGTCGGCATCTCCGGCAACAATCGCATCCAGGACGGCCTGATGCTGCGCCGTCAGTTGCGAAAATACGGGCGGCACAAGGTACATTCGCTGGCGGCTCTGTTTCACCGAAGACTGCAATACGTCGAAGAAACCGCGCATGGTCTGTAACAGCACCACGTTGTGCGAGGCTTCCGCAATGGCGAGATGAAAGCGAACGTCTGCCTGCGAGGCGAGATCTGGATCTTCGCTTTGTGTGGCCTCGAAACAGAGTCTGATCTTCTCTTTGTCGGCAGCAGTGGCACGCATAGCTGCATGCCAGGCGGTGCTGGCTTCGATGGCGTGGCGGGCTTCCAGAATATCGAAACTGTAATCAGGGTCGTCTGCCAGTAGAGTTTTCAGCGGCTTAACGATGTTTTGTTCAGACCATGCCTCATGCTGCCAGCGGATAAACGTCCCGCCGCCACGACGGCTAATCAACACGCCTTCGCTCACCAGTTTCGCCAGCGCCTCGCGCAGCGAGTTGCGCGATACGCCGAGCTGTACGGCCAGCTGGCGCTCAGCGGGCAATTTCATGCCCGCCTCCAGCTGTTGTTCTTCAATCAGCGCCCGCACACGAGATGCGACTTCGTCTGACAGGCGTCTGGGCATCACTATCATGGAATCATCCAGGTTAAGACATAGGCCTGCAGCGTGGTAATCACACCCACCATGCAGGTGAAAATCAGGCTGTGCTTCACGGTAAAGCGGAACAGATCAGACTCTTTCCCCACTAATCCCACTGCCGCACAGGCGATAGCGATAGATTGTGGAGAGATCATTTTGCCGGTCACGCCGCCGGTGGTATTTGCGGCCACCATCAGCACATCAGAAACGCCGATTTGCTGAGCGGCCGTGGCCTGCAGGGCGGCGAACAATGCGTTTGATGAGGTGTCGGACCCGGTCAGGAATACCCCCAGCCAGCCAAGGAACGGCGAGAAGAAGGTAAATGCGCTGCCGGTATGTGCCAGGGCCAGTGCCAGGGTGGATGAAAGCCCGGAGTAGTTAGAGATAAACGCGAACGCCAGCACCATCCCGATGGAGTAGATAGGCAGCGCCAGATCTTTCAGCGTGCTACCAAAGGTCTGCAGCGCAGCAGATGGCTTCATCTTCAGCCAGACGATAGATAGCAGGGCGGCAAACAGTATTGCGGTACCGGTCGCGGAGAACCAGTCAAATTTGTACACCGCCGCGTAGGCCGTGGCTTCGTGTACGACCGGCGGCATACGGGCAACCAGCTTGTCGAGGAACGGAACCGGAATGTTGACCACCCAGTGGTACATCGCGCCGCCTGGCGCAAACAGCGCTTTAAACGGCGGTATGCTCCACAGTGTGACGGTAGCTGTCAGGAACAGGAACGGTGACCAGGCGCGTACCACCTGTCCAGCGGTGAAGCGGGTGCGCGACAGATCCATATCGACCTGCGAAGCGCCCATATCGCCAAAACGGAAGATACGTACCGGCTGCCAGCGTTTCAGGAACAGCGTCAGACACACCAGTGAGACCAGAGAAGAGATGATATCCGGCAGTTCCGGCCCGATAAAGTTAGAGCTGAGGTACTGTGCGATAGCAAACGAGCCGCCAGCGACCATCACCGCAGGCCAGGTTTCTTTGACACCACGCCAGCCATCCATAATCGCCATAATCCAGAACAGCACGATAATGGTCAGGAACGGCAGCTGACGACCTACCATCTGGCCAATCTCGAAGCTGTCCAGTCCGGTAACCTGACCGGCGACCAGAATCGGAATGCCCATTGCGCCAAAAGCGACCGGCGCGGTATTTACGATCAGGCACAAACCTGCCGCATACAGCGGGTTAAAGCCAAGACCAACCAGCAGTGCGGCGGTAATCGCTACCGGAGCGCCAAAGCCTGCCGCTCCTTCGAGGAATGCCCCAAAGGAGAAACCAACAATCAGCATTTGCAGACGCTGGTCTGGGGTAATCGAGAGTATTGATGAGCGGATGATGTCGAACTGCCCGGTCTTCACCGAGATTTTATAGACGAATACCGCGGCGATAATGATCCAGGCAATTGGCCACAGACCGTAGAAGAAACCGTACACTACGGATGCCAGTGCGTGATCGACCGGCATTTTGTAGAACAGCAGGGCGACCGACAAAGCGATCACCACCGTCCATGACGCCGCAACATAGCCTTTCAGCTTGAGCTTAATCAGGGCGAAGAAAAAGAACAGGATAGGGAGCGATGCGATCAGGCTGGAAAGCCAGATGTTACCGGCCGGGTCGTAGTTCTGTTGCCAGAGATTCATTGCAGGTCTCCTGGGGGCCGCTGACATAATGGAATGAGTCTTTGCTCAAATCTTCGTCACATTATGTGTAAAAGTGGCCCTGCCAATATTGTTGTGTAGGGGTAATGACAATGAATGGTTAATCAAATGTTATTTATTGGCAACGGTATTGTACGTACATTTTAATGAAATGTGAGGTGCTGGTAGGATCTGGCTAAAATTGGTAGGGCCAATTGAGGGGGGGGGGGGGAATGAAGGACCGGGCAAGCGGATGTTGCCCGGTGGGAGATTAGAACTCGCTCTTCGCGAAGCCCGTCATCTCTTTCAGGCCCATTTCACGGCCAAGCTCGGTCATCGGGTGGACGACGATCAGGCCGCGCACGCTTTTCTTCAGTTTGCCCATGTCAGCCTGCTCTTTTTTGGTGATGGCCCGACGGAACGGAAGTTTTGTCAGCTTTTGCGCTTCTTTGCTCAGCTTCTGGCCGTGAACTTCACGCAGGCGTGCGATCTCGGCTTCCAGAGTTTCTTTCTCTTTTTCCAGCTCGGCGTATTTGTCGGCGGCTTCAACAAGGGACAGGTCTGCCTGCTGGTGGCGAATAGCGTCCAGACGATCGCTCAGGCGTTTAATTTCGTTTTTTTCGACTTCTTTCATAGGATAGCTTCTGATAAAAATAGGATGAATATCCTATAGTATGCGCGCAGAGCAGGATTATTCACAACTGCTCGAAGATAAATAATCAAATACCGTAAGTATTAATTAGCTAATGATAATGTTATTGCATTGATTAACAAGGAATTTTAAGCGATAAGATCGGCCGTGGTGCTTTTATTGGCGTGTTCGTGGTGAAGCACGTTTTCCTCAATATAAACACCAAACTGATCCTAAACTTAAATGATCAACCGCACAGGCTGAGCGCGGTTAATACATGGAGGAGGGAAGATTATGGCGAAAATAGGTGAGAACGTTTCAATCCTGATTGATAAAACTGTCGATTTTATGGCTTCAAGCCAGGCTTTTCGCGAATATTTGAATAAAACACCGCCGCGCAACGTTGTCCCTTCAGAAATACCGCAGGAAAACGCGCAGCTGTATCTGCAACGTCTGGCGTACTATCGGCAGCTGTATCGACCGCAGCAGGAAGAGAAATAAGCAAACATCGTCTTATTTTTGAAAGGCTTTTTTTAAGCTGATTTTAGAAATCAGCTCGGTCAGGGAAAGGACCATGGTGGATCGTACCATCTGCTGGTAACGCTGGATCTGCATGGCATGCAAACCAGAGTCTGAGGTATCAAACTGGGGTGGCGGCGGGAGTGCCGTCACGCAGTGAAGTTCACCAAACGGTCCAAGAATTTCGTCGTCGGTGAATGCGTATTCGTTGCCGTCGTGATTCAGCTCCTCCCGCAGCGCCATCAGCAGCTCCGCATCTTCGTACTCCGGGCGACTGAGTACGCCCAGGCCGTAGATTAACTTCAGACGAACAGAAAGATCGCCCAACGGACCATCGCCGTCGAGCAGCGGTTCTACGGCGTATTTCACCGCATAGTCGTCTTTGCGAAATACCTGAAGCACAAGGATATTCACCGCCTCGGTGAGCAGTTCTACGGCGGTGATGAGGAAGCTGCGTACGGTTTTGCCAGCATTCAGACGCTCAAGCACACGATTTTCAAAGGCCTGCGTTTGTTCCATTATTGCCTGCATATCTGACAATCTATTATTCAGGCGCAGGATATCCTGCGCCAGGTCCTGCATCATTTCTTTGCGTTATACGCGTTAACAGCCTCAAGCACGACATCACTATTGGCATCCAGCCCGGAAACTTGCGCCAGCGCGGCCTGTGGACCTTTTTCGTCAATCAGCGCGGCCAGTTCCTGTGCCTGCGGATCTTCTTCGCTGCGATAGTGCATCGCTGCCGCAATACCGGTAACCAGATTCGCATGCGGCAAACCATATTCCAGCGTACCCAGCAGCGGTTTAATCAGGCGGTCGCCTGCGCTCAGCTTACGCAGCGGCTGACGACCCACGCGCTCAACGTCATCTTTCAGATACGGGTTTTCAAAACGACCGAGGATTTTCTGAATGTATGCCGCATGTTTTGCTGCATCAAAGCCATAGCGTTTGATCAGTACCGCGCCGCTCTCTTCCATCGCACCTTTTACCACTGCGCGGATTTTCTCGTCGAGAATCGCGTCACGGATGGTCTGATGACCGGTCAATTTTCCGAGGTACGCGGTTATAGCATGCCCGGTGTTCAGCGTGAAGAGTTTACGTTCGACAAATGCCATCAGGTTATCAGTTAATTCCATTCCTGGGATATTTGGCAGTTCACCTTTGAACTGTGTTTTGTCGACAATCCACTCACTGAAGGTTTCGACGGTAACTTCCAGCGGATCGTTGGTTGCTGAAGCCGAAGGCGGAACAATGCGGTCCACGGCAGAATCGACAAAGCCAACATGTTCTTCAACCCAGGTTTTATCTTCATCTGCTAACGCGTTCATTACATGGCCTTTCAACTGGGTCGTTCCGCGCACCATGTTTTCACAAGCGATGATATTTAGTGGAGTAGCGATGCCCTGCGCCTTGCGTTTAACCAGTCCTTTGGCGATGGCTGGAGCGATACGCTCAAGTACAACCGGACCGACGGCGGTAGTGACTAAATCTACGTGGGCAATCAGTTCAACAACATCATCGCCGATGCTGCTTACAGCGTTGACGCCGGAGACGGTATCAACCTGCTCATTTTCACCCACGACATGAACCTGATAGCTATGACGGGCATTCAGGGCATCGAGCACGACCTGATTTACATCCGCGAACGTCAGCTGTATCCCCGCGTCCGCCAGCAGTTTGCCGATAAAGCCACGACCGATATTACCTGCGCCAAAATGTAATGCTTTCATAGTATTAACCTTCATTAATGTTTTTACCCAAGAGGGCTGGGGTGAGGGACTGCATTGATTTCCCCTCAACCTAACCCTCTCCACAAGGGAGAGGATTTTGTAGGCCCGGTAAGCGTGATCGCCACCGGGCAATAACGCTTACTTACGACCTGCCAGCAGTTCCAGAACTTCATCCACGCTGGTGGTATGGGCCAGACGTTCGATCACGGATTCATCATCCAGAGCGTTGGTCAGGCTGGTAATCACCTGGATGTGCTCGTTGTTACGCGCTGCGATACCAATAACCAGACGGGCAATATCGTCTTCTTCTTCACCGAAGCGAACGCCTTCCGGGTACTGGCAGAACACCACACCGGTTTTCAGCACGCGGTCTTTGGCTTCAACCGTACCGTGCGGTACTGCGATGGACTCACCCAGGTAAGTCGGGGTCAGTTTTTCGCGGTCCAGCATCGCCTCAACGTATTCTGGCTCAACGTAGCCACCTTTCACCAGTTGCTCACCAGCAAAGCGAATCGCTTCTTCTTTGTTAGCCGCTTTACGGCCAAGGAAGATGTTCTCCGCACCCAGTTTGAACAGGTGGGTATCACCCTCTTCAAAGCTGTCTTTCAGGTGGTCGCGAACTTTCTCCTCGTTCACGTTGTGGCGCTGCGCAGCGACCAGACGTTCGGTCAGGTTGGAGTACAGACCGCTGTCGAGGAAGTTGGTCAGCGAAATGTGCTGTGCCTGAGGCACCTGGCGCATCGCGCGTTCGGTCAGGTCACGGTGGGTAATGACCAGATCCACATCCGGCGGCAGATTGTTAATCGCGCTGTTAGTGACGGAAATCTGAGACAGCCCTGCATCCTGCACTTTCTTACGTAGTACGCCCGCACCCATGGCGCTGGAACCCATACCGGCATCGCAGGCAACGATGATTTTACGCACATGGCTCAGGTCGTTGGTTACATCGCCAGCCGCCAGCGGAGATGCGCCTTTGGATTCCGCTTTCATGTCGTGCATACGACGGGTTGCGGCATCAATGTCATCATCTTCTTTCACTTTGCTGGTTTTCAGCAGAATGGCTGAGACCACAAAGGAGACTGCCATAGCCGCACAGATAGCAGCGATGTTAGCGAAGTAAGCTCCCTTAGGTGTCATTGCCAGCACGGCCAGGATAGAACCCGGAGACGCCGGAGAAACCAGACCGCCGTTCAGGATAGTCAGGGTAAATACGCCAGTCATACCGCCGAGAATAACGGCCAGGATCAGGCGCGGGTTCATCAGCACGTACGGGAAGTAAATTTCGTGGATACCACCCAGGAAGTGGATGATAGCCGCGCCGCCTGCAGACTGCTTAGCGCTGCCGCGACCGAAGAACATGTACGCCAGCAGCACGCCCATACCCGGACCTGGGTTAGCTTCAATCAGGAAGAAGATGGATTTACCCATCTCATGGGACTGCTGAATACCCAGCGGTGAGAAAATACCGTGGTTAATGGCGTTGTTGAGGAACAGGATTTTCGCCGGTTCAACGAAAATCGATGCCAGTGGCAGCATGTCATGGACAACCATGAAGTTAACGCCTGCCGCCAGAATTTTGGACAGTGCTTCAACCAATGGGCCAATGCCGAGGAATGCCAGAATGGCGAGGATCATACCGATGATGCCAGCGGAGAAGTTATTCACCAGCATCTCAAAACCGGATTTGATCTTACCGTCTACCCAGCTGTCGAAGTGTTTGATCGCCCAGCCGCCCAGTGGACCTGCAATCATCGCGCCGAGGAACATTGGCATGTCTGCGCCGACGATAACGCCCATGGTGGTGATTGCACCAACTACGCCGCCACGCTCGCCGCCAACCAGTTTACCACCGGTATAACCGATCAGTAGCGGCAGCAGATAGGTGATCATCGGGCCGACCAGCTTCGCCAGCGTTTCGTTCGGCAACCACCCTGTCGGAATGAATAATGCGGTGATAATACCCCACGCGATAAACGCGCCGATATTTGGCATCACCATGTTGCTGAGGAATCGACCAAAGCTTTGCACCTTGATCTTAATATCGGATGACATAAAAACACCCCTTCTTATGTTTGCTATCACGCAGGCTGAAAGCCCGAGGTTTGTTAATGTAGCGGCAGGAGGTAGCCGGACCCTGTAGATACTGCGAAATCTGGCACTGAATCGTTCAACTGTCCAGTCGACGGCCTTTTATGTGACATTCGTCACGTAAATATAGGGTGTATGGCGTTAGTTAATGTGATTTTCATCACAAAATACCCGTACAAAAAAACATCGCAGTGCAATAATTCGCTGAAAATGAGGATTAAATGTGAAGTGGTTCACATTTTTGCTTTCCTTGTTTGTTGGATTTTTGTGATGTGAATCGCAAAGTATTTTCATCTGAAATTTATCAGATGTGATCTGCGGCAGGTTCTACCCCCGACATTTTTTATTGCAAAACAAAGCAATTTCTCACCAGAAAAAATATTTATTTTGTGGTATGGCAAAAACCCTTAACTCCAGTTATGTTCAAAACATCAGCCAGGGTGCATACGGCTGCCGGCATAAAAAAACTCTAATTAGCGTGAATTCGAGGCAGGTATGTTTCTAAATTATTTCGCGTTGGGCGTGCTGATTTTCGTATTTCTGGTTCTGTTTTATGGAATCATCGCCATCCACGATATCCCCTATAACATGGCTAAGAAGCGCAACCATCCCCATGCCGATGCCATCCATACTGCAGGATGGGTGAGCTTGTTCACTCTTCATGTTATTTGGCCGTTCCTGTGGATCTGGGCCACGCTCTACCAGCCTGAAAAGGGATGGGGAATGCAGTCACACATCACACCGACCGGAAAGGAGTCAGACCCTGAGATTGCCGCGCTGGCAGCGCGAATCACCCAGTTGGAAAAAAGACTGGATGGGGAGAAAAAAACCGATAACTCCACCTTTCCGGAGATTTAATCATGGATTTGTTGATAGTCCTGACCTATGTGGCCTTTGCCTGGGCCATCTTTAAAATATTCCGTATTCCGGTAAACCAATGGACGCTTGCTACCGCTGCATTAGGTGGGGTGTTCATTGTTGCGGGATTGATTTTATTAATGAACTATAACCACCCATATACCTTTACGGCGCAAAAAGCGGTTATTTCAATTCCGGTCACTCCGCAAGTCACAGGAATTGTTAGTGAGGTAACGGATAAAAATAATCAGCTAATTAAAAAAGGCGATGTGCTGTTTAAGCTCGATCCGGTACGGTATCAGGCGCGTGTCGACAGGCTGCAGGCTGATCTGGTTACCGCTACGCACAACATCGACAACCTGAAAGCACAGTTGTCGGAAGCGGTCGCCAATACCACCCGTGTATCTGCTGAACGTGACCGTCTGTATAAAGATTATCAACGCTATTTGAAAGGCAGTCAGGCGAAGGTTAACCCGTTCTCTGAAAGCGATATCGATAACGCCCGGCAAAACTATCTGGCACAGGATGCGCTGGTCAAAGGCTCTGTTGCAGAACAGACGCAGATTCAGAGCCAATTAGACAGTATGGTCAACGGTGAGCAATCTCAGGTTGCGTCCCTACGTGCCCAGCTTGCCGAGGCTAAATACAATCTTGAACAGACGGTAGTTCGTGCCCCCAGCAACGGTTATGCCACGCAGATTTTAATTCGTCCGGGGACTTACGCAGCAGCATTACCTTTGCGTCCGGTAATGGTGTTTATTCCTGAACAAAAACGGCAAATCGTGGCGCAATTCCGCCAGAACTCGCTGCTGCGCCTTAAACCAGGCGATGAAGCGGAAGTGGTGTTTAATGCGCTACCTGGCCAGGTTTTCACCGGCAAGCTGACCAGTATTCTTCCGGTCGTTCCGGGCGGTTCTTATCAGGCGCAGGGCGCATTACAGTCCTTAACGGTGGTGCCGGGTACCGATGGCGTGCTGGCCACGATTGAGCTGGATCCGAATGCCGATGTGGATGCGCTGCCGGACGGTATCTATGCTCAGGTTGCAGTCTATTCCGATCATTTCGCCCACGTGTCGGTAATGCGTAAAGTACTGCTGCGCATGACCAGTTGGATGCATTACCTTTATTTGGATCATTGAGACTGCCATCACCTGCCATTTTCAGTGACCTGAGCCATACTAAGCGGTGTCCCACTATCGTTGGGCACCGCTTTTTTGTTGGCAAAAAGGACCCGGCATGAAACTCATTGGCAGCTATACCAGCCCTTTTGTGCGTAAAATTTCTATTCTGTTACTGGAAAAGGGCATCACCTTCGAATTTGTGAATGAACTCCCCTATAACGCGGATAGCGGCGTGGCGCGCTATAACCCGTTAGGTAAAGTACCCGCGTTAGTCACCGATGCGGGCGAGTATTGGTTTGATTCTCCTATCATCGCGGAATATATAGAGCTACTGGATATTGCACCAGCCATGCTGCCGCGTGATCCGCTGGCTGCGCTGAAGGTACGCCAGTTGGAAGCGTTGGCAGACGGCATTATGGATGCCGGTTTAGTTTCGGTGCGCGAACAGGCTCGCCCTGCCGCGCAGCAGTCAGAAACTGAATTGTTACGTCAGCGTGAGAAGATCACCCGTAGTCTGGATGTGCTGGAAGGCTATCTGGCGGATGGTACGCTGAAAACGGATACGGTTAACCTGGCAACCATTGCGATTGCCTGCGCCGTCGGTTATCTCAATTTCCGTCGGGTTGCGCCTGGCTGGTGTGTTGATCGCCCCCGTCTGGTCAAACTGGTGGAAACGCTCTTTCAACGCGAGAGTTTTGCCCGTACAGAACCGCCAAAGGCTTGATGCGTATTATGTCCGCCTGAGCAAAGTCACGGTACAATCCTTCCTATATCGATATCCCTCTCCACGGTGGAGAGGGCCACCAACAGCCAGGCCCTTTCATGACAACCGACATGCGTTCACTCTACAGCCAGCTTCCTGCTATCGATCGTTTATTGCGCGATAGCGCCTTCCCAGCCTTACGTGAATCTCACGGCCATACCCGGGTGGTTGACCTGCTGCGTCACATGCTCGATGAAGCCAGAGAAGCTATTCGCGACACGCACGCGCTCCCGGAATGGTGTGAGGACTGGGCGCAAGAAGCCAGCGCCCGGCTTGAACGAGAATCGCAAAGCGCGCTACGCCCGGTGATTAACCTGACCGGAACGGTGCTGCATACCAACCTTGGGCGCGCGTCGCAGGCCGAAGAAGCAATTGAAGCGGTGGTACAGGCGATGCGCACGCCGGTGACGCTGGAATATAGTCTGGATGATGCCGGGCGGGGACATCGGGATTGGGCCCTGGCGGATTTACTCTGCCGTCTGACGGGGGCGGAAGACGCCTGTATCGTCAATAACAATGCGGCAGCTGTTCTGCTGATGCTGGCCGCCACGGCGAACGGCAAAGAGGTGGTTGTGTCTCGCGGCGAGCTGGTGGAAATTGGCGGCGCGTTTCGTATTCCGGACGTCATGTGTCAGGCCGGATGCATTCTACGCGAGGTGGGGACCACCAACCGGACCCATGCGAAAGATTACCGCCAGGCAGTGAATGAAAACACCGGTCTGCTGATGAAAGTGCATACCAGTAATTACAGCATTGAAGGCTTCACAAAGTCGGTGGATGAGGCGGAGCTGGCCGTAATTGGGCAGGAACTGGATGTACCGGTGGTGGCGGATCTGGGCAGTGGTTCGCTGGTCGATCTCAGCCAGTATGGCTTGCCGCAGGAGCCGATGCCGCAGCAACTGATTGCCGCTGGCGTCAGTCTGGTGAGTTTCTCCGGCGATAAACTGCTGGGCGGGCCGCAGGCAGGGATAATTGTCGGTAAAAAAGAGATGATCGCTCGTTTGCAGAGCCATCCGCTGAAACGCGCATTACGGGCAGATAAAATGACACTGGCTGCGCTGGAAGCGACGCTACGGCTCTATCTGCACCCGGAAGCACTGGCGGAGAAGTTGCCCACATTGCGCCAGCTCACCCGCTCACAAGAAGCGATCCACGCGCAGGCACAGCAATTACAGGCACAGCTTGAAGAGCATTACGGTGATGAGTTCGCCCTGAATGTGATGCCTTGCCTGTCGCAGATTGGCAGCGGCTCACTACCTGTTGATAGGCTGCCCAGCGCGGCGCTAACCTTTACCCCACATGACGGGCGCGGGAGCCGCCTTGAAGCGTTGGCAGCCCGTTGGCGTACGCTGCCCGTGCCGGTTATTGGGCGAATTTATGATGGCCGCTTATGGCTGGATCTGCGCTGCCTTGAAGACGAGACCCGGTTTATGGAGATGATGCTGAAATGATTATTGCAACTGCCGGACACGTTGACCACGGAAAAACAACGTTATTACAGGCGATTACCGGTGTGAATGCCGACCGTCTGCCGGAAGAAAAAAAGCGCGGCATGACCATCGATCTCGGCTATGCCTACTGGCCGCAGCAGGATGGGCGGGTGCTGGGGTTTATCGACGTTCCTGGACACGAAAAGTTTCTGTCCAACATGTTGGCGGGGGTCGGCGGCATCGATCACGCGTTACTGGTGGTGGCGTGTGATGATGGCGTAATGGCGCAAACCCGTGAGCATTTGCAAATTCTGCAGCTGACGGGCAATCCGCAGATCACCGTGGCACTCACGAAAGCCGACCGCGTAGACGAAGCAAGAATTGAAGAGGTGCGTGCGGAGATTCAGGCCACGCTGGGGAATTATGGTTTCGCGGAGTCGGTGCTTTTCGTCACTGCGGCCAGTGAAGGCCGTGGCATCGAGGAACTGCGTGACCATTTGTTGCAATTAACGTCGCGCGAGCATGCCCGTGATCACAGCTTCCGCCTGGCGATTGACCGCGCCTTTACGGTCAAAGGCGCAGGGCTGGTGGTGACCGGGACGGCGCTCAGCGGTGAAGTGAATGTCGGTGACACGCTGTGGCTCACGGGCGTCAACAAACCGATGCGCGTACGTAGCCTGCATGCACAAAATCAGGCCACCGACCGCGCGCAAGCGGGACAACGTATTGCGCTGAATATTGCCGGTGATGCGCAAAAAGAAGAACTAAACCGCGGCGACTGGCTGCTTTCCGATGCGCCGCCAGAGGCTTTTACCCGCGTGATTGTTTCTTTAGAACATGCTGCGCCGCTGATGCAGTGGCAACCGTTGCATATTCACCACGCGGCCAGCCATGTCACCGGGCGTATCTCTCTGCTTGAAGGGACACTAGCTGAACTGGTGTTTGATACACCACTCTGGCTTGCCGATAACGACCGTCTGGTGCTGCGTGATATTTCTGCCCGTACAACGCTGGCAGGTGCACGTGTTGTGACGCTTAATCCGCCGCGACGCGGAAAGCGTAAGCCGGAATATTTGCAGTGGCTGTCGGCGCTGGAAAACGCGCAGACTGACGGTGACGCTCTGGCGCTGCACCTGACGCGTGGGGCGGTGAATATTCCTGACTTTGCCTGGGCGCGTCAGCTCAATGGCAATGGTATGCGTCCGTTGATTGAGCAACATGGTTTTATTCAGGCGGGATACAGCCTGTTGAATGCCCCCGTTGCCGCGCGCTGGCAGCGGAAAGTTCTCGATACGCTGGCGACCTACCATGAGCAGCACCGTGATGAACCAGGACCCGGGCGCGAGCGCCTGCGCCGTATGGCTTTGCCGATGGAAGACGAAGCGCTGGTATTGCTGCTAATTGAAAAGATGCGCGAGAGTGGCGCTATTCATAGCCATCATGGATGGTTGCATTTGCCGGAACATAAGGCGGGTTTCAGCGATGAGCAGTTGGCAATCTGGCAAAAGGTAGAACCACTTTTTGGCGATGAGCCGTGGTGGGTGCGCGATTTGGCAAAACAGACGGGAACGGATGAACAGATGATGCGTGTGGCGTTACGACAAGCGGCACAGCAAGGCATCATTACCGCGATCGTGAAAGATCGTTATTACCGTAACGATCGGATTGTGGCCTTTGCCAATATGATCCGCGAACTGGATCAGGAAAGGGGATCGACATGTGCCGCCGATTTTCGCGACAGGCTTAACGTTGGGCGCAAATTGGCTATCCAAATTCTGGAATATTTTGACCGCATTGGTTTTACTCGCCGTCGGGGAAATGATCATTTATTACGCGATGCCTTGCTGTTCCCTGAAAAATAATGAAACAATTAATTCATGGATTAAATGAATTAATACAAAATAGATGTTGATTGAAATAAGCACATTAGATTATGAACCTAATGTGCTTTTTAATTGTAAGTGTTATTAAAATAACAACCACGATCATATTTTGTTGGAAATTTCACTCGTATGCTTCCTACCTCTTTAGAGTAATTAAGGATCGTACAATGGCTGCTTCAACATTTTTTATTCCTTCCGTGAATGTAATCGGCGCTGACGCATTAAAAGACGCAATGAATACAATGGCGGAATATGGTTTTCGCCGTACGCTGATTGTTACGGATGCCATGCTGACGAAATTAGGTATGGCTGGCGATATTCAAAAAGCGCTACAGGAACATGATATTTCCAGCGTAATTTACGATGGTACGCATCCTAACCCCACGACCAGTAACGTTGCCGCTGGCCTGAAAATGCTGAAAGAAAATGACTGTGATAGCGTTATTTCTCTCGGCGGCGGCTCTCCTCATGATTGTGCGAAGGGCATTGCGCTGGTGGCGGCTAATGGTGGCGATATTCGTGACTACGAAGGCGTAGACCGCTCTGCAAAACCGCAGCTGCCGATGATCGCCATCAACACCACGGCGGGTACGGCATCTGAAATGACCCGCTTCTGCATCATCACTGATGAAGTACGCCACATTAAAATGGCGATTGTGGATAAGCATGTTACACCGCTGCTGTCCGTCAATGACTCCTCGCTGATGGTCGGTATGCCGAAGTCTCTGACGGCGGCTACCGGTATGGATGCGCTGACTCACGCTATCGAAGCCTATGTTTCTATTGCTGCGACCCCCATTACCGATGCGTGCGCGCTTAAAGCTGTCACCATGATTGCGGAAAACCTGCCGGTCGCCGTGGAAGAGGGCGGCAATGCTCAGGCGCGCGAAGCCATGGCCTATGCGCAGTTCCTCGCAGGTATGGCCTTTAACAATGCCTCCCTTGGCTACGTGCATGCGATGGCGCACCAGTTGGGTGGCTTCTACGATCTGCCACACGGAGTATGTAATGCCGTACTGCTGCCGCATGTACAGGTATTTAATAGCAAAGTTGCTGCCGCCCGCCTGCGCGATTGCGCCTCGGCAATGGGTGTGAACGTTGCTGGTCTGAGCGAAGAGCAAGGGGCAGAAGCCTGCATCGCGGCGATCCGCGAACTGGCGCAGAAAGTGAATATTCCGGCTGGGCTGCGTGAGCTGAACGTGAAAGAAGAAGATTTTGCCGTTCTGGCGACTAATGCCCTGAAAGATGCCTGTGGTTTCACTAACCCGATTCAGGCGACACATGAAGAAATCATGGCGATTTATCGTGCTGCCATGTAATTCGTGATACCTGTCGTAAAGCAGTAAAAGGCTGGCGAATAATTCGCCAGTCCCGTCTACCCTTGTAGTACCCCTACAGCAAGGAGACGGTCATGACCAATAACCCCCCTTCAACGCGTATTTATCCCGGCGAGTATGGTTACCCTCTGAAGTTAAAAGCCCGATACGATAACTTTATCGGCGGTGACTGGATCGCACCGGTGGACGGTGAGTATTACCAAAACCTGACGCCGGTAACCGGGCAATTACTGTGCGAAGTGGCCTCTTCCGGCAAAAAGGACATCGATTTGGCACTGGATGCCGCGCACAAAGCAAAAGACAAATGGGCGCAGACTTCCGTGCAGGACAGGGCGGCGATTTTGTTCAAAATTGCCGATCGTATGGAGCAAAATCTGGAGCTGCTGGCGACGGCTGAAACCTGGGATAACGGTAAACCCATCCGTGAAACCAGCGCGGCAGATGTGCCGCTGGCGATTGACCATTTCCGCTATTTCGCGTCCTGTATTCGTGCACAGGAAGGGGGAATAAGCGAAGTTGATAGCGATACCGTGGCGTATCACTTCCATGAACCTCTTGGCGTGGTGGGGCAAATTATCCCGTGGAACTTCCCGCTGTTGATGGCCAGTTGGAAGATGGCGCCCGCCCTGGCTGCCGGTAACTGTGTCGTGCTTAAACCTGCGCGCCTGACGCCGCTGTCCGTGTTGTTGCTGATGGAAGTTGTCGGCGATCTGCTACCGCCAGGCGTAGTGAACGTGGTAAACGGCGCGGGTGGGGAAATCGGTGAGTATCTGGCGACGTCAAAACGCATTGCAAAAGTGGCGTTTACCGGCTCAACGGAAGTTGGGCAGCAGATCATGCAGTACGCCACGCAGAACATTATCCCTGTCACGCTGGAGCTGGGCGGGAAATCCCCCAATATCTTCTTCGCGGACGTGATGGATGAAGAAGATGCGTTCTTTGACAAAGCGCTGGAAGGTTTTGCATTGTTTGCCTTCAACCAGGGCGAAGTATGTACCTGTCCAAGTCGTGCGCTGGTACAAGAATCCATTTACGAACGTTTTATGGAAAGAGCCATTCGTCGGGTGGAAAGTATCCGTAGCGGCAACCCGTTAGACAGCGTGACGCAAATGGGCGCACAGGTGTCGCATGGTCAACTGGAAACCATTCTGAATTACATCGACATTGGTAAAAAAGAAGGGGCAGATGTTCTCACCGGCGGGCGGCGCAAGCAGCTGGATGGCGAGTTAAAAGAGGGGTACTACCTCGAACCGACCATTCTGTTTGGTAAGAACAACATGCGGGTTTTCCAGGAGGAGATCTTCGGACCGGTGCTGGCCGTCACGACCTTCAAAACTATGGAGGAAGCGTTGGAAATCGCTAATGATACCCAATATGGGCTTGGCGCTGGCGTCTGGAGTCGTAACGGAAATCTGGCGTACAAAATGGGACGTGGGATTCAGGCGGGGCGAGTTTGGACCAACTGTTACCATGCTTACCCGGCGCATGCGGCGTTCGGCGGCTACAAGCAGTCGGGTATCGGGCGCGAGACGCATAAGATGATGCTTGAGCATTATCAGCAAACCAAATGCCTGTTAGTGAGCTACTCTGATAAACCACTGGGGCTGTTTTAATTTCACGTCACCTACTGCCCGGTCGCGTTTAGCGTACCGGGCATCAAGTTATGTCCTCAGGTAAGTGGCTGGGGTGAACGAACGCAGCCAACAAAGAAGCAGCTCGAAAGACGACGGGTATATAGAAACCCATATATCGTTATATAAATAAGATAATTGCATCCAATCTGGTCATTCCAATACTATTATCAACTCTATTGTTTAAATCAAATTGCATCCGAATTCCTTAATTTAAATCCCTGAGGCAAATATGTTCCTTAATTATTTTGCATTAGGAGTGCTTATTTTTGTATTCCTGGTCATTTTTTACGGGATTATTATTCTGCATGATATTCCCTATCTAATTGCAAAGAAACGTAACCATCCTCATGCCGACGCAATACATGTTGCGGGGTGGGTTAGTTTGTTTACCTTACATGTTATTTGGCCCTTTTTATGGATCTGGGCAACGCTTTATCGCCCGGAACGCGGGTGGGGCATGCAGAGCGCGGATTCTTCCCTGATCCAGCTTCAGGCAAGGGTTGCGGATCTGGAAAAGAAACTGGGTGAGGCCAAGACCTCTCCGGCGGAGTAATATCGATGGATTTACTGATTGTTCTGACCTATGTGGCGTGTGCATGGTCAATATTTAAAATTTTTAAAATTCCTGTAAATAAATGGACAGTTCCTACCGCGGCATTAGGCGGTATATTCATTGTTTGCGGACTTATATTACTGATGAATTATAACCATCCGTATACATTTAAGGCACAAAAAGCGGTAATTTCTATTCCCGTGGTGCCGCAGGTAACGGGTGTAGTGACAGAAGTGACGGATAAGAAGAATACGCTAATCAAAAAAGGCGAGGTTCTGTTTAAGCTTAATCCAGGGCGTTATCAGGCGCGGGTCGATCGCCTGAAGGCTGATATTGTTACCGCACAGCATAAAGAGCAGGCTCTGGTTGCGCAGTTAGACGAAATGAAAGCCAACACGCAGCGGGCAAAGGCCACGCGTGACAAACTGGCAAAAGATTACCAGCGCTATGCGCAGGGGAGTCAGGCGAAGGTGAATCCTTTTTCTGAACGCGATATCGACGCGGCGCGCCAAAACTACCTGGCGCAGGAAGCCTCGGTGAAATCCTCCGTTGCAGAACAACAGCAAATTCAGAGCCAGTTGGACAGCCTGGTACTGGGTGAGAATTCGCAAATTGCCAGCCTGAAAGCACAGCTAGCGGAAGCAGAGTTCAACCTGGACCAGACCGTGGTTCGCGCGCCCAGCGATGGTTACGTCACTCAGGTGCTGATGCGCCCAGGAACCTATGCCGCCGCGCTGCCGATGCGCCCGGTCATGGTATTCATCCCGGATCAGAAACGACAAATTATCGCCCAGTTCCGTCAAAACTCGTTGTTGCGACTGGAGCCAGGCGATGAAGCGGAAGTGGTGTTTAATGCCCTGCCGGGTAAGGTGTTTAGCGGTAAACTGGCCGCCATTAGTCCGGCAGTACCGGGTGGTACATACCAGTCGAACGGGGCACTGCAATCTTTAAACTCTACGCCCGGTTCGGAAGGGGTAATCGCCACGATTGAGCTGAACGACAATGCGGATGTGAACGCATTACCTGATGGGATTTACGCCCAGGTTGCCGTTTACTCTGACCATTTCGAACATGTGTCGGTCATGCGCAAGGTGTTGCTGCGGATGACCAGTTGGGTGCATTACCTGTATCTCGACCACTAAGCGCAGGCTATTTCGCTTACTCAGGCTGTCGTATCGCCTGAGCAAGCTGCTGACGTATCTCCGCGAGCATTGCATCGAGAATATACTGCACACGCCAGGGCTGGTATTCACGCTTGCGGAAAATCGCCACTAAATCCAACCACCATTCATGTTGCTCCGAAAAACACGGGACCAGCATCTCGGAACGACAATCTCTTTGCACACTTTCATTTGGCGCAAAAACAATCCCCAAATGGTTACGCGCCAGCGCCAGTGCCGATTGTGTATTGTCGCAGATGTAATTTCCCGTCACACGATAGTCACGCATCTTTTTGTCTTCAGCAGAATTGAATCGCCAAATGTTGGCATCATCAATCATCATAGAATCAATTAGAATGCAGGAATGGTTGACTAATTCATCAGGACTACTAATAGGATTCTTGGTGAGATATTCCCGACTGGCAAAAGCAATAACCGCATATTTAGTGATAAAACTGGCGACCAGTGATTCATCTTTAGGATGAGCATAGGAAAGTAAAATATCACAATCGTCAGGAAAGTCGACGCCTTCATAAAATGCTTTGCGATCCAGGTTATAGGTTTTTAGCACCAGACTGATATCGCCAATATCCATTATTTTTGCAATAACATGTTGCGATAAGTAAGCAATAATTCCGGTTGGTGCATATACCGTTACTTTGCCACGTTTCTCGTGCTTATAATCAGCAATGAAATTATTTAACTGCTCATTTCTGTCTAACATGTCATTGATGTAAGGAAGTAACGCAATACCAAACGGCGTGAGGGTCAGTTGTCGGGTGGTGCGGTCAAATACCTTTAGCCCCACTTTTGATTCAAAATCAGCAAGATACTTACTTACGTTGGCCTGAGCAATGCCGAGAACAGTAGCGGCATGGCTGATATTTTCACTGGCAGCAATTACCGAAATAATCTTCAGTTCCCGGTGTCTAAGTTGTAATTTATTCATCGCCAAGCCCAATATATATAATTTTATATATATTACTATATAAATAAGAACCTTGCACCGATGAAATTGTAAGCATTATTATGCACCCGCTTTGTAGCTTATTTTAAAATGGAATGTTGGCATGTTAATTAAACGCAATATTGTGGCGCTGCTCGCCTTTTCTTTTATGGCGAGTGCAACTGCCGCAGAATTTTCTATTGGCGCTGGCGCTGTATATAATGAATCACCTTATCGCGGGTATAATGATAATGTTCACGCAGTACCGCTTGTCAGTTATGAAAGTGAATCATTTTATTTTAGGCAAACAACGCTAGGTTATATTTTGTCTAAGAGTGAAAGTAATGAATTTAGTATTACTGCCTCTTATATGCCGCTGGAGTTTGATCCCGGCGACAATGACGATCACGCGATGAAAACGCTGGATAAGCGTGACGCAACTGCAATGGCGGGTGCCGCGTGGTATCACCATGAAAGATGGGGTAGCGTGAAAGTCTCCGCCGCTGCGGATGTGCTGGACAACAGTAATGGCTGGGTAGGGGAAGTTTCACTGTTCCGTCCAATGCCGATGGGCAAGCTGACGCTGACGCCATCAATTGGCGTGCTCTACTATGACGAAAAATTCAATGAATACTACTACGGCATTTCGGGTAATGAGTCCCGTCGTAGTGGTTTATCAAGCTATTCCCCAGGCGATAGCTGGACACCGTATGTTGGCCTGTCCGCTAAATACGCATTAACCACTAACCTGACGCTGCTGGCAAGCGCCAACTATAGCGCACTGCCGGATGACATTAAAAATAGTCCGATGGTTGATCGTGATGACAGCTTCACCTTTATGTCCGGTCTGACCTGGCGTTTCTGATTCTCACCCGTTTGTCCTCAGGGAGGAGGGCAATCTTTTCATGAGACATTGACGGATGGGGGCTAACCGCCGCCATCCGCCTTATTATTACTGCTCGTTTATCCAGATACGCATTTCGCCTTCACCACGGTTCGCCCAGCTAAACCACGGAATAAACGTCAATGTATGCGCCTGGCGCGAAGCTGGGGAAACATCGTAGTGCCACAACGATTGTTGTGCTGCATCGGCATTACTTTGCTTCAAGCCTTCAGCCTGAATTAACATTTTATGGCTGAACAATCCCTTACCCTCGAATACTCTGAACTCACTCTCTTTTGGCAACCACAGGTTATGCAATTCCTCACCGTTATCGGCCTGCTCCAGGCAATACACCAGCGGTCCACGCTGAATGGCGACCTTACCGGCAACATGACGCACTAATGGATTTCCGTATACCCGACGCACCGGCATTGGCAGGGTCAGACTGAGCGTATCGCCTTCCTGCCAGGTTCGGCTGATGTGCAAATAGCCTTTACGAATATCCTGCTCAACTGGCTGACCATTCAGTAAAACCTGCGGCGCGGTGCACCAGTCTGGCAGGCGCAGGGCCAGGGTGTGATATATCGACTGCGGTGATTCGATGGCGATTTTCACCTGCTCATGCCATGGATAATCCCCGCTAATGCGCAGCTTGAGCGAGCCATCCGCCACCGGGACTTCCATGCTATTGCCCACGTACATATTGATATATAGCGCGTCCTGACGTGGTGTGTAGATGTAATGACCAATAGAGGTGAGTACGCGGGCGATATTCGGCGGGCAACAGGCGCAGCCAAACCAGCGCTGACGAACGGGTTTCACGTGATCATAAATATGATTGAATTTTAATGAGTTAGGATGTACTTCCAACGGGTTCACATAGAAGAAGTGCTTGCCATCGAGTGCCATCCCGCCCAATACAGTGTTATACAGGGCGCGCTCCATCACGTCGGCATACTGGCTGTCTGCCTCCATCTCCAGCATTCTGCGGGCGAACATCATTAGACCGATTGAGGCGCAGCTTTCCGCATACACGGAGTCGTTAGGCAGATCGTAATCGCTGCTAAACGCCTCGCCGCTGCTTTGTGAACCGATCCCGCCGGTAATGTACAACTGACGCTGGGCCATGTTTTTCCACAGACGCAGGCAATCCTGACGTTTGCCTTCATCCTGACTCAAGCGTGCCAGATGCGCCACGCCGGTCATCAGATAAACAAAACGCACTGCATGACCGATCGCCGTTTGCTGTTCTGAAATGGGCTGATGAGCCTGGCTATAGGGTTTATCCTTCACCATCCATGCCGGGCCGTAAGTATGCCAGTAAGAGGTTTGGCCGCGCTTTTCGTACTCTTCGTCATAGAAATGGGGTTGCGCGCCGCGCTGTTCCACAAAGTAATTTACCAGCGCCATATAGCGTGGTTGCTGGGTCACTTCGTATAAGCGCATTAACGCCAGCTCAATTTCCGGGTGTCCCGGATAGCCGCGCAGTTGATTCTCTCCGAGCCCGAAAATGTTGTCGATGTGGTCTGCCAGACGGCACACGACATCTAAAAGACGACGTTTTCCCGTCGCCTGAAAGAACGCGACGCCTGCTTCGATCAAATGACCTGCACAGTACAACTCATGACACTCGGCGAGGTTAGTCCAGCGTTCATCCGGGGCTTTCACTGTAAAGTATGTATTGAGATAGCCGTCTTCACACTGCGCAGCGGCCACCAACTCGATGACCTCATCTGCGGTTTTCTCAAGTTCCGCATCAGGTTTCTGGCACAGGGACCAGGCGACTGCCTCCAGCCATTTCGCCACGTCGCTATCCTGAAAAACCATGCCGTAAAATTCGCCATCCTGCAGTCCTGCGGCGATACGAAAGTTCTCTATCGCATGACTTGGTTCCGCCTCTGCAATGCGGTCATTCAGTGCATCCCACTGGTAGGGGATCACTACGTCACGCACCAACTGCTGATATTGTCCGAGGAACGGATCGCTGACGGTGAGCTTATGCAGGTCGACTTCCAGTACGTTCATTTCGTGCTCCTTAAGGCTGTACATGACGCTGACGCAGATCGGTGGCAATGCGCGACATCATCGGATTATTGAGTTTGCAGATGCGGATAGACAGCGCCAACAGCAGGTGGAACAGTGCGGGAAGTAGCGTCTCCATCGCGGTAATTCCTTGCAGCGAACTGGCGGTTTGGTTACCAGCGCCTGGCTGATAGGCGACAAAAATAAATAACAGGCTGATGATCCCCGCACTTGAGGCCCAGGCCAGCTTGATGAAAAACAGGTTGAAGGCGAAATTCATGCCGGAAGAACGCACGCCGGTTTTCCACTCGCCGTAATCGTCGGCAAAGGCCATCAGCGAGAAGTGCAGAGGCAGCGTAAAGCCCAGAATAATGCCGTTGCCGAGAATAACCGCCAGCCATAATGTTTGATAAGCCGGACCGGTCGGCAGGAACCACATCATCACTGCCAGGGCTGCCAGCACCAGGTTGGTGTAGTAATAGAGTTTGACGGTATCTATACGGCGGGTCAGCGGGCTGACAACCACTGAACCGATGATGGACGCAAAGGTCACCATGGTGAAAAACAGCGACGTGTAAGCTGTACTGCCTTCCAGTACGTAGGTAATGAAATACATGTACCCGCCGCCACGAATATTGAAGACGTTAATCAGCAGGAAAGACATCACCAGCATCAGCAGCAACTGGTCATTTTTGCGTAGCCCACCAATGTGTTCACGCAGGGTAAATTTCCCCATCATCGCCAGCGGCACACGCTCGCGAACCCAGAAGAAGCAGCACAGGAACATCACCACAGCGATGGCGCACAGGATGCCCACGCCGAACTGATAACCCTGCGCGGCATTGCCCTGACCCAGAATATCCACCATCCACGGCAGACCAACGGAGACAAGGAATCCCGCCACGCCGCACAGCACAAAGCGCCAGGACTGACAGGCGATCACCTCGTTATGGCGGGTCGTCATGGTGTTGATCAGCGCACAATACGGTACGTTGATGGCGGTATAGCCGACAGAGAGTAGTAGATAGGTGCCGAATGCCCAGGCGATTTTTACGCTCATGCTGGCGTCAGGGACGGTAAACGTGAGTACGCCAATGATGCCAATGGGAATTGCCACCCACAGCTGCCATGGGCGAAAACGCCCCCAGCGGCTTTGCGTGCGGTCGGCAAGTATGCCCATTATCGGATCGGAAATGGCATCAAATACGCGCAGGGCAATAAACAATGTGCCGACCAGCGCGGGCGTTAACCCGAAGACATCGGTGTAGAAAAATGTCAGGAAGTTCATGATCAGACAGGTAATTACCGTCCCGCCTGCATCGCCTAACCCATAACCTATTTTTTCACGCAGGGATAATTTGTCGTCCTGGGCACGCTGTGCCAAATCAGATGTCGTAATCGGAGCCGAAGTCATAAATAACTCCCGGAGAGGATGTTCAGAAAGTATCCCGCTACGTTGCGGGTTATTTGTTTGTAATTTGCAAAGTACGTTATTTATTCTGCACGAAATGTTTGGGTCAACAAGGGAAGAGAAAAGTATAAAAAGATGACAATTCCGACTTCATTATAAAAATGTGATTTCGATCCAGCGAAAAGCAAGTTTATCGTGAATAATCAATAATAAAGAGCAGTTTAAATAATGTAAAAAGCGGGAATTTGAATATATATGCTCGAATTATCCATGTCTCTTCCGATTAAAGTGCAAAATGGTGGGCTATTTATTTCCCGAGGTGTGGGAAGCCATCCGGCGCGGCAATTGCAATCCTGGGAAATCATCTTTGTCGAAAAAGGGACATTAACGATTCGCGAAGGCCAGACCGTTTTTTGCGTGAATGCTGGAGAAAGTTTGCTGCTATGGCCGCAGCGTTTGCATATTGGCGTCGGGCAATTTCCGGCTGATTTGAAATTTTACTGGCTACACTTTGAGGTGACAGCAGAAAACGATGCTTCACTTACAGAACCGTTGCTTGCGATTCCTCAGCATGCGCGGGTTAGCGAGCCACAATATATTATTTCGCTGTTTCGCCAGTTCTTACGCGAGCAGGAAAATATTCATTGCAGCGTTGCGCTGGAACTGATCCTACTGCTGATTTTGCAGCAAATCTCCGCGGCGGCTAGCGAGCAACCCGCAGATAGCCCCGGTAATGCGCTGGCATGGAAAGCGCAACAAATAATCCACACCCAGTTCCACCTGCCGATTAGTGCTTCAACTCTGGCGAAAGAGCTGCATTGCAATGCGGATTATCTGGGGCGTGTATTCCGTAGCGCTTTCCGGCTGACGCTAACTGAAGCATTGCATCGCCAGCGGGTAAGGGCAGCGGAAAAGTTGTTGATCAGTGACTCGCTGTCACTTACCGAAGTGGCGATTAAATGTGGGTTTAATGATGTGGGTTACTTTCGCAAAATCTTTCGTAAGCATACCAGCCTGACGCCTGCGGCGTGGAAACGGCGCTACTGCAAAGAGCATATTAATTCGGCGTAAATGAGGAGCGCCGGGTGGCGCTATGCTTACCCGGCCTACAAAAGTGCAGGCAATCCCCCAAAGTCGTTCAGGCACCTGACAAAATTTAACCGTTTCCCCTGTCCGATCAAAGCGCCAGGGGCGGTCTCTCTGGCACTCTGTGGTTTTCACGCAGAGGGAGGGGGCAATGAACGCGTTTATTATGGCGGATGCGGCAAAATGTATTGGGTGTCGTACCTGCGAAGTTGCCTGCGTCGTCGCGCATCAGCAAAACCAGGACTGTGCTTCGGTCTCTTCTTCTGCGTTTATACCGCGGATTCGGGTCATCAAAGACGACGCCTTTACCACGGCGGTCGCCTGCCATCAATGCGAAGACGCTCCCTGTGCGAATGTTTGTCCAACTCACGCCATTCGTCGTGAACATGGGCATATCTTCGTTGAACAGGCACGTTGTATTGGTTGTAAAAGCTGTATGCTGGCCTGCCCGTTTGGGGCAATGAATGTCGTTGCCCGTTCGTCGCGGGTGCAGGCGATAAAATGCGATTTGTGCTGGCATCGCGAGGCGGGACCAGCGTGTGTCGAAGCCTGCCCGACCAGCGCGTTGCAGTGTGTTGATGCCGTCAGTATTCAGCGCCAGCGCCTGCGTTCACAGCCGCTGTGAAGTGAGCCCGACCCGCACCTGGGTCGGGTTTGCGTTAGCCTTCCAGCCAGGCGCGTTCGATCTCTTCCGCCAGAATCTTCACGCCAGCTTCGATTTTCTCCGGCTCTGGCACGTAGTTCATCCGCATGCACTGATGGGTATGCGGCCAGGGTTTATCCAGCCCCGGGAAGAAGTAGTCACCAGGAACCATCAGTACGCCGCGCGCTTTCAGGCGCTGATACAACAGTTCTGTGGTGATCGGTAAATCTTTGAACCATAGCCACAGGAAAATCGCGCCTTCAGGTTTATGGATAAGGCAGCGATCTTCAGACAAGTAGCGGCGAATAATCGCAATCGTCTCCTGAACGCGCTGATAGTAAAACGGCTTGATAACCGTTTCGGACAGACGCAGCAGATCGTTACGTTTAATCATCTCGCACATCATCGCCGGTCCCATCCCGCCAGGTGCAAGGCTGATGATGCCGTTCATATTGGTAATCGCAGTGATGATTTTTTCATTCGCGATAATGATACCGCAGCGGGAACCTGGCAGACCCAGCTTGGAAAGGCTCATGCACAACACAATGTTGGGGTTCCACAGCGGGCGTGCTTCGCTAAAGATAATGCCAGGGAATGGTACGCCATAGGCGTTATCAATCACCAGCGGGATCCCATGCTGGTTGGCCAGCCGGTCCAGCTTCATCAGCTCGTCGTCGGTGATCACGTTGCCTGTCGGGTTAGTGGGGCGCGATACGCAGATCATCCCTGTCTCTTCACCGATGTGCAGGTGTTCAAAATCAACGTGATACTTAAACTGGCCTTCCGGTAGCAGCTCAATGTTCGGACGTGCTGAGACGAAGAGATCTTCTTCCAGCCCGGAATCTGCATAGCCAATGTATTCCGGCGCTAACGGGAATAACACTTTTTGCGTTGTTCCGTCAGCGCGGCGTCCGGCGAACAAATTGAATAAGTAGAAAAACGCGCTCTGACTGCCATTTGTCAGTGCAATATTTTGTGGCTCGATATCCCAACCCTGCTTCTCACGTAGCAGTTTCGCCAGTTCAGACAGTAGCTCGGTTTTCCCTTGCGGACCGTCATAATTGCAAAGCGCATCAGTGGCTTTGCCGTTTGCCAGCATATCTGTCAGCAGAGACTGGAAGTAATTTTGCATCTCTGGAATTTGCGCCGGATTACCACCGCCGAGCATGATGGCGCCTGGGGTGCGTAAACCGTCGTTGAGGTCCTCCATCAGGCGGGTGATGCCTGAATGGCGGGTAAATTTGTCGCCAAAAAGTGAGAATGTCATAGCAGGGGGTCTGTCGAACTGAGTAGTAAAGTGGCTAACCATAGCGCTACCTATGGCAGGGTGCAAATCAGGGGGAGCGGGCTGGATTGATGTTTTGTGCTACAGATGCTTGCCTGGCTGGTTTTTTATTTTGTGTTGGGTTTCCCGCTGTATGCACAGCGGGAAGCCTGTTGGGATCAGGGCTGACCGGCCCACACCACCATCACCTTATCGTCGCCATGCTCGCGGATAAATCCGTATCCCTGCTTCAATGTCAGCGTGGTCTGTTTACCAGCACCGATGGCGGGATGTCTGGCCCGGAACTGACTGATGCGCTGCCAGTGAGTGACGCTGGCGGCAGATTTCCCGGCCACATCCGGCCAGTTCATTTCTGAGCGCGTACCCTGCAATGGGTCTGAACCTGTTGGTCCAAAGGGCCGGGCCGATTCGTCGCCGTAAAAGAGTTGTACCGCGCCTGGCGCCAGCAGCAATAGCTCGGCGGCTTTGTCTCCACCTTCGCGGAACAGGCGCGTATCGTGCGAGGAAAGATAGCTCAGGACGTTGAAATCCTGTAGTTTTTCAGCCATTTGTTGCCAGGTGACATCCATATTTGCCAGACAATCGACGGCCTTTGCCGCCTGCTCCTGATAGTCGAAATTGATCATCGCATCAAAGCCGTGACGGTAATAGTCGCTTTGCATCACGCCGTGACCCCAGGCCTCGCCGGTCATCCAGAAAGGTTTGTCATCCAGCGCTTTATCTGGGTTCGCTTTCTTCCATTCAACCAGCGCCGCGCTGGCCTGTGTTTTTAACTGCTGCCAGGCGGGAAGTTCGACGTGTTTGGCGGTATCGACCCGAAACCCGTCAATCCCGTAATCACGCACCCACTGGCTGAGCCAGTGGGTCAGATAATCTCGGGGCGTGTAACCAGCAATAGCTTTAGCGTGCGTATCTGGTTTGTGTAGATAAAAGTTTGGCAGCCCGGAAGGCGTGGTGGATTCGGTTTTCAGATCGGGCAGGAAAGCCAGCGACATGGTTAGGTCGTCAAAACCCGGATTGTCGTAATCACCAATATCGGTGCGGATCCAGTTTTTCCCCCACCATTTTTCCCAGCCTGCTTTATCGCTGAAGTTGATGTAATCATTAAAGCTGTGCCAGCTTTGCCCGGCGGCTGGCTTCCATTCCGTCCAGCGTTCACCGAGCGTGTTTTTCAGTTCATCGCCCGACAAGTACAATGCCCCAAAATGATACTCCTGCATATCCGCCAGCGTGGCGTAGCCGGTATGATTCATGACGACATCAAACAGGATGCGAATGCCGCGCTGGTGCGCGCCGTCAACCAGCGCACGCAGGTCAGCTTCATTACCCATATTCGCGTCGAGCGTGGTCCAGTCCTGAGTGTAATAGCCATGGTAAGCATAATGGGGGAAATCGCCTTTGGTGCCACCGCCGACCCAGCCGTGAATTTGCTCAAACGGTGCGCTGATCCACAGGGCGTTGATGCCTAACTGTTGTAGATAGTCGAGTTTGCTGGCCAGACCGCGCAAATCGCCCCCGTGGAAAGTACCAATTTCCTGCATGCCGTCGTTGCGACGCCCGTAGCTGTGGTCGTTGCTTGGGTCACCATTTACAAAGCGATCCGTCAGGACGAAATACACCGTAGCGTTATGCCAGTCGAAAGCGGCCGGGGCATCGGTTTCCGCCCGTTCCAGCAGCAACAGTCCGTTACTGGCTGCGGCAGGCTGTAGGGTAATCGACCCATTTTTTACCGTTGCCGTTTGCTGGCTGTAGAAATCACGCACCACGGCACCTTCCGGAAAGGTCTGGCTCACATCCAGTGTTAACGGCGAACCATCCCATTTCGGGCACTGGCGAATCTGGGTCGTGACAGGGTCTGCGGCGCTTTTTACCGAGAGCATCAACGTTGGCGTTCCGGAGCGGGTATCCACTTCCAGCGTGTAATCGCCGTCTTTGAATAAGCGCCACTGCGGTGGGGCGCCTTCACACGGTTTTAGCGACAGCATCTGGTTGAGTTTTATCGCATCAGCAGGCTGCCAGCACTGTTGGTCAAAATTTAGGATTAAAGGACGCGTACCCTTCGTCAACGCTGCATGGCTGACGAATTTACCCGTACCTTCCGCTTCGAAGGTGGGGAGTCCCTGAGAAGTCCATGATGAGGCGATGGCAATGCCGGGCATGAGCGCCAGCGCAACGGCGGCAAGTTTCATAATGCTGTCCTTGGTGCTGCGATTTTCGCCAGTTTGCCAGTGAAATCAGGCCGGAAACTCCTCCTTTGAGTCGATTCCGCCAGGAGGAGAAGTGAGGGTGAGCGATCGCGCGCAAAAAATGAACTTATTTTGCGATAACCTCCACATTTTCTTCGAATTAATAGCACCCTGAACCGTTAATGCGTGACATGGTTTCAGAATTGGACTATTCCTTTGGGTGCTCTTGACGGCTATTTTTGATATGATTTGAGATTCATCTCTCATTTTTGTGAAAAATATAAGGTGTTGGAATGTATAAATCCGACCAGGAGACCTAATGATATTGACTCCCATTCGACGATATGGGGCAATGATTCTTATGTTACTCACCGTTGCATTTTCGGGTGAGGTGCTGGCAAAGACACACACGGCGACAACGAGTCACAAGCCCCAGGTAATCAAGACAAGTAATACACAGGTAAGCAGTAAACAAGAGTATTCTCGCAATAGTGCAAAGAGTAGTTCACTTCCTGATTTGCGAAAATACCCTTCCGGAACACCAAGGAAAAAAGCGTTTCTCCGGACGGTTATGCCTTATATTACCAGTCAAAATGCTGCCATTACGGCGGACCGTAACTGGCTGATTTCAAAACAGTACCAGAACCGCTGGTCACCGACTGAGCGTACGCGTATGAAAGATATCGCGAAGCGCTACAAGGTGAGCTGGTCTGGCAACACGCGTAAAATCCCATGGAATACGCTGCTTGAGCGCGTAGACATTATCCCGACCAGTATGGTGGCAACCATGGCTGCGGCTGAAAGTGGCTGGGGTACGTCGAAGCTGGCGCGTAGCAACAACAACCTGTTTGGCATGAAATGTGGCAAAGGTCGTTGTAATAATGCCCCGGGTAAGGTGAAAGGCTACTCACAGTTTGAATCGGTGAAAGAGTCGGTGAATGCTTACGTCATCAACCTGAACACGCATCCGGCTTACTCTTCATTCCGTAAGTCACGTGCGCAACTGCGTAAAGCCGATCAGGAAGTCACCGCTACCGCGATGATTCATAAGCTGAAGGGTTATTCCACTAAAGGACAGAGCTACAACAACTATCTGTTCGCAATGTATCAGGATAACCAGCGTTTAATCGCCGCGCATATGTAATTCTGTGTGCCGGATGGTGGCTTCGCCGCATCCGGCAATAATCCTCACAGCAACACTTCGCTGTTCACATCGCGATACTCTTTTGGCGTCGTGTCATACTCTTTCTTAAAGACCGAATAAAAGTATTGCAGAGACGGATAGCCGCACATCTGTGAGATTTCGTTGATTGAAAGCGTGGTAGATATCAACAGGCTGCGCGCTTTTTCCAGCTTTTCGGCATGAATCACGGCGTGGATAGTCTCTCCGACCTCTTCTTTAAAACGCTTCTCCAGATTCGAACGAGAAATCCCCACTGAATCCAGCACTTGTTCAACCTTAATACCTTTACAGGCATGGTTGCGGATAAAGTGCATCGCCTGAATCACCGCCGGATCGGTTAATGAACGGTAGTCGGTTGAGCGGCGTTCAATGACGCGCACCGGAGGAACCAGTGTACGTTGCAGCGGCAGCTCTTCATTTGCCAGTAAACGATGTAAGAGCTTAGCGGCCTGATACCCCATCTGCCTGGCTCCCTGAGCCACGGATGAAAGCGCCACCCGTGACAGATAGCGGGTCAGTTCTTCGTTGTCGATCCCAATCACACACAGCTTTTCCGGTACTGGAATATGCAGGTGCTCGCAGACTTGCAGGACGTGTCGTGCCCGCGCGTCGGTAACGGCGATAATACCGGTTTGCGGCGGTAGTGTTTGTAGCCAGTCCGCCAGACGATTTTGCGCGTGCTGCCAGTTTTCCGGTGCGGTTTCCAGCCCCTGATAGACAACGCCGCGGTACTTCTCTTTGGCAACCAACTGGCAAAACGCATACTCACGTTCCTCGGCCCAGCGTTTTCCGCTTGACGATGGCAGACCATAGAACGCAAAGCGGTTAATCCCTTTTTCCTTCAGGTGCAGGAAAGCGCTTTCTACCAACGCGTGGTTGTCGGTGGCGATGTAATGTACCGGTGGATAATCTTGCTCCAGATGGTAAGAGCCTCCAACGCCGATGATGGGAACTTCAACATCGGCAAGTAATTGCGCAATATCATCATCGTCATAATCAGCAATAACGCCGTCGCCTAACCAGTCTTTAATATTATCGATACGGGCTCGGAAATCTTCCTCAATGAATATATCCCACTCGGATTGCGATGCCTGTAAATATTCACCCACACCTTCTACCACCTGGCGGTCGTAGGCTTTATTGGCATTAAATAGCAGAGTGATGCGGTGACGTTTATCAAACATAAGAACCTGTCCTGGAAAGGTTAACGTGGGCCTGTCGATACTAGCAAAACCGCAGGTACGACTGCTTGATGAAGCGTGACAAAATTCCTGATTGCCTGAGGCTACGCAAAATTTACATACTGGTCGCGGGATGACAATTGTCATTTTTTATCTGCGCATTACGGTTTTTTGTTTAATGACTAACCTTCGATCGCGATCGCTTTTTTATTTCTTTATTTAGCGCGTTTTTTTGGGAGCCAGCGCACGTTTGGGTATTCTCTTAATGGCGGTGTGAAATAACGTAATTGAGCAATAAATCAGGAAATTCCAGTATAGCCATATCGCAGTTTACTTGCCGTATTACCTGATTATGGAGCTTATTATGCCGGCTTATTTTGACCAACTCGATCGTGTTCGTTTCGAAGGCACTCAATCCACCAACCCGCTCGCATTTCGCCATTACAACCCTGACGAAATCGTATTGGGCAAGCGCATGGAAGATCATCTGCGTTTTGCGGCCTGCTACTGGCATACCTTCTGCTGGAACGGGGCGGATATGTTCGGTATGGGCGCTTTCGATCGTCCATGGCAGCAGCCTGGTGAAGCTCTGGCGCTGGCGAAACGCAAAGCGGATGTGGCATTTGAGTTTTTCCACAAGCTGAACGTGCCTTACTACTGCTTCCATGACGTGGATGTTTCGCCGGAAGGCGCGTCTTTGAAAGAGTACAAAAACAACTTTGCGCAGATGGTTGATGTGCTGGCGGCAAAACAGGAACAGAGCGGCGTGAAGCTGCTGTGGGGTACAGCAAACTGCTTCACTAACCCACGCTACGGTGCGGGTGCGGCCACAAATCCAGATCCAGAAGTGTTCAGCTGGGCCGCCACGCAGGTGGTTACGGCCATGGATGCCACGCACAAGTTAGGTGGTGAAAACTACGTTCTGTGGGGCGGCCGTGAAGGTTATGAAACACTGCTGAATACCGATCTGCGTCAGGAACGTGAGCAGATTGGTCGTTTCATGCAATTAGTCGTGGAACACAAACACAAAATCGGTTTCCAGGGCACTTTGCTTATCGAGCCGAAACCGCAGGAACCGACCAAGCACCAGTACGACTACGATGCGGCGACCGTGTACGGATTCCTCAAGCAGTTCGGTCTGGAAAAAGAGATCAAACTGAATATCGAAGCCAACCACGCTACGCTTGCAGGCCATTCGTTCCATCACGAAATCGCCACTGCTATCGCGTTGGGTCTGTTTGGCTCTGTCGATGCCAACCGCGGCGACGCACAGCTGGGCTGGGATACCGACCAGTTCCCGAACAGCGTAGAAGAGAATGCGCTGGTGATGTACGAAATCCTGAAAGCGGGCGGCTTCACTACCGGCGGCCTGAACTTTGATGCCAAAGTACGTCGTCAGAGCACCGATAAATACGATCTGTTCTATGGTCATATTGGCGCGATGGATACCATGGCGCTGTCGCTGAAAATTGCGGCCCGTATGATTGAAGACGGTGGCCTGGATCAGCGTGTGGCTAAACGTTATGCCGGTTGGAATGGTGAGCTGGGCCAGCAAATTCTGAAAGGCCAGATGACGCTGACAGAAATTGCGCAGTACGCTGAACAACACAACCTGGCGCCAGTGCACCAGAGCGGTCATCAGGAATTGCTGGAAAATCTGGTAAACCATTATTTGTTCGACAAATAACGGGTCTCTGAGAACGTCCGTAAGCCCGGTCAGCTAGCGCTACCGGGCCTTTCTTTAAGGAACGATGCCTTATGTATATCGGGATAGATCTTGGCACATCAGGTGTAAAGGCCATTCTGCTCAATGAGCAGGGCGATGTGGTGGCTTCAAAAACGGAGAAACTCACCGTCTCGCGCCCGCACCCGTTATGGTCAGAACAAGACCCTGAGCAGTGGTGGCTGGCAACGGATCGCGCGGTAAAAGCACTGGGTCAGCAGCATTCACTCCGCGAGGTGAAAGCGTTGGGGATTGCCGGGCAGATGCACGGCGCGACGCTACTGGATGAACAACAGAAGGTATTGCGTCCGGCTATCTTATGGAACGACGGTCGCTGTGCTGAAGAGTGCGAGATGCTGGAGAGTCAGGTTCCGCAGTCTCGAGCCATCACTGGCAACCTGATGATGCCTGGCTTTACCGCGCCAAAACTGCTGTGGGTGCAACGCCACGAGCCGGAGATTTTCAACCAGATTGATAAAGTCCTGCTGCCGAAAGATTACCTGCGTTTGCGCATGACCGGTGATTTTGCCAGCGATATGTCTGATGCGGCAGGGACAATGTGGCTGGATGTCGCGAAGCGTGACTGGAGCGATGTCATGCTGGCTGCCTGTAAACTGACTCGCGCACATATGCCTGCGCTCTATGAAGGCAGCGAGATTACCGGAACCTTATTGCCAGACGTCGCCAAAGCCTGGGGAATGCAGGAGGTTGCGGTTGTTGCCGGAGGCGGTGATAACGCGGCGGGCGCGGTTGGCGTAGGCATGATGAATGCCGGTCAGGCGATGCTTTCGCTGGGGACATCCGGCGTCTATTTTGCGGTGAGTGATGGTTTCCTTAGCAAACCGGAAAGTGCGGTTCACAGTTTTTGCCATGCTTTGCCTGAGCGATGGCATCTGATGTCTGTAATGTTAAGTGCAGCATCGTGTCTGGACTGGGCGGCAAAATTAACTGGACTGGCGAGCGTTCCTGCGTTGATTGACGCTGCGCAACAGGCGGATGAACACGCGGAGCCGGTCTGGTTTTTACCTTATTTGTCCGGCGAGCGTACGCCGCATAACAATCCGCAGGCTAAGGGCGTATTTTTCGGTCTGACGCATCAGCATGGTCCGGCAGAACTGGCACAGGCGGTGCTGGAAGGTGTGGGTTTCGCGCTGGCTGACGGTATGGACGTGGTACATGCCTGTGGCGTTCAGCCCGCCAGCATTACGCTGATCGGCGGTGGGGCACGCAGTGAATACTGGCGTCAGATGCTATCTGACATCAGCGGATTGCAGTTGGATTACCGTACCGGCGGTGACGTTGGCCCTGCACTCGGCGCGGCGCGCCTGGCGCAAGTTGCCATGAATCCGCAAACGTCGTTATCAGAGTTACTGCCTCAGCTTACGCTGGAGCAGGCGCATTATCCTGACGCGGAGCGTCATGCTCGTTATCAACAGCGTCGAGAAACCTTCCGTCGTATCTATCAGCAATTACAACCGCTGATGTCCTGATCACTTTCCCCTCTGGCTAGCAGAGGGGAATTTGCCGCATACATATATCCACAAAAATAATAAGTTACACGTATGGATGTATTCTGAAAGTCCTGCGTAGTCGCTTTTTTCTGTGTTGTCTTTAGCGGGTTATTCATATTGTATCCATGATGGATAAGGAGATCCCAATGAAGACAACCAGGCTGTTGCCATGGATATTATTTCTCTCAGGCATACTGACTTACAGTATCGGTTTATGGCGCGCATGCCCGTTATTGAGCGGCAAGGGGTATTTTTTGGGGGCGCTGATGACGGGGATGTTCGTAACGTATGCCTATCAGCGCGCAGTAAATCTCAATCAAAACGATGAACGCTTCGCTTCCGTATGTCAGATGGTGGCGCTCATCACGGCAGGGTTGTTGCTGGTGGGGGTGTGGAATGCCCCGTTGGCGCCCTTCGAAATAGGGTTATACCCGGCAGCATTCTTCGTCTGTTTAATGGGGCAATTTTTACTGCAGCGTTCGAGTAATCGGGCGCTGCCTGGAGACACCTAACTCACCAGCCTACGCGTATCAATACGCTGCAACAGAATAGACAAAAGTAAACTTCCTGCCAGCGTGGCGCTGAAAATCCACAGCATATCCAGCGGTGGCCAGTTTTTGAGTTCAATTCCGTTGGTACGTAGTGCGTGAATGATCAGCGCATGAAAACCATAAATGCCCAATGAATGGCGAGAAATAAGGCCCAGTAGCGGCAGAGTACGTGTGCTGAGCGTATTTTTGACCAGCGTCAGGAGCGAGGTGGCGCAAATAAATACTGCTGGGCCGCAGTAGAGGTACCAGGTGTCGGCAAAATTGCCTCGCCAGCGCAGTTCATGCAATGTGCCACGAGAAATAATAAATACTGCGGTAATGAATAACGCCGCACAGAGCCAGCTGAGCGCACGCTTTTGCGTATCCATCATGCCAATCGCCCGGCCCAGCATGCCGTACAGGATGTAATAGAAAGTATCGCCACTGATGTACAGGTTGACTGGGAGCCACTCAAAGCCGCCGATTTTTTGCGAGACGGTGTTGGGATTGGCAATCACCCCAATGACAACCATGAGCGCCAGTAGCATCTTGCCGCTGATATTTTTCACCTGTATCAGCGGAGAAACCAGGTAGATGACGGCGATCGCGAAGAAAAACCACAGGTGATAGAACACCGGCTTTTGCAGCAGGTTCTTCAGCGACAGCTCTGCGTTGATCGAGGTAAACAGCAGGATATAGACCAGCGCCACGCTGCTGTAAAACAGAATGCAGAGCGCGATGCGCAGGAAATGGCGCGGTTTGGCGCTACGCTCACCAAAGAACAGATAGCCCGAAATCATAAAGAACAGCGGAACGCTGACGCGAGAGGCTGAATTGAGCACGTTAGCCAGATCCCAATTCAACGGGCTGACGCTTTGCGCATTGGTGATGTACCAGGTTGTGGTGTGGATCATCACGACCATTAAACAGGCTATCCCGCGCAGGTTATCAATCCAGAAAATTTTGGGCTGCATCAGTTCCTCTGTGTCCATAAAAAAAAGTCTGACCGATATTTTGCGAACGTAGCTCACTGGAATAATCCGAGTTCTTACGCTAAAGCTTGAGATGGTCTGATGAGATTCTCAAAATAGGATCTGTTTCCAGACACTAATAATAAGACTGACCAGCAAACCAGGCGGTAATAAAATGATGATGAAGTATTTCTTTCCCGCGATCGCTGCCCTTTTGCTGGTAGCGTGCGCTGACACACAATCGTCTGCACCTGCGCAGAAAGCGCAAAAGGTTAAGGTCAGTGCCACACGTTCGCTGGATATGGAGTCATTGTGCAAAAATGAGGCGGCGCAACGCTACAACACTGGCGCGCAGAAAATTGATATCTCCGGCCTGGAGCAATTCCAGGGCAGCTATGAGATGCGTTGTTCTACCTTCCGTAAAGAGAGTTTTGTCTGCTCTTTTGACGCAGACGGGCAGTTTTTGCACCTTTCCATGCGCTAAGTTCCCCCTTTTTCCCGTTTCGTACTGTATATCTTGCAGCCAGCGGGTATACTGATCGCTTCCTTTAAATCCACACGTATCCAGCACGAAATAATATGCAAAAGTTTGATACCAGGACCTTCCAGGGCTTGATCCTGACCTTACAGGATTACTGGGCTCGCCAGGGCTGCACCATCGTTCAACCATTGGACATGGAAGTCGGCGCGGGAACATCTCACCCAATGACCTGCCTGCGTGCGCTGGGGCCGGAACCGATGGCGACTGCGTATGTGCAGCCTTCTCGTCGTCCGACCGATGGCCGCTATGGCGAAAACCCAAACCGCTTACAGCACTACTATCAGTTCCAGGTAGTGATTAAGCCGTCTCCGGACAACATTCAGGAGCTGTACCTGGGTTCTCTGAAAGAGCTGGGTATGGACCCGACCATTCACGATATCCGTTTCGTGGAAGATAACTGGGAAAACCCGACGCTGGGTGCCTGGGGTCTGGGTTGGGAAGTGTGGCTGAACGGCATGGAAGTGACGCAGTTCACCTACTTCCAGCAGGTTGGTGGCCTGGAATGTAAACCAGTAACCGGGGAAATTACTTACGGTCTGGAACGTCTGGCCATGTACATTCAGGGCGTAGACAGCGTTTACGACCTGGTCTGGAGCGACGGCCCGCTGGGTAAAACCACTTACGGTGACGTGTTCCATCAGAACGAAGTGGAGCAATCCACCTACAACTTCGAATACGCTGATGTGGACTTCCTGTTCACCTGCTTCGAGCAGTACGAGAAAGAAGCGCAGCAGCTGCTGGCGCTGGAAAATCCGCTGCCGCTGCCTGCGTATGAACGTATTCTGAAAGCCGCCCATAGCTTCAACCTGCTGGATGCGCGTAAAGCCATCTCCGTCACCGAGCGTCAGCGCTATATCCTGCGCATTCGCACCCTGACCAAAGCAGTGGCAGAAGCTTACTACGCTTCCCGTGAAGCCCTTGGCTTCCCGATGTGCAACAAAGACAAATAAGAGGCGGCCATGTCTGAGAAAACTTTTCTGGTGGAAATCGGCACTGAAGAGCTGCCACCAAAAGCACTGCGCAGCCTGGCTGAGTCCTTTGCTGCAAACTTTACCGCGGAGCTGGATAACGCTGGCATCGCGCACGGCAACGTTGAGTGGTTCGCTGCGCCGCGTCGTCTGGCGCTGAAAGTCGCGAATCTGGCGGAATCTCAACCCGATCGCGAAGTTGAAAAACGCGGCCCGGCCATTGCTCAGGCGTTTGACGCTGAAGGCAAACCGAGCAAAGCGGCAGAAGGTTGGGCACGTGGCTGCGGTATCACGGTTGATCAGGCTGAGCGTCTGACTACCGACAAAGGCGAATGGCTGCTGTACCGTGCGCATGTAAAAGGCGAAAGCGCAGAAACGCTGCTGCCAAACATGATCGCCACGTCACTGGCGAAGCTGCCTATCCCGAAACTGATGCGCTGGGGCGCGTCTGATGTCCACTTCGTGCGTCCGGTTCACACCGTGACCCTGCTGTTGGGCGACAAAGTGATTCCGGCAACGATTCTGGGCATTCAGTCCGATCGCGTGATCCGTGGACACCGCTTTATGGGCGAGCCGGAATTCACCATCGATTCTGCCGATCAGTACCCGGAAATCCTGCGTGAGCGCGGCAAAGTAATTGCGGATTACGCTGAGCGTAAAGCGAAAATCAAAGCCGATGCTGAAGAAGCGGCGCGTAAGATTGGCGGTAACGCTGATCTGAGCGAAAGTCTGCTGGAAGAAGTCACCTCGCTGGTGGAATGGCCGGTAGTGCTGACCGCGAAATTCGAAGAGAAATTCCTCGCAGTTCCGTCTGAAGCGCTGGTTCACACCATGAAAGGTGACCAGAAGTACTTCCCGGTTTACGCGAACGACGGCAAACTGCTGCCGAACTTTATCTTCGTTGCCAATATCGAATCGAAAGATCCGATCCAGATTATCTCCGGTAACGAGAAAGTCGTTCGTCCGCGCCTGGCGGATGCCGAGTTCTTCTTCAATACCGACCGTAAAAAACGTCTGGAAGACCATCTGCCGCGTCTGCAAACCGTGCTGTTCCAACAGCAACTGGGTACGCTGCGCGACAAGACTGACCGTATCCAGGCGCTGGCGGGCTGGATTGCTGGTCAGATTGGCGCTGATGTTAACCACGCAACGCGTGCTGGCCTGCTGTCCAAGTGTGACCTGATGACCAACATGGTCTTCGAGTTCACCGACACCCAGGGTGTGATGGGCATGCACTACGCGCGTCACGATGGCGAAGCAGAAGATGTAGCTGTGGCGCTGAACGAGCAGTATCAGCCGCGTTTTGCCGGTGATGACCTGCCGTCGAACCCGGTAGCTTGTGCCGTGGCGATTGCTGACAAGATGGACACCCTGGCGGGTATCTTCGGTATCGGTCAGCATCCGAAAGGCGACAAAGACCCGTTTGCGCTGCGTCGTGCTGCGCTGGGTGTGCTGCGTATTATCGTTGAGAAGAACCTGAATCTGGATCTGCAAACGCTGACCGAAGAAGCGGTTCGTCTGTATGGTGACAAGCTGACCAACGCCAACGTGGTGGATGACGTTATCGACTTTATGCTCGGTCGCTTCCGAGCCTGGTATCAGGACGAAGGTTATACCGTCGACACCATTCAGGCCGTACTGGCACGTCGTCCGACTCGTCCGGCTGATTTTGACGCACGTATGAAGGCGGTTTCGCACTTCCGTACGCTGGAAGCCGCGTCCGCGCTGGCTGCCGCGAACAAGCGTGTATCGAACATCCTGGCGAAGTCTGAAGAGACGCTGAATGACCGCGTGAATGCGGCAACGCTGAAAGAGCCGGAAGAAATTGCGCTGGCGATGCAGGTGGTTGTGCTGCGCGATAAGCTGGAGCCTGTCTTCGCTGCCGGTCGTTACCAGGAAGCGCTGGTTGAGTTGGCGGAACTGCGTGAACCGGTTGATGCGTTCTTCGAGAAAGTGATGGTCAACGTAGAAGATAAAGATCTGCGTATTAACCGTCTGTCTATGCTCGAAAAACTGCGCGAGCTGTTCCTGCGCGTGGCTGATATTTCTCTGCTGCAGTAACGGCCCTGCGCTGATTTAGAAAATGCCGGATGGCGGCTTCGCCTTATCCGGCCTACGAGAGAAACACCAGTAGGCCGGATAAGCATTGCGCCATCCGGCATTTTTTTATGTTGTTAGCGCAACTGCAATTTTGTCAGACATGTCTGGCTGTCTTCCATCGTCTTAATAGGATACTCCGCCGTTTTACCGTTGTAGCTCACTGCAATGGTGCCTTCCATATTGCGCGGTAGCCATACCCCGACAAAGCCATTACGGCCGCTCTTCATCGCTTTTTGTACCACCACATCACCCTTGTTATCCGTCACTTTGACATTGAATGTCTTCTCCGGCATTTCGCCCTGGCAGCCAGAAAGGCTGTGGTTGAAACAAGGATGTGTTTGCCATTCATACGGGGCAAACGACAGATAGAACTTGTCACCGAGCGGCAGGGTATAAACCTGATCGCCCGAAGAGAGCTTCAACGCGGTGCTGGTGATGGACGCTGAGTACGGCAGCGGGCGACTCTGCGGTGACTGATCAATCGTCTCTACGATTTGTTCGACGGATTTCCCGCTAAGCCCGTGTTCGGCCAGAAAAGTAGCTTCCGGCGTTGCCGCGAACGCAGTACCAGTGGTGAGCAAACCTAAAATCAGCAGCAGTGAGGATTTCGACATAGCTTCAATTCCTTGTGAAAATTGTGGAATATAGACTGGCTCACTATAAAGCTTGCCCTTAGGGAAAGGTCAAAGGGGCGACGGGTAAAGTAATGCAAAGAAGCGTTTAGGTGGGATGTACTGCGAAGTACAGATAAAAAAAATCCCCGCCGTTTGGCAGGGATTCAGAATTTTGAGCTTTTTAAGCTTACAGGCTGGTTACGTTGCCAGCTGCCGGGCCTTTAGCGCCGCTTTCGATGGTGAAGGAAACTTTCTGACCTTCGTCCAGAGATTTGTAGCCATCGTTCTGGATAGCAGAGAAGTGTACGAACACGTCTTTAGAGCCATCGTCAGGAGTGATGAAGCCGAAACCTTTGTCAGCGTTGAACCATTTTACGATACCAGTCATTTTACCGGACATAGTGTATTACCTTTTAAAAAATAAGTGTGCCTTTCGGCGATATGGCGTGCTTTACAGATTTTTTAACAGTAAAGGAAATGCTCACTACGAAGGGTATCAACGATAACTCTTGAAGGGACTTGCCTTACTAACTGCTGTAATGGTCTGTACGTCAAACCGTTGAGGGCATTAACTCATTTTACGCATGTGGATGCAACTACTATTTTCTTTTTTGTGGATAACCTTCGTAAGAGAACGGCCCTGAAACAGGACCGTTCTTAAGCAAAATTGAAAAATAGTTCAATCCATCAGTTGCTTACTTAACCTAGGGTCTGCCTGAATCAGGCGCATTAACTTCAATTCGGTAGTGGAAGGCTTTACGCGTTTAGACTCCCATTCATGAACCATCGCGACCGTCACGCCCATCACTCGGGCAAAATCATCTGTTTTTAAACCTGTCCCTCTTCGTAGCTGTTCAAATTCGGTGAAAGGGTTGGTTTTTTGCGGCAGAGTGACCGTCTGCGATACATCTTTAAAAACAATCTGCTCCAGACTGCTTAGCAGTTCAAACATAGGATCTTTGTATTCCATTGAGAACTCCTACAAATCACACAGCGGGATCGTGAATTTCTTCGAAGCTCATTAAGAGTAGTCGGAAAAAATGAAGCCGGATTTAAGGGTTGTGTGATGGATTCGTTTCAGCGGATCGCAGGTGACAATCTTTTGCTGGCTAACGAACTGATAAAGGTCGGGATCTCCGAACGATCGATTCCGATTGTAAAGATGACTAAAATATGACGCCGAGTGGTGAATGCAGCATTGTTTAGCAAAACGAACGGTGGCGGGAACGGTTATTTTCCCCCACAAGATTACGCGGAAAGGGTATCTTGCGGGGCTGACCTGGACTATCCTTGTCAACGTCAGGCACGCGGGTGTCGTTGTGCGCATTTTTGGGTGAAAGGAGTATTAAAATGGCGACAGGTAAGTCCTGCTCTCGCTGGTTTGCGCCTGTTTTGGCGCTCTTAATGGTAGTTGGCCTGAGTGGGTGTTTTGATAAAGAAGGCGATCAACGCAAAGCGTTTATCGATTTTCTGCAGAATACTGCAATGCGTAGCGGAGAGCGTTTACCAACGCTGACCGCCGATCAGAAAAAACAGTTTGGCCCGTTTGTGTCCGATTACGCGATTCTGTATGGCTATTCGCAACAGGTTAATCAGGCGATGGACTCCGGTCTGCGTCCGGTGGTTGATAGCGTAAATGCGATTCGTGTTCCTCAGGATTATGTGACTCAGCGTGAACCGCTGCGTCAGGCAAATGGTGCGCTAGGTGTATTAGGGCAACAGTTGCAGAATGCGAAACTACAGGCAGATGCTGCGCATGGCGCGCTGAAGCAGGGCGAAGATCTGAAACCGGTCTTTGATCAGGTGTACAACAAAGTTGTTACTGCACCAGCAGAGGCCTTACAGCCGCTGATCCCTGCCGCGCAAATTTTCACGCAGCAGCTGGTGCAGGTTGGTGATTTTGTGGCGCAGCAGGATACACAGGTGAGCTTTGTCGCCAACGGTATCCAGTTCCCAACGTCACAGCAGGCAAGTCAGTACAATACGCTGATTGGCCCGTTGGCTGCTCAGCATCAGGCATTTAATCAGGCCTGGACTGCTGCGGTGAATGCCGCTCAGTAATTAAGATACGGTAATGCATGAAAGGCCGGGTGAGCGTAAGCGCTACCCGGCCTTTTGTTTATGATGCGACCTGCGGGTTTACGCAGTTCTTCTCAACGCGTCCTTGCAGCGCATCGATTAAGTTATCCACCGCACAGGCCGCCATGTTGTAGCGCGTTTCGTGCGTGGCTGAACCAATGTGCGGTACGGCCACCACGTTGGGCAGTGACAGCAGCGGTGAGTCTACCGATAATGGCTCTTGCTCAAATACATCCAGGCCAGCGGCATGAATTTCGCCTTTTTGCAGGGCAGCAATCAACGCTTTTTCATCGACCACCGGGCCACGTCCGGCGTTAATGAAAATGGCGGAAGACTTCATTTTGGCAAACTGCTCGGTGCTGAACAGATGATGCGTTTCGTCGGTTAACGGCAGGATCAGGCAGACAAAATCAGACTCCTGCAACAGCGTATCGAGGTCGCAGTAACGTGCATTGAAGCGCTCTTCTGCTTCCTGATGATGACGGCGCGCATTATAGAGAATCGGCATGTTAAAGCCGAAATGCGCACGTTGTGCCAGCGCCAGCCCAATGCGGCCCATACCGACAATCCCCAGCGTTTTGTGGTGTACATCGGTACCAAACCAGTCCGGTCCGATACTTTTGGTCCATTCGCCGACCTTTACCCGTTCGGCAACTTCCACTACGCGGCGAGCGGTGCTTAACACCAGCGCCATTACCGTATCGGCGACGGTTTCCGTCAGCACGGTTGGCGTGTGCATCAACAGCACCTTACGCGCGTTGAGGGCATCGACGTCGAAGTTGTCATAGCCTACAGAAATCGTGGATGTCGCACGCAGCCTGGGCATTTTCTCCAGCAGAGCGGTATTGACGGCTTCACTGGAGCCCAGCAGACCTTCTGCATTGGCAAAAGCGTCGGCGTGCAGTGCGACCGTTTCCGGGCGCAGGTTAGGCACCTGAGTCACAGTAAAATGTTCTTCCAGGCGATGCAGTAAATCGTCGGGTAACGCTTTATAGAGAATAATGGACGGCTTCATGCGAATCTCCGTAAGTTAAAATTTAAGCGTGGCGTGCGCCAATAGGTAGCTGTTGATTATTAGCAGGCTTAACAATGAGAGTTAGCCACACTGAGACAAAAAGCGCTACCCCCATAAAAATGTACGAGGCAGACGGGCTGCCGGTAGCGCCATTGAGGTAGCCGACAAACCATGAACCAAAGAATGAGCCTAGCGCGCCCATGCTGTTGATCAGCGCCATTGCCCCACCGGCGACGTTGCGCGGCAGCATTTCCGGGATGATGGCGAAGAAGGGACCATAGGGGGCATACATTGCCGCGCCTGCAATAACCAACAGCGTGTAAGAAATCCAGAAGTGGTCTGCGCCTACGGCCCAGGAGCCGATAAACGCGAACGCCGCGATCAGTAACAGTGGCCAGACAAACAGCTTACGGTTTTGTAGCTTATCGGACGCCCAGGAGACGAGGATCATCGCCGCCGTTGCCGCCAGATACGGTACGGATGACAGCCAACCAACTTCCACCATCCCCAGGTTTGCGCCGCCGTTGCGGATAATCGACGGCAGCCACAGGACAAAACCATAGACGCCAATACTCCAGGCGAAATACTGCATACACAGCAGGATGACGTTACGTGAGCGGAAAGCCTCGCTATAGTTACGTACGGCTTTGATGCCTTGCTGCTCTTTTTCCAGTTGTGCCTGAAGCGCGGCTTTTTCAGATTCTGACAGCCAACCGACCTGAGACGGTTTGTCTTTTACCAGCACCCACCAACAGAACGCCCAGATGATGGCCGGGAAGCCCTCGATGATGAACATTTCCCGCCAGCCCAGCGCCTGAATCAGGTAACCGGAAACCACGGACATCCACAGGACGGTGACCGGATTACCGAGGATCAGGAAAGTGTTTGCGCGCGAGCGTTCAGATTTCGTAAACCAGTTGCTGATGTAAATCAGCATTGCCGGCATCACGGCGGCTTCAACGACGCCAAGAATAAAGCGGATGGCGGCAAGCATTGGAATATTGCTGACCATGCCGGTTAACGACGCGCATGCGCCCCAGAGGATCAGACAGACAAAAATCAGTTTTCGTACGCTGCGGCGTTCAGCGTAAATTGCGCCCGGGATCTGAAAGAAGAAATAGCCGAGGAAAAACAGTGCGCCCAGCAGGGAAGAGATCCCCTTGGTAATGCCGAGGTCCTCGTTGATACCGGCGGCGGAGGCGAAGCTGAAGTTCGCGCGGTCAAGGTACGCCAGGCTATACGTGATAAACACGATTGGCATGATGTACCACCAGCGTTTTGCTGCATTAGTTGAGCTATTCATAGACTGCCCTCTGGTTATGCTGATACGCCGCCTCTGTATGTAGGGTACAGAGTTGGCCGGGAGTTTATTCCCCTAATTGTTCACGTGTGGGTAATCCTTCGCTGTCGCCCTGAACCTGAATGGCCAGTGCGCCAATTTTATTGCCGCGGGTCACCGCCTGATGCAACGAGCGGCCTTCCAGCAGGGCGCTAATAACGCCTACGGCAAAGCCATCTCCTGCGCCGACCGTATCGACCACATTGTCGACTTTTACCGGTGCCACGCAGCCTTGTTCGCCGCTGGCGGTTTTGTACCAGGCGCCATCAGCCCCGGTTTTCACGATCACGGCCTTCACGCCATGGCGCAGATAAAAGTCGGCGATGGCTTCAGGCGTTTGCTGACCGGTTAAAATCATGCCCTCTTTTAACCCTGGTAAAACCCAGTCAGCCTGGAATGCCAGCCGGTTCAGTTTTTCCACCATTTCGGCTTCGCTTTTCCACAATACCGGGCGCAAATTCGGGTCGAACGAGATGGTCTTCCCCTGGGCCTTCATGGTGCGGGCGGTATGCGCCAGTAGCTCATAAGAGCTGGCAGAAAGTGCTGCTGCTACGCCGCTCAGGTGCAGGTGGCGCGCGCTGGCGAAATAGGCCTCGTGATAATCTTCAATGCTGAGGTGGCTGGCAGCGGAACCTTTACGGAAATATTCCACAATGGGATCGGTTCCATTTTCGACCTTAGATTTAAGCTGAAAGCCAGTAGCGTAACGCCCGTCCTGGGTGACTCCCTGCGCATCAATCCCTTCTTTTTCCAGCGACTTAACGATAAAACGGCCAAAGCTGTCGTTGCCAACGCGGCTCACCCAACCGACCTTCAGGCCCAGACGGGCAAGACCGGTCGCTACGTTAAGCTCCGCGCCTGCAACGCGCTTGATAAATTGCTCCACATCCGCCAGTTCGCCGGTTTGCGTGGCGACAAACATCGCCATCGCTTCACCAATAGTGACCACATCCAGTGAATTTTTCATGCGTTACTCCTCGCGTAACAGCTCGACGTAGCGGCGGGTAACCGCCGCCAAATCCTGCCCTTCCAGGGGGAACTCAATGCCGCGTGGGACATCGTTGGGCAGCGTTTTTAGCAGCGCCAGCCAGCGCGGATCGGCGGTATCTGGCGGTACGGCGCGGTAGCTGTCGCGATGTGCAACTGCGGCTTTAACATGGATATACCCAACGGTTGACGCCAGGTTCTGCGCCGCCTGTTCCGGGGAGTCGCCCACCCACAGCCAGTTGCCCATATCGAAGGTCAGAGATATCGGCAGGTTTTGCGCCTGACAGGCTTCGTTAAAGCGCTGCATTGGCTGCAGGCGTCCGCAGTCGGTCTGATCGTTCTCGACAACCAGCTCCATTCCGCTGTTGTCCAGCCATTGGAGTAGAACGTCGAACTGTTCGGTATGGGAAAAATGGCCGAGGGAGACTTTTAACCACAGCGCCTGCAAGGCCTGCGCTTCCTCAAGTAGTTCTGGAAGACGGGGGTTGAGGTTACCGTCTTCAAGGAACAACGGTTCAGGCGCTGAGTAACAGGCCAGCAGGCCGAAGATTTCGATAGCAGAGGCCATCATAGAGAGCGTTTTCAGCTCGGCGTCAGTTAATAGCTCGCGGCGGATTTCGACGCCGTCAGCACCGGCTTCAGCGATGATGGGCAGCATTGCCGTTTGCCCGCCTGCGGCCCGTACCTGGTCGTGGCCGTAAGCGGCGGTGACCACCATAATTTTTCTTTTCATGGAAACTCCAGACTAGCGTTCTTGTTATAACGCTAGATGGAACCGGTTCCAAAGAAAAGCCCATGATGTCGAATTTATGATCACCATCACGAAGGTAATTTAACGGGCGGTAGAGCCGCGCACGATCAGCTCGCCGGAGAAGACCTGTTCCTGAATGGTAGCGGAGCCGCCATCAATCCGGCGCACAACCTGCTCAACGGCGGTGTAACCAATCTGCCAGGTGGGTTGTTTCAACGTGGTAATACCGACGCCCGCCAGCTCAGCCCATTCCAGTTCGTCAAAGCCGAGTAAGCCAATGTCGCTCCCCCAGTTGAGGCCAATGCGTTTCAGGGCGCGGGCTACTTGTAGCGTGAGGGCACCGTTGGCAGAGATAACGGCTTTGCGCATTCCACGATGCTGCTGGTGAAACTGGCGCAGGGTGTCGTCCAGTTGCGTATTGTCCGTGAGCGGGACCTCGGCATTTTGCGCGATAACGCCAGGGTATTGCGCGAGCGTGGCGCGAAAAGCGCTCAGGCGTTCGCGGCGGGTATTCACCATGCCGAGTGGTTCGCTGAGGAACAGGATGGCTTCAAAACCTTGTTCGACCAGATGCTCGGTGGCAACCGTTGCCGCCTGGGTGTTATCCAGCCCGACCATATCACAGGCGAAATCGGGAATTTTACGGTCAATCAGCACCATCGGCAGCGCAGACTGTTGCAGGCGGTTCAGCCCCTCTTCGCGCATCCCGACGGCGTTGACCACTATCCCTTCGACCTGGTAGCTGCGCAGCAGGTCGAGATAATGCAGCTCCTGATCCACTTCGTTGTTGGTGTTACACACCAGCGGGGTAAAGCCTTTATCGCGACAGGCGGCTTCAATACCACTTAACACGTTGACGGAGTAGGGATTAGTAATATCGGCGATGATCAGGCCAATCAGGCGGGTACGACCATGTTTCAGGCCTCTTGCCATCAGGCTGGGACGATAGTCGAGATCGGCAATGGCTTGTTCAATGCGGGCCAGCAGCGCGTCGGAAAGCAGGTGCTTTTCACCGTTGAGATAACGTGAAATGCTGGTCTTGCCGGTTTTTGCAGCTTTCGCCACATCGCTGATGGTTGCCCGTGTTGATTTGCTCATCGCTGATTTTCCTGAATTTGGTGACAACACCTTAACGCGAAAATCAACGATGGCAAGTGCTTCATGCCGGATGGACGCGGACTGTCTCCATCCGGCACAAAACGTTACTGGATCGGGCTTAAGGTAATTTCTACGCGGCGGTTTTGCGCTTTACCTTCCGCTGTGCTGTTGCTGGCGATCGGATTTGCCGGGCCCATACCCTGAGTACGGATGCGGTTAGCTGCGACCCCTTGAGTGATCAAGGCGCTGGCTACGGAGTCTGCGCGCTGCTGTGACAGACGCATATTCAGATCCTGGCTGCCGGTGCTGTCGGTGAAGCCCAGCACGTTGACGGCGGTTTTATTGTACTCTTTCAGTACCATCGCCACGCCGGTCAGGGTGTTAGCACCCGCAGGCTTCAGGTTGGCGCTGCTGCTGTCGAAGGTGACGTTGTTTGGCATGTTCAGAATGATGTTATCGCCACTGCGTGTCACGCTGACGCCCGTTCCCTGCATTTTTTCGCGCAGTTTTGCTTCCTGTACATCCATGTAATAGCCGATACCACCGCCAACGGCCGCGCCAGCCGCTGCGCCAATCAGTGCGCCTTTGCCGCGATCTTTCTTCGAAGAAGAGAGTGCGCCAATGCCCGCGCCGACCAGAGAGCCAATACCTGCGCCAATGCCGGATTTACCCGCTTCGCGTTCGCCGGTGTAAGGGTTTGTTGTGCAGCCAGAAACCGCCAGGGCGCCGCTCACGATGGCAGCAATAACAAATACACGTTTCTTCATCTTAATTCCTTAATGACTTTTTCTTCTTTGCCACAGCGACCGTGGCGGTTGATTATGACGTGTGAACATGAAGAAAATTCCAGGGAAGACTCTGAAATTTGTAAGTAACATTGAACGGCATAATAAATAAGCCGTCACATCGCATTCAGGAGCGCCATTTTGGCTAATTCACCCGCACATTACTCGGTGTTAACCGCCGCCCACTGGGGACCAATCCTCGTCGACACTGATGGGGAGACAGTTTTCTCCTCGCGTGGCGCGCTGCCCACCACTCATCCCAACTCTTTGCAAACCGTGGTGCGCGACCAGGTTCACAGTAAAACGCGGGTACGTTTTCCGATGGTGCGTAAAGGGTTTCTCGCCTCGCCGGAAAACCCACAGGGCGTACGTGGGCAGGATGAGTTTGTTCGCGTCAGTTGGGACGACGCGCTGAATCTTATCCATACGCAGCATAAACGCATCCGTGACAGCTACGGCCCGGCCTCAATTTTTGCCGGTTCGTACGGCTGGCGGTCCAACGGCGTGTTACACAAAGCGGCGACCCTGTTACAGCGTTATATGGCGCTGGCGGGCGGTTATACCGGGCATCTGGGGGATTACTCGACGGGGGCTGCGCAAGCGATCATGCCGTACGTGGTGGGCGGGAACGAAGTTTACCAGCAGCAAACCAGCTGGCCGGTGGTGCTGGAGAACAGCGAGGTGGTGGTGTTGTGGAGCGCCAATCCGCTGAATACCCTGAAGATTGCCTGGAACGCGTCCGATGAGCAGGGCCTCGCGTACTTTGAGGCATTGCGCGACAGCGGTAAACGATTGATCTGTATCGATCCGATGCGATCGGAAAGCGTCGATTTCTTTGGCGATAAGATGGAATGGATTGCCCCGCATATGGGGACCGACGTAGCGCTGATGCTGGGCATCGCGCATACGCTGGTGGAAAACGGCTGGCATGACGAGGACTTTCTCTCCCGGTGTACTACCGGATATGACCGTTTTGCCGACTATCTGCTGGGTAAATCTGACGATGTTGCAAAAACGGCAAAATGGGCGGCAGAGATTTGTGGCATTCCGGCAGCGAAGATACGCGAACTTGCAGCGATATTTCACCAAAATACCACCATGCTGATGGCCGGATGGGGCATGCAGCGCCAACAGTATGGCGAGCAGAAACACTGGATGATTGTCACCCTGGCCGCCATGCTCGGACAAATCGGGACGCCAGGCGGCGGTTTTGGGCTGTCGTACCATTTTGCCAACGGCGGCAACCCAACGCGCCGGGCTGCGGTGCTGGCTTCAATGCAGGGCAGCGTTAAAGGCGGCACCGACGCGGTAGATAAAATCCCGGTGGCGCGAATTGTCGAAGCGCTGGAAAATCCCGGCGGTTTTTACCAGCACAACGGCATGGACCGCCATTTCCCGGACATCCGTATGCTGTGGTGGGCGGGTGGCGCTAACTTCACCCATCATCAGGACACTAACCGTTTAATTCGCGCCTGGCAAAAACCGGAGCTGGTGGTCATCTCGGAGTGTTTCTGGACCGCAGCAGCAAAGCATGCTGATATCGTGCTGCCAGCAACCACCTCCTTTGAGCGTAATGATTTGACCATGACTGGCGATTACAGCAACCAGCACCTGGTGCCGATGAAGCAGGTCGTACCGCCGCAGGACGAAGCGCGAAATGATTTTGATGTCTTTGCCGAGCTGAGTGAGCGCTGGGAAAAGGGCGGATATGAACGGTTCACCGAAGGTAAAAGCGAACTGGCGTGGCTGGAGACTTTTTACAATATTGCCGGGCAACGTGGGGCCAGTCAGCAGGTGACATTGCCGCCTTTCGCCGAGTTTTGGCAGCGCAACGCCCTGATCGAAATGCCGGAAAACGCCGCCAGCGCACAGTTTATCCGTTTTGCGGATTTTCGCCGCGACCCACAGGCGCATCCGCTGAAAACGGACAGCGGCAAAATTGAAATCTACTCCGCGAGGATTGCAGGTTACGGCTACGCGGACTGCGGGGGACACCCGATGTGGCTGGAGCCGGATGAGTGGTTCGGTAACGCCGAACCGGACCAGCTACAGCTGCTTTCCGCCCATCCGGCGCACCGTTTGCATAGTCAGCTTAACTACAGTGCGCTACGTGAGCAGTACGCGGTAGCGGATCGTGAGCCGATAACGATTCATCCGCAGGACGCCCACGCGCGCGGCATTGCGGATGGCGATACGGTCAGGGTGTGGAACCAGCGCGGGCAAGTTCTGGCGGGCGCGGTGGTGACGGCGGGTATTAAACCCGGCGTCATCTGTATTCATGAAGGCGCCTGGCCTGATTTGGATCTCGCAGCGAACGGTATTTGTAAAAATGGTGCCGTCAACGTGCTGACCAAAGATCTCCCCAGCTCGAAGCTGGGGAATGGCTGCGCGGGCAATACTGCGCTGGCGTGGCTTGAAAAATATAGCGGACCAACGTTGGCGCTTACGGCGTTTGATCCGCCTGCCAGCCCATAATCCACGTGGGGTGGTGAGTCTCTTCCTGCCATGCGCCGTCTTCAATGCGAAAACCCAGCGCATGGTAGAAGTTCACCGCTGATTGATTCTTCTGGTAGACCTCAAGGCTGAGTATCGAAAAGCGCTGCTGGACATGCTGCACCAGCGCTTTGCCGATCCCGCTTCTGATGGCGGCAGGTGCGACAAACAGCGCGCCGAGAAAGCGGTCGTCAATCACGCTGGCAAAGCCTTTGAGCTCGCCTTCTTCTTCCCACACCCAGGTTTGCGCGGCGGGCAGATAAACATCCCGCACCACGGATTCACTTTCGCGCCAGTAGCGCTCTTCGATAAATGGATGGGCATGGATTGTGCTTTCCATCCACAGCGCCAAAATTGACGGCAGATCGTCAGCCTTGGATTCACGAATCATGTTGTTCTCCCGGATAACAGATGCAGCTGGTGACATGGTCGTTGACCAGGCCGCACGCCTGCATAAAGGAGTAACAAATGGTGGTGCCGACAAACTTAAATCCGCGTTTTTTTAACGCTTTAGACAGCGCGTCTGACGCAGGCGTGGAGGTGGGAATATCGCTCAGGTTAGCGGCGCGAGTCACTTGCGGTTGGTTATCAACAAATGACCAGACGAATTCGCTAAACGACTCTCCGTTTTGCGCCATCGTCAGAAAAGCGCGAGCGTTGCCGATAATGGCCTGAATTTTTCCGCGATGACGAATAATGCCGGCATCCAGTACCAGCCTTTCCACATCCTCTTCGGTCATGGCCGCCACTTTTTCCGGGTCAAAATGGTGGAAGGCGTGGCGATAGTTTTCCCGTTTCTTGAGCACGGTAATCCACGATAACCCGGCCTGCTGGCCCTCAAGGCAGATCATTTCGAACAGCTTTTTACCATCGGTTTCGGGGACGCCCCATTCCTTGTCGTGGTAGGCAATGTAAAGTGGGTCCTGGCTGACCCATCCGCAACGCTGCATATTCTTCCTCGCTGTTTTTACTGGCGTAAAAATTTCATTCGGCCCGCCTTGACGCGCCAGCTAAAAAGACAATATTTAATACAGGGCCTGATGGGCCCAATATCCTTCACACAATGACAATAATATCGCCGAATTCGGCTCTTTTCTGGAGTCGCGTTGATGATTATAAGAAACAGTAGTGGTCGCCAAAGGTTAACTCTGGCGAGCGTCGTAGTTTGTGCGCTGTCCATCAATACAGCATATGGCTGGCAACAAGAATATATCGTTGATGCGATGTCAGGGCATACGGCTGAACGTTATACATGGGACAGCGATCACCAACCACGTTATAACGACATTCTGGAAGAACGTATTCGTTCCACTCAGAACGTGGCGGGTCCCGTGGTGAATCTGGCGGATGAGACGCCTATGGATGCGACCAGCGGCATGAGTATGGGCTGGAACTTCCCGCTTTCAAGGCAGGTGACAACTGGTCCGGTTGCCGCGCTGCATTATGACGGTTCAACCACATCTACTTACAACGAATTTGGCGATAGCGCGACGTCGGTAACGCAGAACGATCCGCTGTGGCATGCCAGCGTGAGTTCGTTGGGTTGGCGTGTCAATTCGCAGTTCGGTGATGTGCGTCCGTGGGCGCAAATCAGCTATAACCAGCAGTTTGGCGAGAATATCTGGAAGGCGCAGTCGGGTCTCAGCCGCATGTCAGCAGCGGGTCAGGACGGTAACTGGGTGGATGTCACCGTCGGTGCGGATATGCTTTTGAACCCGCACATGGCGGCTTACGCGGCGCTTTCGCAGGCGGAAAACAGTACCAACAACAGCGACTATATGTACACCATGGGAGTGAGCGCCAAATTTTAACGTAAGTAATCAGCATATAAACATCTTGATTACATGTTGAGATCAACAATCACACGCACTCCAGCGATAGCGTGTACTAACTCATGCGATAAAATTCAGTAACCCGACTTTTTGTCTCGTCATTCATTCTGCATTCCAGGCATTTCATTCCGTCCTGGCGGCATTTCATGCCGTTTTCTCCTGCTCATAAAAGCGCTTCGGTATGGTTGTTGGCAGAGAATTTCCCATTTTGTTTATGCAGGAAGACTGCCATGAAAACTTCTGATTATCAGCGTACCCGCTGGCTGACACTGATCGGCACCATCATTACCCAATTTGCTTTAGGTTCTGTTTATACCTGGAGCCTGTTTAACGGTGCGCTCTCTTCTAAGCTTGATGCGCCAGTGAGTCAGGTTGCCTTTTCCTTTGGCCTGCTGAGCCTCGGGCTGGCGATTTCTTCTTCCGTCGCCGGGAAACTGCAGGAACGTTTTGGCGTGAAACGTGTCACCATGGCCTCCGGTATTTTACTGGGTGTCGGCTTCTTCTTAACCGCTCACTCTGACAGCCTGATTATGCTGTGGCTGAGCGCCGGTGTATTGGTTGGTCTGGCGGATGGCGCAGGCTACCTGTTAACACTTTCCAACTGTGTAAAATGGTTCCCTGAGCGTAAAGGGCTGATTTCCGCCTTTGCCATCGGTTCTTACGGTCTTGGCAGCCTCGGTTTTAAATTCATCGACAGCCAACTGTTGAGCACTGTGGGTCTGGAAAAAACCTTCATGATTTGGGGCGCGATTGTGCTGGTGATGATCGTCTTTGGCTCCACGCTGATGAAAGACGCGCCGAATCAGGAAGTGAAAACAAAAAATGGCGTGGTTGAGAATGACTACACCCTGGCGCAGTCCATGCGTAAACCGCAGTACTGGATGCTGGCAGTGATGTTCCTGACGGCGTGTATGAGTGGGCTGTATGTGATTGGCGTGGCGAAAGATATTGCACAAAGCCTGGCGCATATGGATGTGGCAACGGCGGCAAATGCGGTTACAGTCATTTCTATCGCTAACCTGTCAGGTCGTCTGGTTCTGGGGATTCTGTCCGACAAAATCTCTCGTATTCGCGTTATCACCATTGGGCAGGTCGTTTCGCTGGTCGGTATGGCGGCACTGCTGTTCGCCCCGCTGAATGATGCGACCTTCTTCGCGGCGATTGCCTGTGTAGCATTTAACTTTGGCGGTACCATCACCGTGTTCCCGTCACTGGTGAGCGAGTTCTTCGGTTTGAATAACCTGGCTAAAAACTACGGCGTCATTTACTTAGGTTTCGGTATCGGCAGCATTTGTGGTTCCATTATCGCCTCGCTGTTCGGCGGTTTCTATGTGACCTTCTGCGTTATCTTTGCGCTGTTAATCATCTCACTGGCACTCTCCACCACCATCCGCCAGCCACAGCGTAGCGTATATACCGAGGCGCACGCCTAAACCTATTAGTAGTCTGATTAATACCTGGCGCATATATTTACAAAAATATATGCGCCATTTGCATTCTCCATAAGCACTTTTTCACCCTCCTGTGGTCTACTTACCCGCGCCCGTAGACATTTCACCTCTGCTGTTGTCGCATTTTCCCCTGCCTGGTCTGTTTGACTACTGCACAGGGTGTTTTTATCCCGATTCCCAGGGTTTGTTTGCATGAGATACATTAAGTCGATGACGCAGCAGAAACTCAGTTTCTTGCTGGCAATCTATATCGGTTTGTTTATGAACTGTGCTGTATTTTTCCGTCGCTTTAGCGGATATGCGCACGAGTTTACCGTCTGGAAAGGACTCTCCGCGGTTGTTGAATTGGCCGGCACTGTGCTGGTGACCTTCTTTTTACTCCGACTTCTCTCGTTATTTGGCCGACGCGCCTGGCGTGTGCTGGCAACCTTTGTGGTGCTGTGTTCTGCCGGCGCCAGTTATTATATGACCTTCCTGAACGTGGTAATTGGCTACGGCATTATCGCCTCCGTTATGACCACGGATATTGATTTATCGAAAGAAGTCGTCGGCTGGCATTTCATCGTGTGGCTGGTTTCGGTCAGTATTATCCCATTGGTGCTGATCTGGAGTAACCGCTGCCGCTATACCCTGATGAAACAGATACGTACGCCTGGTATGAGATGGCGCAGCGTGGCGGTAGTTTTACTGGCTGGTCTGATGGTATGGCTCCCGATTCGCCTGCTGAGTATGCAACAGAGAAGCGTTGAGCGAGCAACGGGGATCGATTTGCCCAGCTATGGCGGGGTAGTGGCGAATTCCTATCTGCCGTCAAACTGGCTCTCCGCGCTGGGTCTGTACGCCTGGGCACAAGTGGATGAATCTTCAGATAACAAATCGTTGATGAACCCGGCGAAGAAGTTTACCTATGTTGCCCCCAAAAACCTCGACGACACCTATGTGGTCTTTATTATCGGCGAAACGACCCGCTGGGATCATATGGGGATTTTTGGCTATGAGCGTAATACCACGCCAAGGCTCGCCCAGGAGAAAAATCTGGCCGCCTTCCGTGGATATTCCTGTGATACGGCAACCAAACTTTCGCTGCGTTGCATGTTTGTGCGTGAGGGTGGGGCAGAAGAAAACCCGCAGCGTACTCTGAAAGAACAAAACGTCTTCTCCGTGCTCGGCCAGTTAGGGTTCAAGACCGATCTTTACGCGATGCAAAGCGAGATGTGGTTCTACAGTAATACCATGGCGGAGAACATCGCCTATCGTGAGCAGATTGGCGCAGAGCCACGTAACCGTGGCAAGAACGTTGACGATATGCTGCTGATTACCGAGATGCAGCAGTCTTTACAGAATAATGAAGATGGTGACAAGCATCTGATTATTCTGCACACCAAAGGCTCGCATTTTAACTACACCCAGCGCTACACCCGCGAATATGCGCAGTGGAAGCCGGAGTGTGTCAATGTTGATAGCGGTTGCTCGAAAGCTGAGATGATCAACTCATTCGATAACTCGGTAACCTATGTTGATCACTTTATTACCAAAGTGTTTGATCAACTACGCGATAAGAAAGCGATCGTGTTTTATGCCGCCGATCACGGTGAGTCGATTAACGAACGCGAGCACCTGCATGGTACGCCGCGTAAAATGGCGCCACCTGAGCAGTTCCGCGTACCTATGATGGTGTGGATGTCTGACAAATATCTGGAAGACCCAGACCATGCGAAGGCGTTTGCACATCTGAAGCAAGAAGCTGATATGAAGGTGCCGCGTCGTCATGTGGAACTGTACGACACCATTTTGGGTTGCCTCGGTTATACCTCGCCAAATGGCGGTATTAACGAGAATAACAACTGGTGCCGTATCCCGGACGCGAATAAGGCTACAGCCCAGTAACTGAGCTGCTGACTTTCTCGCCGATCAAATGGCATTTTGATACTAAGGGATTGACGGGCGCGCAGCTGAGCAGTAAGATGCGCCCCGCATTCGGTGATTGGCGCAGCCTGGTAGCGCACTTCGTTCGGGACGAAGGGGTCGGAGGTTCGAATCCTCTATCACCGACCAAATTAGAAAAGCCCGCTCTCAGAGCGGGCTTTTTGCTTTCCGGAATCCACGAGGATGAGAACCTCCGGGGGCAAGAGGTTCGACTCGAGCGTAGCGAGAGAACGTTGCGTCAGCAACGGCCCGTAGGGCGAGCCACGCAGTGGCGAGTAATCCTCTATCACCGACCAAATTAGAAAAGCCCGCTCTCTGAGCGGGCTTTTTGCATTTGTGGCTTTTGTAGGCCTGATAAGCGAAGCGCCATCAGGCAAAACATCACGCTATAACAGACATTGCCGGATGGCGGCGCAAGCGCCTTATCCGGCCTACAGGCGAAGCGCTGGCAGGGCGTATTTTGTGTTTTTCCGACCCCACGTTTGACCTTCATTTTATCTGCAAAAATTGTGCACCACTTCCCACTGACTGTTAACGATTCTGTGACATATTCCATTGCCTTTTTTTATATTTGCTTGAAACTTTTTTTGCGCTACTTATGGCTGAAGCTGGCATTTTCCGCTGTGCGCTTTAACGTTCATGGTATTAATCGCTCAGATATGCAGCATTAATTTAGAAAGTTTGAATAAATTGCATAAATGTTAATCACCAAATGTTGCGAAATATGAAGATGTTTATTCTGGCATAGTGCGCGTAGCACAAATTTCCCTGCTGAAAATGTCCTTCCGCACTTTTTTTAATCTTTGTTTGTGAATTCTCACCGTTGGCGTAAATCACGGTGACCTGTATTGACGTTTTCACATTCTGTTGACAGATTGTAGGGTATGAGGGGCATTTCATGGAGAATCCGCACTGCAACTCAGTCGCTTATGTGAACGGAATCCCCATCCTCTTAACGCCGACCCGGCCGGGTAAAAAACAAAAAAGGCCAGGCGGTGCAAACCCACTGCAAAGGGTAAAACAACAAACATCACATTGGAGCAGAAGAATGAGTATTTCCTTGAAGAAGTCAGGGATGCTGAAGCTTGGTCTGAGCCTGGTGGCTATGACCGTCGCAGCAAGCGTACAGGCTAAAACTCTGGTTTATTGTTCAGAAGGATCTCCTGAAGGCTTTAACCCGCAGCTTTTCACCTCTGGCACCACCTATGATGCCAGCTCCGTACCGATCTATAACCGCCTGGTCGAGTTCAAAACCGGTACGACTGAAGTGATCCCGGGCCTTGCTGAGAAGTGGGAAATCAGCGAAGACGGCAAAACCTATACCTTCCACCTGCGTCAGGGCGTGAAGTGGCAGGACAACAAAGAATTTAAACCGACGCGCGATTTTAACGCCGATGACGTGGTGTTCTCTTTCGATCGTCAGAAAAATGCCCAGAACCCGTACCACAAAGTCTCTGGCGGCAGCTATGAATACTTCGAAGGGATGGGTCTGCCGGATCTGATCTCCGAAGTGAAAAAAGTGGACGATAAAACCGTTCAGTTCGTGCTGACTCGCCCGGAAGCGCCGTTCCTGGCTGACCTGGCGATGGACTTCGCTTCTATTCTTTCCAAAGAATATGCTGACAACATGCTGAAAGCCGGTTCTCCGGAGAAAGTGGATCTGAACCCAATTGGTACCGGTCCGTTCCAGCTGCAGCAGTACCAGAAAGACTCCCGTATTCTGTATAAAGCATTCGAAGGTTACTGGGGCACCAAGCCGCAGATCGACCGTCTGGTCTTCTCCATTACGCCTGACGCTTCCGTGCGTTACGCCAAACTGCAGAAGAACGAGTGCCAGGTGATGCCGTACCCGAACCCGGCAGACATCGCGCGCATGAAGCAGGATAAAAACATCAACCTGATGGAGCAGGCGGGTCTGAACGTGGGCTACCTCTCTTTCAATACCGAGAAGAAACCGTTTGATGACGTGAAAGTCCGTCAGGCGCTGACCTACGCGGTAAACAAAGAAGCGATCATCAAAGCGGTTTATCAGGGCGCTGGCGTTGCCGCGAAAAACCTGATCCCGCCGACCATGTGGGGCTATAACGACGACGTTAAAGACTACACCTACGATCCTGAGAAGGCCAAAGCGCTGCTGAAGGAAGCGGGTCAGGACAAAGGCTTTACCGTTGAGCTGTGGGCTATGCCGGTACAGCGTCCATATAACCCGAACGCACGTCGTATGGCAGAAATGGTTCAGGCTGACTGGGCGAAAATTGGCGTTCAGGCCAAGATTGTGACCTACGAGTGGGGCGAGTATCTGAAACGCGCCAAAGCGGGTGAACATCAGGCGGTGATGATGGGCTGGACCGGTGACAACGGGGATCCGGACAACTTCTTCGCGACCTTGTTCAGCTGTGCGGCAGCGAAAGATGGTTCCAACTACTCTCGCTGGTGCTACAAGCCGTTTGAAGACCTGATCCAGCCGGCGCGTGCGACCGACGATCACAACAAACGTATTGAACTGTACAAGCAAGCTCAGGTTGTTATGCACGACCAGGCTCCGGCTCTGATTGTTGCTCACTCCACCGTGTACGAACCAGTGCGTAAAGAAGTGAAAGGCTATGTGGTTGATCCATTAGGCAAACACCACTTCGAAAACGTCTCTGTCGAATAATTAAAAGCAATTAAGGAAGCGCTGCGCCCCGGTGTTGTTAAGGCCGGATAAGCGCAGCGCCCTCCGGCGTAATGCTTTACCCGCGATGCAGTTTGCGTGGGATAAGATTTGTGAGCAATACAGACTCACGGTTCCAGGCCGTGCGTCATTAGAGAGAATCCGGGTTATGTTGCAGTTCATTCTCCGACGTTTGGGACTCGTCATCCCCACGTTTATCGGTATCACTCTTCTCACCTTTGCCTTCGTCCATATGATCCCCGGCGATCCGGTTATGATCATGGCGGGTGAACGTGGGATCTCCCCTGAGCGTCATGCTCAACTGTTGGCTGAACTCGGTCTGGATAAGCCGATGTGGCAGCAGTACCTCCACTATATCTGGGGGGTTATGCATGGTGATTTAGGTATCTCACTGAAAAGCCGCTTACCGGTGTGGGAAGAGTTCGTACCTCGCTTCAAAGCAACGCTGGAACTCGGCGTCTGCGCGATGATTTTCGCCGTCGCAGTGGGTATCCCAGTGGGTGTACTTGCTGCCGTTAAGCGCGGCTCCATTTTCGATCACACGGCAGTTGGCCTGGCGCTGACCGGTTACTCTATGCCGATTTTCTGGTGGGGCATGATGCTGATCATGCTGGTTTCCGTGCAGTTGAACCTGACGCCAGTTTCTGGGCGGGTGAGCGACATGGTGTTCCTTGATGATTCCAATCCGCTAACCGGCTTTATGCTGATCGACACCGCCATCTGGGGTGAAGAGGGCAACTTTATTGATGCGTTGGCGCATATGATCCTGCCTGCGATGGTGCTGGGTACCATTCCTCTGGCGGTCATTGTGCGTATGACCCGTTCATCGATGCTGGAAGTGCTGGGTGAAGATTATATCCGTACCGCGCGCGCCAAAGGCCTGACTCGTATGCGCGTCATCATTATTCACGCTCTGCGTAACGCGATGCTGCCCGTGGTGACCGTTATCGGCCTGCAGGTTGGTACGTTGCTGGCCGGGGCGATCCTGACCGAGACCATCTTCTCGTGGCCGGGACTGGGGCGCTGGCTGATCGATGCGCTGCAACGCCGCGATTATCCGGTGGTGCAGGGCGGGGTGCTGCTGGTCGCGACGATGATTATCCTCGTCAACCTGCTGGTAGACCTGCTGTACGGCGTGGTGAACCCGCGTATTCGGCATAAGAAGTAAGGGGCCATCATGTCACAGGTTACTGAAAATAAAGTTATTGCTGCACCGGTGCCGATGACTCCGCTGCAGGAGTTCTGGCACTATTTTAAACGCAACAAAGGTGCGGTTGTTGGGCTGGTGTACGTTGTGGTGATGATCCTGATTGCGGTCTTTGCCAACGTCCTCGCACCCTACAACCCGGCAGACCAGTTCCGCGATACGCTGCTGGCTCCTCCCGCGTGGCAGGAAGGCGGTACCATGGCGCATCTGTTTGGTACTGATGATGTAGGCCGCGACGTGCTGTCCCGCCTGATGTACGGTGCGCGTCTGTCGCTGTTGGTCGGCTGTCTGGTGGTAGTACTCTCCCTGCTGATGGGCGTGGTTCTTGGGCTGATCGCCGGTTACTTTGGCGGGATTGTCGATAACGTCATCATGCGTGTGGTCGATATCATGCTGGCATTGCCGAGCCTGTTGCTGGCACTGGTGCTGGTGGCTGTATTTGGCCCCTCGATTGGCAACGCCGCGCTGGCGCTGACGTTCGTGGCATTGCCGCACTATGTCCGTTTGACGCGCGCCGCCGTGCTGGTGGAGGTTAACCGCGACTACGTCACCGCATCTCGCGTGGCGGGAGCCGGCGCTATGCGCCAGATGTTCGTCAACATTCTTCCTAACTGTCTTGCGCCGCTGATTGTTCAGGCGTCGCTTGGCTTCTCTAACGCCATTCTCGATATGGCTGCCCTCGGCTTCCTGGGGATGGGCGCACAGCCGCCTACGCCGGAATGGGGCACCATGCTCTCTGACGTTCTGCAGTTTGCCCAAAGCGCCTGGTGGGTTGTGACCTTCCCGGGGCTGGCGATCCTGTTGACGGTGCTGGCATTTAACCTGATGGGTGACGGTCTGCGTGACGCGCTCGATCCCAAACTGAAGCAGTAAGAGGTTCGAGATGGCGTTATTAAATGTAGATAAATTATCGGTGCATTTCGGCGACGTAGGTTCCGAATTCCGCGCCGTAGACCGCATTAGCTACAGTGTGAATCAGGGTGAAGTGGTTGGCATTGTAGGAGAGTCCGGCTCTGGTAAGTCCGTCAGTTCGCTGGCGATTATGGGACTGATTGACTACCCAGGCCGCGTTATGGCCGAAAATCTGGAGTTTAATGGTCGCGACCTGAAGCGCATCTCTGAGAAAGAGCGTCGCCAGTTAGTGGGTGCGGAAGTGGCGATGATCTTCCAGGACCCGATGACCAGCCTTAACCCCTGCTACACCGTCGGCTACCAGATTATGGAAGCCATTAAAGTGCACCAGGGCGGCAACAAAAAAACGCGTATTCAGCGGGCAATAGACCTGCTGACGCTGGTGGGTATCCCCGATCCGGCCTCACGTCTGGATGTATATCCTCACCAGTTATCCGGTGGGATGAGCCAGCGCGTGATGATCGCGATGGCGATAGCCTGTCGTCCGAAACTGCTGATTGCCGACGAACCGACAACGGCGCTGGATGTGACTATTCAGGCGCAGATCATCGAGCTACTGCTGGAATTGCAGCAAAAAGAGAACATGGCGCTGGTCTTAATCACGCACGATCTGGCGCTGGTGGCTGAAGCGGCACACAAAATCATCGTGATGTACGCCGGTCAGGTGGTAGAAACCGGAGCCGCGCAGGATATCTTTCGCGCGCCGCGTCATCCTTACACCCAGGCGCTGCTGCGCGCGCTGCCTGAGTTTGCTCAGGATAAAGCACGTCTGGCCTCGCTGCCGGGCGTGGTTCCCGGGAAATATGACCGCCCGAGCGGCTGTTTGCTGAACCCACGCTGCCCCTATGCGACCGACAAATGCCGCGCTGAAGAACCTGAACTGAACCTGCTGGAAGGCGGTCGTCAGTCGAAATGCCACTACCCACTTGATGATGCCGGGAGGCCTGGGCTATGAGTACGCAAAAGGCCACTTTGTCACAGCCGCTGTTGCAGGCTATTGATCTGAAAAAACACTACCCGGTGAAAAAGGGCATGTTCGCCCCGGAGCGCCTGGTGAAAGCGCTGGACGGCGTCTCCTTTACCTTAGAGCGTGGTAAAACGCTGGCGGTGGTAGGCGAGTCGGGCTGTGGGAAATCCACCCTTGGCCGCCTGCTGACGATGATTGAAGTCCCGACCGGCGGTGAGCTGTATTACCAGGGACAGGATCTGCTTAAGCACGACCCGCAGGCGCAAAAGCTGCGTCGGCAGAAAATCCAGATTGTATTCCAGAACCCGTACGGTTCCCTAAACCCGCGTAAAAAAGTGGGACAGATTCTGGAAGAGCCGCTGCTGATCAACTCCACGCTCAGCAAAGAGGAGCGTCGTGAAAAAGCGCTGGCGATGATGGCGAAAGTGGGGCTGAAAACCGAACACTACGACCGCTATCCGCATATGTTCTCCGGCGGTCAGCGTCAGCGTATTGCCATCGCTCGCGGTCTGATGCTTGACCCGGACGTGGTGATTGCCGATGAACCGGTCTCAGCGCTGGACGTCTCGGTGCGTGCGCAGGTGCTGAATCTGATGATGGATTTGCAGCAGGAACTGGGGCTGTCATACGTCTTTATCTCGCACGACCTGTCGGTGGTCGAGCACATTGCCGATGAAGTGATGGTGATGTATTTAGGCCGCTGCGTGGAGAAAGGGACGAAGGACCAAATCTTCAATAATCCGCGTCATCCGTACACGCAAGCGCTGCTCTCCGCAACGCCGCGTCTGAACCCGGACGATCGCCGTGAGCGTATCAAGCTGACCGGTGAACTGCCAAGCCCGCTGAATCCGCCGCCGGGCTGCGCGTTTAACGCCCGCTGCCGTCGTCGCTTTGGTCCGTGTACCCAGCTTCAGCCGCAGTTGAAAGATTACGGCGGTCAACTGGTGGCGTGTTTTGCCGTTGATCAGGATGAGAATCCACAGCAATAAACCTGGGTTATGACCCGATAACCGGAGCCTTGTGCTCCGGTTTTTTTATATTTTCTCTTTACGTCCACAATGTGAGTCCTTTGGCAGAACATTATTCCACAGCGTCTAGAATGTAGTCAGATTTCCTCTAGTCACAGAAATATCTATTTCGCAGTTGCTAACTACCAGGAGCAAATGTGGTCACGATACGCTGGGATATTAAAACAATTGATCGTCTGTCGATGGTTGAGGATGTCCTGAAGGAGTTTTCCTGCTGTGATATCAATATCATCTCCATGAAAGTCACGCCTGGGCGGATCCTGATTAAATCCTGGTGCCGCCAGCTACAGGATATTTCCTGTGTGCAATCCTGTTTAAGCCAGCGCGCCGATATTATTCATGTCGCTTACCTCTGTGAGGAGATAAGTGAGCTGTCAACGCCGGAGCCGGAACGGCCGCGCTATTTCTCTGACATTATTTGCAGCAGCCAGAGCATGCACGCGCTTATCGAAAAGGCGATAAAAATTGCCGACAGCAAATATACCGTTCTGATCCGTGGCGATACGGGGACCGGTAAAGAGCTGCTGGCCCGGGCTATCCATAATTCCGGGCAGCGACGTTTTTATCCGTTTATTCCGGTCAACTGCTCTGCGCTACCTGAGTCGCTAATGGAGAGTGAATTCTTTGGCTATGAGAAAGGGGCTTTCAGCGGCGCGGATTGTAAAGGCAAAAAAGGGCTGTTTGAAATGGCCGATAAAGGCACCCTTTTTCTCGATGAGTTTGGCGAAATGTCGCTGAGCTTACAGGCTAAACTCCTGCGCGTGCTTCAGGATGGCGGGATTCGGCGCGTTGGCGGGGCACAAATTATTCCGGTCAATGTGCGCATTATTGTGGCAACCAATGCCAATCTGGAAGAGATGGTGGAACAACGTCTGCTGCGCGCCGATCTCTATTACCGCATCAACGTGCTTTCACTGACCATTCCACCTTTGCGCGAGCGCCCACAGGATATCAGCCTGCTGATTCGCCACTTTGTGCAGAAATACGCGAAGGAATTCCAGCGGCGGATCATTCTGGATAAAGCCTGTTTTGATGCCCTGCACCATCACACCTGGCCGGGAAACGTGCGCGAACTGGAAAATACCATTATTCGCCTGATGCTGATGGCGGAATCCGATGTTATTACGCGGGAAGAATTAGGGATGGTGAATTTGCCTGCCGTTGAGCGGGGCGCGACAGAACGTCCTTTTAAAGAGCAGGTTCTGTGTGCTGAACGCCAGCTCATTGAACAGATGGTGGAAGATAATGTGTCGTCACGGCATATCGCCAAAGCGCTGGGCGTGTCGCACACCACGGTGCTGAATAAAATTCGCGGCTATCAGCTGGAGAGTGTGGGTTAAGCGCCGCCAGCGTCTGACGGCGCGATATACATGGGTTATTCAATCAGCTTCAATAAGGGCGACAGGCACAGCAGAATTCCGTACAGCAGGATCAACCAGGTTTTCAGTCCGCGCAGTTTTTCCAGTTGCGTTACTTTATAGATCAGGAAGAACGGAATAATACACGACACAATCCCGTAAAGCGGGCTACCTAACTGGAAGAACACCAGTACCGATACGCGAAATGACACCCAAATGACCAGGGTGATAACAATAAAGGTGCAAATACCCAGCGTAAGCACCAACGGATTAATTTTCTCAACGTCAATGACGCGGCTCAGAACGTTGAGAATAATACCTTTAATCGCTTCGTGGAATCCCAGATAAATACCAAAGAACGCGGTTAATACGGCGAAGATATTCAGCACCGTGGAGGTGATATGAATAATCTGCCCAGGAATGACCTGAGCCGCCAACGCCAGTGCTGAAATATTTTGTTCGAAAGCCGAAACGGCCTCTTCATGGCTAATGGAAAAGGTAAAAGAGAAGGAGAAAAACAGAATGACAGCAATCAGAGTAATGTAACTGATGCGATGCGTACGGATTGCCATACGCGTAGCCAGCACCCGGTCCGCCACCCGTTTGCGGTAGGCGATGTTCATTGGGTTCAACACCTGAATAAACACCGCTGAGAAGAAGCAGAACGGGATGGTTAGCAGCACATCACGAAAGAAGACCGATGCTTCAGGGAAGGCGCTGATATTAGCGAAGTTCCAGTGCGGAACCATCGCAAAACCAAATACGATGATGATACCCACTTTGACCACCACCATCGGGCCGGAGATTTTGAACAGCAGCTTTTCTCCCCCGGAAGCAATGGCGACCAGCACGGCAAAAATGGCCACTTTGTAGATTATCGATTGTGAAAGATCGGCCTCGGTCAAGCCGAAGGTTTTAATATATGAGGCGCTGTCAAAAACCACGGATAAAGAATAAATAAATATGCCGTGAATAATCATCAGGAAATAGATGACGCCAAGAAATACGCCCCAGTTTTTTCCCAGGTAATGACTTATAATATCCGTGTAGTCATTACAGGTTTCGCTTTCTGATAATGTTTTTAAATAAATATCCTGCACAATATAAGTTGCCGGATAAGCAATAATAAAGGCAACGATAAATACCCAAATGCCTGTTAAGCCAATTTGTACCGGCATCAGTACCGTTCCGGCACCAATGGCCATGCCGATACACAGTAATACCCAGCCAAAATCGTATTTCGTAAACGGTATTTTTTTTGAGAATGGTACGGCGGTTGCTGTATTGTTGCTTAATTGTAATGTGTTGTCCTGCATAGAACCCCCTGCCCAAAATACACGTTCTCCCCGAAAGAGGATCGCGTGTATTGCCAGACTGTTGTGCCTTGATTCTCAACAACCTGAACCGATCGGCGTCGGCTCAGGCTGTAATGGTCAGAATGTTGCCTTTCTGATGGCGTGTTCAAGGTCGTTAATAATATCTTCTGGATCTTCAAGACCCACAGAAAGACGGATAAGCCCGTCGGTAATACCTGCTTTGAGCCGTTCCTCAGGTGCAACGGGCGAATGTGTCATAGACGCTGGGTGCTGAATGAGGGTTTCGGTATCACCGAGACTGACCGCGAGGAGGCACAATTCTACAGAATTGATCATCCGCCTACCAGCCTCGAGGCCGCCGGCGATTTCGAAGCTGATAATTCCACCTGGCAGGCTCATTTGCCGCTGGCCCAACTCATACTGTGGATGCGAAGTCAGGCCAGGATAATACACCCGAGTAATAGATGGATGCCCTTCGAGGAAGCGGGCTATTTTCAGCGCATTTTCACAGTGGCGTTCCATACGAATGCCCAGCGTTTTAACGCCGCGCAGTGTTAACCACGCATTGAAAGGACTCATGCAGCCGCCGGTGATATCTTTCAGGCCTACAAACCGCGCCTGGTCGATAAACTCCTGCTTACCAACAATGATGCCGCCAATCACATCCCCGTGACCGTTGATATATTTGGTGACGCTGTGAACCACAATATCCGCACCCAGTTGCAAAGGCTGCTGACAGTACGGCGACATAAAGGTGTTATCCACCACCAGCAATGCGCCCTGTTGATGGGCGATACCGGCCACCGTTTCAATGTCGACCAGCGACAGCGTTGGGTTGGCGGGCGTTTCGATATACACAACTTTGGTTTCTGGTCGCATGGCGGCGCGGATTTCTTCAGGCTTTGCCGCGTCGACAAAGCTGACGTTAATCCCAAACTTCGGCATGCTGTGCGACAAAAACGCGTGGGTGCAGCCGTAAATCGCGCTGGCGGAAACGATATGGTCACCCTGCTGGCAAAGCGTCAACAGCGTTGTGGTGATAGCAGAAATACCGGACGCGGTTGCCAACCCGGCTTCACCTCTTTCCAGTACCGCCAGCTTTTTCTCCAGCGCATCGGTGGTGGGGTTACCCAAACGGGTGTAAATGTACCCGGACTCTTCGAGCGCAAAGCGGGCGGCACCTTGTTCGGCGCTGTCAAAAACAAACGTTGAGGTCTGGAAAATAGGCGTACTAAGCGCGCCAGTTGAAGGGTCGGGTTGTTGCCCCGCGTGAACGATCTGGGTGTTGAATCCGTAAGTACGACAGTCAGACATGATATCTCCTTTAATTCGGAACAGAACAGCTCACAGTCAAATAGCAATCGCTGTGCCAGAAAATGAACTGATAGATATCAATGTGTTATGTTTTTGTCTGAACGAATGGTCGGCAGGAATATTGCCAACTGGCAAGAATCTTTCCAGCGTGCTGGTAAGAAAATGGGTGAATTGCGAGGCGCTACGCAGAGCGCAATATTGCGCAGTGATATGGCAAGTGGGCTGCCGTAGAATCAGCGGCAAGCCGGGAATTCCCGGTGAGGCGCAATGTTGCGGGGGCTTGATCCCCGGCGGCATCGGTTGCTGGAAAGAGAAAACCCCCGCACGTTGTTCGGTATAAACCAGGCAACAAGACGGGGGCTAACTTGACTCCAGACAAGTTAAGGATAGCCGCGAACAGTTGCCATTGCAACACAGGCGGCTATATGACGCTCGCACAGTTAGGCGTGGCCTTCTGGCACGATTTAGCGGCTCCAATCATCGCTGGCACTATTGCCAGCCTGATTGTGAGCTGGCTGCGTAACAGGAAGTAATGCGCTTTGTGGGCGTCTGCCTGCCGTGATGGCAACATGCGCCCGAACCAGGCCGCAGGGGGCAACCTTGCGGCCTTTTTCGGCTTAAATGCAGATAAATCTCGTCGCCAGGTGCCTATCCTGTCGCGATAATGCACGCTGGGAAGTTTTCAGATACCGCCTCTCTTAATACCGCTACGATCGGGTATACTCTGACGGCAGTTTCGTCTATCCGTGGAGAGTCAGTTTGCGTGTCAGTCGCTCGTTAACAATTAAGCAGATGGCAATGGTTGCGGCCGTTGTTATGGTGTTCGTTTTTATTTTTTGCACCGTTTTGTTGTTCCATCTGGTCCAGCAAAACCGCTATAACACGGCTACGCAACTGGAAAGTATCGCTCGCTCCGTCCGTGAGCCTCTGTCGGACACTATCCTGAAAGGGGATATTCCCGAAGCGGAAGCCATTTTAAAAAGTATTCGGCCAGCGGGTGTAGTCAGTCGCGCCGATGTGGTGCTGCCCAATCAGTTTCAGGCGTTGCGGATGAGTTTTATCCCTGAACGCCCCGTTCCTGTTACGGTGACTCGCCTGTTTGAGCTTCCGGTACAAATTTCGCTGCCGATCTATTCTCTTGAGCGTTCAGCTAACCCGCAACCGCTGGCGTATCTGGTACTGCAGGCGGATTCGTACCGCATGTACAAATTCGTGATGAGTACGCTCTCGACGTTAGTGACCATTTACTTACTTTTGTCGTTAATACTGACCGTCGCCATCTCCTGGTGCATTAACCGCTTGATTGTGCACCCCTTACGTAAAATTGCCCGTGAGCTGAACGACATCCAACAGCAGGATCTGATTGGCTATCAACTGGCATTGCCGCGTCTACATCAGGATGATGAGATTGGTATGCTGGTGCGTAGCTACAATCTTAATCAGCAGTTGATTCAGCGACATAGCGAAGAGCAAAGCGACTTTGCAATGCGTTTCCCGGTTTCCGAACTGCCCAATAAGTCGTTTTTAATGGGGCTGCTGGAGCAAGTTGTTACCCGCCAGCAGACGACGGCGCTGATGATTGTCACCTGCGAAACCCTACGTGACACCGCGGGGGTGTTAACCGAAACTCAGCGGGAAATCCTGCTGCTTACGCTGGTCGAAAAACTCAAGTCGGTATTAGCCCCCAGGATGGTGCTTTCCCAGGTGAGTGGCTATGACTTCGCCATCATCGCCCATGGTGTAAAAGAACCCTGGCACGCTATTACTCTAGGTCAGCAAGTACTCACTATCGTTAACGAGCGATTACCTATTCAGGGTATTCAACTGCGTCCTACCTGCAACATTGGGGTAGCAATGTTCTATGGTGATTTGACCGCAGAACAGCTTTACCGCCGCGCTCTCTCGGCCGTGTTAACCTCGCGCCATAAGGGTAAAAATCAAATTCAGTTCTTTGATCCGTTACAGATGGAAGAGGCGCAGCAGCGTTTGACGGAAGAGAACGATATTCTCAGCGCGCTGGATAACCAGCAGTTCGCGCTTTGGATGCAACCGCAGGTGGAAATGTCCAGCGGTAAGGTATTGAGCGCAGAAGCATTATTGCGGATGCAGCAGCCGGACGGAAGCTGGGAGCTGCCCGAAGGGTTAATCGACAGAATTGAGTCCTGCGGCCTGATGGTGACGGTTGGTTACTGGGTGTTGGAAGAGACGTGCCGCCAGCTGTCAGCGTGGCAGGAACGGGGTCTGATGCTGCCGCTGTCGGTGAATTTGTCCGCACTACAGCTGATGCACCCGAGTATGGTCTCGGACCTGCTGGAGTTGTTAAACCGCTATCGCATCAAGCCTGGTACGTTGATCCTGGAAGTGACTGAAAGCCGACATATCGATGATCCCCACGCCGCGGTGGCCATTTTGCGCCCATTGCGTAATGCGGGAGTACGTATCGCACTGGATGACTTTGGCATGGGGTATGCGGGCCTGCGACAGCTGCAGCACATGAAGTCGCTACCGGTGGATGTCCTCAAAATCGATAAGATGTTTGTCGACGGAGTACCTGAGGATTGCAGCATGATCTCCGCCATCATTCAGTTGGCCCACAGCCTTAATTTGCAGATGATCGCCGAAGGTGTCGAAACCGAAGCGCAGCGTGAATGGCTATCACAAGCCGGGGTGGAAGTGGCACAAGGGTTCCTGTTTGCCCGACCGGTTCCGGCAAATATCTTCGAAGAACGTTATCTGGCGCCGGAAAGCGCTGATTACAAAAGTTAAAAAAGGTCTCGCTTGTGCGAGCCAGCTCAAAATTTTTAACATTTTTGTATCAATTATGATCCAGGTACATTTCTGTCAAGTTGTGTGGGTGTTACTTTAAGGCCGCAGGTTAAACAAAACCTTACAAGACCTGTGGTTTTTACTTTAAGGACACCCTATGAAAACCTCTATATTCAAAAGCCTTTACTTTCAGGTCCTGACAGCGATTGCCATTGGTATTCTCCTTGGCCATTACTACCCTGAATTAGGCGCCCAAATGAAACCGCTTGGTGATGCCTTCGTTAAGCTCATCAAGATGGTCATCGCACCTGTCATCTTCTGTACTGTCGTTACCGGCATTGCAGGCATGGAAAGTATGAAAGCCGTAGGCCGCACCGGTGCGGTTGCACTGCTTTATTTTGAAGTGGTCAGTACGATTGCGCTGATCATCGGTCTTATCATTGTTAACGTGGTGCAACCCGGTGCCGGGATGAACGTCGATCCGGCGACGCTGGATGCCAAAGCGGTTGCGATTTACGCCGAACAGGCAAAAGACCAGGGGATTGTAGGTTTCCTGATGGATATTATCCCGGCGAGCGTCATTGGCGCGTTTGCCAGCGGTAACATCCTGCAGGTATTGCTGTTTGCAGTAATGTTTGGTTTTGCGCTGCATCGTCTGGGCAGCAAGGGCCAGATGATTTTCAACGTGATTGAAAGTTTCTCGCAGGTTATTTTCGGCATCATCAATATGATCATGCGCCTGGCGCCTATCGGTGCTTTCGGTGCTATGGCCTTTACCATCGGTAAATATGGCGTCGGAACGCTGGTGCAACTGGGTCAGCTAATCATCTGCTTCTACATCACCTGTATTCTGTTTGTGGTGCTGGTGCTGGGTTCAATTGCGCGCGCAACCGGCTTCAGTATCTTTAAATTCATCCGCTATATCCGAGAAGAGCTGCTGATCGTTCTGGGTACTTCTTCTTCCGAGTCTGCGCTGCCGCGTATGCTCGATAAGATGGAAAAACTGGGCTGTCGGAAGTCGGTTGTCGGATTGGTTATACCCACGGGCTACTCGTTTAACCTTGATGGGACATCAATCTATCTGACTATGGCGGCGGTGTTTATCGCTCAGGCGACCAACAGCCACATGGATATCTTCCATCAGATAACCCTGTTGGTGGTGCTCCTGCTCTCCTCAAAAGGTGCAGCGGGTGTAACCGGGAGTGGCTTCATTGTTCTGGCCGCGACTATCTCTGCGGTGGGGCATTTACCGGTTGCAGGCCTGGCACTGATTCTTGGTATTGACCGCTTCATGTCTGAAGCCCGTGCGCTGACCAACCTGATTGGTAACGGTGTTGCAACTGTCGTTGTGGCTAAATGGGTGAAAGAATTGGATACCAAAAAGCTGGATGACACGCTGAATAATCGTGCGCCGGATGGCAAAACGCACGATTTATCCTCTTAATCTCGTCACTTATGCCCGTAGTCCCTTCCAGGACTGCGGGCGTTTGCGCATAATTACCCCCTGTGCCTGAAACCGTCGATTCGGCGGCTCGGGATTTTTTCACTTCTTCCGTGACATTTTTATGTTCTCGCGGTCTAACACGAAGTGTTTTTAACGTCATATTCAGAGAGTCCTTTCGAGGGCTGTCTTTTTATTTCCAGGATAGTTGATCAGGGGTTCACATGCAGGGCACAAAAATTCGACTTTTAGCGGGCGGCTTGCTGATGATGGCCACTGCCGGCTATGTGCAGGCAGATGCGCTCCAGCCTGATCCAGCGTGGCAACAGGGCACGCTGGCAAATGGTTTACAGTGGCAAGTGTTAGCCACTCCCCAGCGTCCGAGCGACCGTATTGAGGTTCGCCTGCTGGTCAATACCGGTTCACTCACCGAAAGTGCGCAACAGAGTGGTTTCAGCCATGCGATCCCGCGTATCGCGCTGACGCAAAGCGGTGGCCTCGATGCCACGCAAGCCCGTTCACTGTGGCAGCAGGGGTTCGATCCCAAACGTCCCATGCCGCCGGTTATCGTTTCCTATGATTCCACGCTGTATAACCTCAGTCTGCCTAACAGCCGTAACGACCTACTGAAAGAGTCACTTTCTTATCTGGCAAATATCTCCGGTAAACTGAGCATCACCTCTGAAACGGTCAATCATGCGCTGAATAGCGAAGACATGGTTGCAACCTGGCCGTCAGATACCAAAGAAGGGTGGTGGCGTTACCGTCTGAAGGGATCGACCCTGCTGGGGCACGATCCCGCCGATCCGCTGAAAACGCCGGTAGACGCGTCGAAAATTCAGTCTTTCTACCAGAAATGGTATACCCCGGACGCGATGACGCTGATTATTGTTGGTAACGTAGATGCACGCAGCGTAGCTGAGCAAATCAATAAAACCTTTGGCGAGTTAAAAGGAAAACGCGAAACGCCTGCACCGGTTCCCACGCTCTCTCCGCTGCGAGCAGAAGCCGTGAGTATTATGACCGATGCGGTACGCCAGGATCGCCTGTCTATTATGTGGGATACGCCGTGGCAGCCGATCCGTGAATCTGCCGCGCTGTTACGTTACTGGCGCGCTGATTTAGCTCGTGAGGCGCTGTTCTGGCACATTCAGCAAGAGCTAACCAAAAACAATGCCAAAGACATTGGCCTCGGATTTGACTGCCGGGTGCTGTTCCTGCGCGCGCAGTGCGCGATTAACGTTGAGTCGCCGAACGATAAGCTGAACGCCAATCTGGGTACGGTTGCGCGTGAGCTGGCGAAAGTGCGTGATAAGGGACTGCCGGAAGAAGAGTTCAATGCGTTGGTAGCGCAAAAGAATCTTGAACTGCAGAAGCTGTTTGCCACCTATGGTCGTACCGATACCGATATTTTGATCAGCCAGCGTTTGCGCTCGCTGCAAAATCAGGTGGTGGATATTGCGCCTGAACAGTACCAGCGTTTACGCCAGAGCTTCCTCAACAGCCTGAGCGTTGAGATGCTGAATCAGGACCTGCGTCAGCAGCTGTCGCAAGATATGGCGTTAATTCTGCTGCAGCCGAAGGGTGAACCTGAATTCAATATGAAGGATCTGCAGGCGACGTGGGATAGCATTATGGCGCCCGTTACCGCAGCGGCAACGTCTGTTGAAACGGATGAATCACACCCTGAAGTGACGGATATCCCGCCTGTACAGTAAAGGGTATCGTAACCTGTAAGCCGGGCAAGTGAAGCGCTCCCGGCTTACCCAGTGCCGGATGCGGCGTTAACGCCTTATCCGGCCTACAGGAACAATAAATTATTGCGGCATGGCGTCGCGGGGGATAATCGCCCCACGATGCTGAATGACGGTGCTTGCCGTCAGGTGGCCGCGTTTTGCGGCTTCGGCGGCATCGCCACCGGTCAGACGGACCGCCAGATACCCGGCGCTGAAGGAGTCTCCGGCCGCAGTGGTATCGATCACTTTCTCTTTCGGCAATTTAACGGCCGGAACGTCGATCAGTTCTTCGCCTGCAATGGAAACCAGGCAAGAGTCTGCGCCGCGCTTCACTACCACTTCCTGAACGCCAGCTGCGTGAGTACGGGCAATCACCTCGGCAACGGGTTTTTCACCCCACAGTGCGTCTTCATCGTCCAGCGTCAGGAATGCGATATTGGTGCATTCCAACATTTGCTGATACACCTGCTGGGTTTCTTCTTTGCTGCTCCACAGACGTGGGCGGTAGTTATTGTCAAAAATGACCTTTCCGCCGTTGGCACGGCATTCACGCAGCAATGACAGCAGCTTGTCACGGCTTGCCGGGCTTAAAATCGCCAGGCTGATTCCGCTCAGATACAAGTAGTCAAATGTCGCCAGTTCTTCGCAAATCGCGGCAGACTGCTCGCTCTCCAGCCAGAATTTTGCGGCGGCTTCATTACGCCAGTAATAGAAGGTGCGCTCGCCAGTGCTGTCGGTCTCAATGTAGTAGAGACCTGGCAGGCGGTTTTCCATGCGCTGGGTTAATGAAGTGTCTACGTTTTCACCCTGCCAGGACTCCAGCATTTGTTGGCTAAAACTGTCGGTACCCAGTGCAGTCACATAGTGTACGGAAAGTGCCGCCGCATCGACCTGACGGGCGATATAAACGGATGTATTCAACGTGTCGCCACCGAATCCGCGCTGAACGTCAGCGCCTTTCTGTGACAGCTCAATCATGCATTCGCCAATCACGGCAATCTTTCTGGACATAGTCGTAACCTGCTCTGAAAAAAATTAGCGTTAGTGTGCGCTGTGGGTGTTAAGTGGTCAACTATATTAAAACATCGTTCCATTATTTTTTTGAGCCAGCACGTGTTCTGCGTTGTTTTTGCCGCTTAGTTTTTATTTTTGCGCACAGCTGAACGTAAAGTTCTTCGTCTGAGCGCCGATAACCTTTGACGAGTCCGGTCAGTCACACTCTTATTTACAGGACATCTCAGATGATAAAGCAGGTTACCCAGCAGCTCATTACGCCCGATGCGAGTATTGAAAGCTTGCTGGAAAGACGCTATTGGCTGCAGTGCGAGCGTGCTTACACCTACCAGCCAATTTACCAGACCAACGGACGGCTGATGGCCGTTGAACTGCTGACCGTCGTGAGCCATCCTGATAACCCTTCCCAACGTATTGCACCAGATCGCTATTTTGCTGAAGTGGCTGTACGGCATCGTGTTGATGTAGTGAAAGAGCAACTTCTGCAGCTTGAGCTGAAAGGGGGCTTTTTCAGAGCCAACAACCTGCTGGCTTCAGTGAATGTCGATGGACCAACACTCATTGCGATGCGTCAGGATCCCGAAATCCTGAAAATCATTGAAGGCCTGCCGTGGCTGCGTTTTGAGCTGGTGGAACATATCCGCTTGCCGAAGGGGTCGTCGTTCGCCTCAATGTGCGAGTTCGGCCCGCTCTGGCTGGATGACTTTGGTACCGGAATGGCGAACTTCTCGGCGCTTAGTGAAGTGAGTTATGACTATATCAAAGTGGCGCGGGATCTGTTCGTCATGCTGCGCAAGACGCCGGAGGGACGTAATCTCTTCACACTACTATTACAGCTCATGAACCGCTATTGCCGCGGTGTCATTGTCGAAGGCGTTGAAACGCTGGAAGAGTGGCGCGATGTGCAAAACTCACCGGCTTTCGCTGCGCAAGGCTATTTTCTCTCTCGTCCAGTACCTCTGGATACGCTTGAAGAGGTGATCCTGTCGCTTTGATGAGGGCGTAGTGCACCTCCTTTTCATCCTGCTGGACTATCTTTAGGACAGGCAAGGAAGGAAGTAAGGAGGTTAGACATGACGAGAACAGGTAAAATAACCACTTCAGTAATAGGGGTTTTCTTGTTGTTGATCGTCGTACTCATCATTGTGATTGCGACATTTGACTGGAACCGGCTCAAACCGACCATCAACCAGAAAGTCTCTACAGAACTCAACCGGCCCTTTGCTATACGGGGTGACCTGGGCGTGGTTTGGGAACGCCAGAAGCAGGAAACTGGCTGGCGTAGCTGGGTTCCGTGGCCGCATGTTCATGCTGAAGATATCATCCTCGGCAACCCGCCAGATATTCCCGACGTCACCATGGTGCATCTCCCGCGCGTTGAAGCTACGCTCGCCCCGCTGGCACTGCTGACAAAAACCGTCTGGCTCCCGTGGGTCAAGCTGGTCAAACCCGATGCGCGGCTGATCCGCCTGTCGGAGAAAAACAATAACTGGACCTTTAACTTAGCTGGGGACGAAAACCGCGATCCTGATGCGCCGCCATCAGCATGGTCTTTCCGGCTGGATAACATTCTGTTCGACCAGGGACGTATCGCCATTAACGATAAGGTGACGAAGTCGGAGATTGAGATCCTGGTCGATCCGCTGGGTAAACCGTTGCCCTTTAGCGAAGTGACCGGCGCAAAAGGTAAAGAGAGCAACGCCCGCGTCGAGGACTACGTGTTTGGGCTGAAAGCGCAAGGACGATATAACGGCGAACCGCTAATCGGTAGCGGAAAAATAGGCGGAATGCTGGCGCTGCGTGGCGAAGATACGCCTTTCCCGATTCAGGCTGATTTCCGTTCGGGCAATACGCGTGTAGCGTTTATCGGCACGATAAACGATCCGATGAATATGGGCGGGGCGGATCTGCGGCTTAAATTCTCGGGAGATTCGCTAGGGGATTTGTACGATTTGACCGGCGTACTGCTCCCGGATACGCCGCCGTTTGAAACCGACGGACGTCTGGTGGCGAAAATTGACCCGGAAAAATCCTCTGTTTTTGATTATCGCGATTTCAATGGCCGCATTGGCGACAGCGATATTCACGGAACGCTGGCCTACACCACCGGTAAACCGCGACCCATGCTGAAGGGCGATGTGGAATCACGCCAGCTGAGGCTGGCCGATTTGGGGCCGCTGATCGGGGTGGATTCAGGCAAAGGGGCGGAACGGGCAAAACAATCTGAACAGCGCAAAGGTGAGAAGAGCATTCAGCCAGCGGACAAGGTCTTGCCGTATGACCGTTTTGAAACCGATAAATGGAACGTGATGGACGCTGACGTGCGTTTCAAAGGACGGCGTATTGAGCATGGCAGTAGCCTGCCGATCAGCGATCTCTCCACTCATATCATCCTGAAAAATGCTGACCTGCGCCTGCAACCGCTGAAATTTGGTCTTGCGGGAGGCAGCATTGTCTCCAGCATCCATCTGGAAGGGGATAAAAAGCCGATGCGGGGGCAGGCGGATATTCAGGCGCGGCGGCTGAAGCTAAAAGCGCTGATGCCCGATGTGGAACTGATGCAGAAAACGCTCGGTGAAATGAACGGGGACGCCCGGTTTAGCGGAAGTGGAAACTCGGTAGCGGCGCTGCTGGGTAACAGCAATGGCAACCTGAAACTGCTGATGAATGACGGCTTGATCAGCCGGAATCTGATGGAAATTGTGGGCTTGAATCTGGGGAACTATCTTGTCGGGCAGATATTTGGTGATGACGAAGTGCGGGTGAACTGCGCGGCGGCGAATCTGGATATTGTTAACGGCGTGGCGCGTCCGCAGATTTTTGCTTTCGACACGGAAAACGCAGTCATCAATGTCACTGGTACGGCAAGCTTTGCGTCGGAGCAACTGGATTTAACCATCGATCCGGAGAGCAAAGGGATTCGTATTATTACTCTGCGTTCGCCGCTGTATGTTCGCGGCACATTTAAGAATCCGCAGGCTGGCGTGAAGGCCGGACCGCTGATTGCGCGCGGTGCGGTTGCTGCCGCATTAGCCACGTTAGTTACTCCCGCGGCAGCCTTGTTGGCGCTGATTTCGCCGTCAGAGGGTGACGCGAATCAGTGCCGGACGATCCTGTCGCAGATGAAGAAGTGATGTCTGGCCGGATGTTTATCCGGCCTGGATTTCATGCTCAACCCAGGCCGGAGAAGGTAGTTACACCGCATCCGGCAAAAGAATTACAACGACTGATGGCGGGTTTCGTGGGTCAACAGCAGTGCAATCAGCGTCAATGCCGCCATCGATGCCAGATACGTACCAACAGCCGCCAGACCATAATTCGCCTGCAACCATGCAGCGATGTATGGGGCAACCGATGCGCCGAGAATCGACGAAACGTTGTACGAGAACGACGCCCCCGTGTAGCGCACTTCGGTCGGGAACAGCTCCGGAAGCAGTGCGCCCATTGGGCCAAATGTCAGACCCATCAGGCTTAAGCCCAGCAACAGGAAGGCGAACACCAGCACCGGATTGCCAGAGCCGAGCAGCGGTTTAAAGGCAAACAGCGCAAACAGAATGATCAGCGTGGTGATGATAAGCATGCTCTTGCGGCGACCAAACGCATCGGCCAGCAGGCCCGCCACCGGTACCATGACGCCAAAACCAATAACCGCCATCATCAGCATCCACAACACTTCATTACGCGGCAGGCCAAGCCCTACGGGCGCTGCGGCGGTACTGAACGTCATCGAATAGACGGTCATGATATAGAACAACGTATAGGTCGCCAGCATGATGAACGTGCCGAGGATCGTCACGCGAACATGTTTTGTCAGTAGAGTACCCAGCGGGATTTTCACCTGTTTTTTCGCCGCGGCTACTTTGGCGAAAACCGGGGATTCATGCAATGAAACGCGGACGTACAGACCGATAATCACCAGCACCGCGGAGAAGATGAACGGTACGCGCCAGCCCCAGCTCATGAACTGTTCGTCGGTCAGCAGCCAGGAGAGCAGCAGAAAGGTACCGTTGGCGAAGAAGAAACCGATAGGCGCGCCCAGTTGCGGAAATGATCCGTACAGCGCGCGTTTGCGCGGTGGCGCGTTTTCCGTCGCCAGCAACGCTGCGCCGCCCCATTCACCGCCCAGACCTAAACCCTGACCAAAACGCGCCAGCGCCAGCAGCAGTGGGGCGAAAATGCCGATAGTTTCATAGCCCGGCAGCAGGCCAATGACGACTGTCGAGATCCCCATGGTAAGCAGTGAAGCAACCAGCGTGACTTTACGGCCGACGCGATCGCCGAAATGTCCGAACACCGCGGAACCGATTGGTCGGGCCACAAAGGCGATAGCAAAAGTGGCGAGGGATTGTAGCGTAGCCGCGGTCGGATCCCCCTGCGGGAAGAAGATATGGGGAAACACGATTACCGCGGCGGTGGCGTAAATATAGAAGTCGAAGAACTCAATGGCGGTGCCAATGAGCGAGGCGACGACAACTTTATTGCGCGAGTTGACCGGGGTGTGTTCCTGTTCGTTGTCGAGTGTTGTGGCTGTTGCTTGCATAATATTTTCTTATTTTTGGCCGAACGAAAGGTCATATTACGCACAGCAAAAGAGACATTTCAATCTGTAACAAACTTTGAGATCGGTCAAAAATGGAGCAAAAAGGGGATAATTTTTAGGCTTGAGATTTCACTTCCATGAAATGCTTCACACAATTTAAAACTTGGATGATAAAACTGGTTTTTGGTTAAATAAAAGTTACGGGTTGGATTTATTCACTAAATCAGTGAGAACAGGCGGCATTATAATTGCCGGATGGCGCTACGCTTATCCGGCCAGTTAACAAAGATTAGCGGTGTGTTTTCCCCGGCATACGCGGGTCGTCTTTGTATTCCGCCGTGGCAATCCAGGCTGCGCAAAACAGGGTCAGACGAGCGAAGAAGTAGAAGAACGCCATCAGTCCAAGCACGGAACCAAATGCCGCGCCTGACGGCGACTGCACCAGTGATGGCAGCGTATACGTCATGATCATTTTGATGACTTCAAACCCCAGCGCCGCGATAAAGGTACCGCGTATGAGCGCTTTCTTACGCGGTCGGTGACGCGGTAGCCGCCAGAAAATCCAGAAGAACAGCAGGTAGTTGGCGAAAATAGAGATGGTCAAGCCGATCAGCCGCCAGGCGGGCTTCAGCCATTCGATACCGTCGAGATACAGCGCAGAGATAATCATCTGCTGGGCGGAACCGGCGATAGAGGTAATGGACAGGGTAACAATCAGCGCAACCAGTAAGCCAATCAAGGAAACAAAATCACGCAGATATTTGACCCAAATTTTATCCTGATCCTGCGGCGTACGTTCCCAAACATCCCGCGACTGGGCACGAATCGCTTCGCGCAGGTTCCCCATCCAGTTAATGCCGGAATAGAGCGCGATACCCAGCCCAACCAAACCTACGGTCGTACGCTGCTGAACGGCGGTATTGATGGTGTTTTTCAGCGTAGAGGCGAGCGTCGGATCGCTGACGTTCAGCAGAATCTTGCTGAAGATATCCTGCAACAGCGTAGGGTGCGAAGCGAGAATAAAACCCGCGGCGGCAAACGACACCATCAGGATTGGGATCATCGACAGAAACGAGAAGTAGGTAATGGCGGCACCAAACTGATTTCCCATACGATCGTTAAACCGCTCTGCGGCACGAATAAGATGGGCGATGATGGGCTGGCGTTGAATTTTATCGGCGAAGGTCAGCGCGGTTTTCAGCGCCTGGTTCGCTTTAGCGTTTTTCTCCGGCGCGGCGGAGGCTGGTTTATGTTCTGGCGTAGGGTGTTTTGCGTCTTGTTCCTGCGTCATCCGATCGGTTGTCCTTATTTTGTTCACTCATGACATTATAGCCTGCTCAGGGGCGCATCCTGAAAAATGGACTAATCCACATAGTCTTTCATCACGCCAGTCAGCCATTCCATAAACAGATGTATCCGGCGGGAGAGGTTGCGCCGATGCGGATAAAGCAAAGAGACTGGCATTGGCTCGGCGCGATATTGCGGCAACACTTCGACCAGCGTACCGGCGCGCAGGGCATCACGCACGCCAACGCGCGGCACCTGAATAATGCCCAGACCGGCAAGGCATGCCGCGTGATAGGTTTCGGTACTGTTTACCGTTAGCATGCCGCCGGTTTTAACCCATTGCGTGCCGTTTTCTGTCGCCACTTCGAAACCTTGCGCACGCGTTCCCAAATTGACCGAGTAATGCACCACTGCATGCGAGGCAAGATCCTCCAGGCTTTCCGGGTAACCAAAGCGGGCGAGGTATTGCGGGCTGGCGCAGTTAATCTGCGTGAGTTTCCCCAGCGGGCGCGCAATCAGCCCTGAATCTTTCAGCGTACCTACGCGTACCACACAGTCGAAACCTTCGCGGATCAAATCCACCAGGCGGTCGCTGCTGCTGAGTTCGAGTTCCAGGCCCGGATACTGATGCAAAAAGCTCGGTAAGCGGGGCATCACCAGGTTTCTTGCTACACCGACCGGCATATCAACGCGCAGCTTGCCGCTGATGCTGGACGGATCGTGATGGAACAACCCATCCAGCTCATCCAGATTACTCAACAGATCTTTCGCGCGTTCGTAATAGATCATGCCGTCTTGCGTGAGCTGAACGCGGCGTGTTGTGCGGTGCAACAACTGCGTGCCCAGATGATTTTCCAGAGCCTGGATCTGGCGCGATACGCTACCTTTAGGAAGTCCGAGGGTGTCTGCGGCACGCGAAAAGCTCTCCAGTTCTGCGACGCGGATGAACAACTGCATTGCGTGAATTTTATCCATTCTCATGCCCTATTGTTGTTCTAAATGAAACAGTAATGCGCAGTTAGCAGTATTTATTGTTCTTCTATCACCTAATAAGCTTTGTCTCAATCTTCACAACACCTGAAATGAGGTTTCTTATGACGCAACGTATCGCATTGGTGACTGGCGGCGGCCGTGGACTCGGTAAAAACGCGGCGCTGAAGCTAGCGAGTAAAGGAATCGGTATTATCCTGACGTGGAACAGCAATGAAAAAGAAGCGCAGCAGGTTGTGGATGAAATACGCCAATCTGGCGGTAAAGCGGCGGCATTACCGTTGAATGTCGGTGATATTTCTACATTCCCTCAGTTTGTTCAACAGGTGCAGGGAACGTTACAAACGCAGTGGCAAAGTAACGTGTTTGATTATTTATTGAACAATGCCGGAATCGGCATTAACGCACCGTATCCGGCATTTACTGAAGCGCAATTTGACCAACTTTTGAACATCCATTTTAAGGGCCCCTTTTTCCTGACGCAGAGCCTGCTACCGCTGATGAATAAAGATGGTCGCATCCTCAATGTCTCGACCGGACTTGCCCGCTTTGCGCTACCGGGTTACAGCGCATACGCAGCCATGAAAGGTGCGATGGAAGTGTTAACCCGTTATCAGGCAAAAGAGCTGGGAGAGCGCGGTATAACGGCGAATATTATTGCGCCAGGCGCAATAGAAACGGATTTTAGCGGCGGAAATGTGCGGGATAATGCGCAATTGAATGCGTACATTGCATCGCAAACGGCGCTGGGACGCGTTGGTTTGCCGGATGATATCGGCGATGCCATTGCTGCGCTGCTCAGCGATGAACTGGCCTGGATGACGGCACAGCGTATCGAGGTATCCGGCGGAATGTTCCTGTAAACCCATAAGGTGCTTATTCAACAGGTCACGGCATGCGTTGAATAAGCACTTAATGCTAGATTGTATTTTGTAACAGATTTATCCATTGTCGTAGATATCTTATTTTTAGCTAAAAATATAAAATCATATTAATTAATATTCATTGTCTTATCATGAGTGTCGAATATTAAGATTTTCCCTAATTTTCGAACCTGTTTTTGCTCCTTTGTATGATCCTTTGGGTTGAGCTGTAACTATTCATAACTTCTGCTTCTTTCTTCTCCGGCTATCGGTAAAATGGCCCCCCGCCAAATGGTGACTTCTTATTTTACCCTATGGGTAATACCCTTCCGCATGTTAAGGCTAATATCCTATTCGGATGGAGATAAATAATGCAGGTAGTAATGTTTGACAGGCAGTCAATATTTATTCATGGAATGAATGTAAGTTTGCAGCAACGTATTCCAGGAGTGGATGTTCAGGGTGTCAGTCAGGCAGATGAACTTTGGCTGACGCTGGAAGATAAACCCGAGGCATTAGTTATATTGGATGGTGACCTTGATGCTGAGATCTGCTGTAGCTTGCTGCAACAGATAGCAGAGCGCTTTGCGATGGTGAAGGTGCTGGTGACCGCAACGGACTGCCGTAAAAAATGGCTGCAAGAGGTCACTAAACTGAACGTGCTGGCCATTGTTCCGCGCGATTCTGACGCGGAAACCTTTACGCTGGCCCTCAATAGCGTCGCGATGGGTATGATGTTTATCCCCAGAGACTGCATAACCGCTACCGAAAGCGGTGGGCAAAATATCAGATTGCTCAGCGCACGTCAGCGGGAGATTTTGACCATGCTGGCCGCCGGAGAATCTAATAAACAAATTGGTCGACTGTTAAATATCAGTACCGGAACGGTAAAAGCCCATCTTGAATCGTTGTACCAGCGCCTGGAGGTAAAAAACCGTACGCAGGCGGCAATGATGTTAAACAACACCATTTACTAGGAACATATTTCACAGTCAGAATATTTCTGGCTGTGAAATAAACACCGGCCAGATATTTTTAGCGCAAAATTGGGTAATTCCCACACTGAATATCCACGTAATTAATGCTTCCAGCTGAAACCTGTCTTTTATTTGCGTCATTTCCTTATGGATGAATGCCTCGCAGATCCTCATATCTGCGAGCAGCAATGTTTCTGCCTGCATCACCGTAATTGGGGTATCAAAGGATTCATTGGCGGTGATTTCGTGTCCGTAGCCAATGACCCAGATGCCTTTTTTGTCCTGATACTTTTCCAGCGACAGGCCCTGCCATTGCTTAATAAATGCAATACAAGCGGGCGTGAAATGCGTCGAACGCAGCGGCATAATAGTCTCTGTGCAAAGAGACCTATTCTAAAAAAAACACGCCGTTACGCTAGTTGCCTGACAGCCAGTATTTACCGCAAAACGACCTATGCCGTGGGCGGCTGATATTCCTGTTTTAACAGACCAAAAATCCAGTCATCGTGCCAGGTATGATGTAGCCAGTAGCTTGCGCGTAGCGTGCCTTCATGAATGAACCCTACCTTTTCCAACAGACGCCGTGAGGCTTCGTTTCCTGCGGTGACACAGGCGGTCAGTCGCCGCAGACCGCCGCTGGCAAATGCGTATTCACACACGGCATGCAGAGATTCAGCGCCATACCCTTTACCCTGCGCCTCTGGGGCGAGCAGAAAGCCAACCTCGGCACACTCATTGCTCTCCTGAATGTATCCTGTCACGCCAAGCGGTGCTCCCGATGTCTTATCGCACAGGAGCAGACATAGCCAGTGCGGGCTGCCGGGAAACCATTCAGGCAGGCGGGAGTCGAAGGCTGTCCGTATTTCCTCTTCAGTACGTGCGTCAGCGACAAAACGCATCACATCTGGGTTCTGCTGTAGCGTTAAGAAGAACGTCCAGTCATTTTCTGTCAGTGGGCGGCAGAGCAGACGTGATGTTTGCAGTACAGGCACAGGCTTATCTCCAGAATAATTTTCAATGATTGTGCGGAAGTCACTGTAAAACTTATTTATTTGCTATATGAATGTGTTCTAGTCTACATCGGCACAACGTTGCGTTTAAAAAAGATAATTACATACCATTGTGAGGCCGCACGTTTTGGGTCCTTTTAGGGAAGATGATGACCAATAGCGCGTTACAAGCGACATGTACACCCTTTGAACATTGTCTGGGGATTATCCGCCAGGCGTCGGTAGAAATATTACTGCTGCTAGGCGTACATGCCGCAGAAGGCAAAGACCCACGGTGGTTTCTCGAGCAACTGGATCAGGCACGACTGAATCTGGGCGGCTGGGGGGCTGTCGCCAGACGGTTGCAGATGAATGATGCGCAATTGAGCCAGTTCACTCTGCGGCTACGTCATCTTCAACAGAGTGTACCCCAATATGAAAATGGCCAGGACGTCAGTGAAAACCAGCTGATTTCAGCGCTGCGCTTTGTGGCTTCTCTGGAACAATTACGCCAGCAACAGCCCATCCTGAAGTATCAAACCGAAATTGCACCTGTGGAGCCGGATGCTCAGATGCGGGCGCAGCGTCAACTTCGCGCAATAGAATTAACCCTCAAATCTCTGATTGCACGGGTATGGCCGGATCAACATCCTCTCAACAGCTTTCTGAAACAGCACTTTGGTGGTGAACGTCTGCGTCGCTGGCTAAAGTTGGGCGAAGGACGAGATGCGCTGGACGGTATGATGTTTAGCGAGCTGGCGCTGATGGTCGTCGATAAGAAATTATTCGTTCGCCACTTTACGCAGATTTTTAACGATACTTCGGTGCTCATGTCATTTGTTGAGCCGCGTATCACGCTACGCATGTTTTTGGATGATTGCCGCCTGGCTCGTAACTGCGTTATCGCGCAGCAGCCGCTGACGTCGGTACAACTGATGTTGCTGGACTACCAGTACCGACAGATAACTCATCCTGTGCAACGGGCATTTGAAGAACGGCGTACGCGCATTAATCCTGCGTCGTATCTGGAATCTGATGAGGCCATGGTCCGCCAGTTTTGGGAAACAGCAAAGCAAAAAGACGAGCAAGCGGGAGGCGATAAGCATGAAATCGCAGACAGTATTGATCCGCCGGAAAAGCGAGCCAAGCGCACGGCGGAAGAACGTGAACAGCTGATTTCCGGCATGTTGTGGATAGCGGTCGGCGTGATGGTGCTGGCGATTTCGCTGGGGGCGTTCTGGTTATTCACTTCGCCAGCGCCACAGGCGTCTTCCGGACAATCCGTTGAAATTGTACAAGAGGAGCCACGGCGTGATGCCCCCAGCGCACGGGAGGCGGTGACCCGAATGGGCATCACCTGGGATGCCTTTAACATGCGGGCGGCTATCGATCGCAATGACACCCGCGTGACGTCACTGTTCCTGCAGGGCGGGATGGACTGGAAGCTGGCGTGGACGGAGCAGGCGTTTTCGGCGGGCAATACTGAGGTGTTGAGACTGCTGCTGCGTTACCCTTCGCAGATGGATGAAAGCAAACCATGCCGACAGTTTATGACTACGCTCAGCCATGCGATATCGAATGGGGCATCGCTCACTTCGCTGCATAAAAGTTATCTGCAAAGTTTTTGTTCCGTGCCTGCGGTCGTTGCGCGTCAGCAATATGATCTTGAGCAGGCTGAGCTGCGTGTTCGCGCCCAGCCAAGCCCTGAGAACAAGAAATGGCAGAAAATTCACGCCGAGCTGTACGATGCGATTAACTGAAAGCCTGATGACTCAGACCGTCAGCTGCTAGGGTTCGCCATACAAACCGATGAGTCGGCGTACCACGCCATTGGTCCAGCCAAAGCCGTCCTGCAACGGATATTCCCCTCCGCCGCCTTCGCGCGGCGCGGCGTCAGCTATGTGGTATTTTTCGATAAGTTTGTGGTGTTCCTGATAAAAGAGATTCACCGTTTTCAACCAGTTACGGGCAATTTCATCCCCGAGGTGGTCGTCACCGTACAGTTTGAAGCCCTGGATCGCCATCCACTGCAGCGGCGCCCAGCCGTTGGGTTTATCCCATTGCTCACCGGTTTCATGCTCCGTGGCTAAAATGCCACCGGGCGTGAGCAGGCGACTGCGAACTGCGTTAGCAAGCCGATCGGCTTGTTCATGCGTTGCCATACCGACATACAGCGGCACAATACTGGCGGCAGAGAACAGGGCCATTTGTTCGCGCCGCCAGTCGTAATCGCGATAGCAGCCGTTTTCATCGTCCCAGAGATAGCGGTTTACCGCATCACGACGATCGCAGGCTTTCTGGCGAAACAGCGCTTCCGTTTCTTTGTCACCTTTCAGCGCGGAAATATTGGCGATAGTGCTTTCCAGCTTGTAGAGGAATGCGTTCAGGTCAATTGGGATGAACTGCGTGGTGCGTATGCTGGCAAGGCGGCCTGCGTCGCGCAGCCAGCGCGATGAATAATCCCAGCCAGAAGCCGCGCCCGCGCGTAAATCCCGATACACTTCATTGGGCGGGCGACCCGAATGCTTGGCGGTCTCGACGTCTTCAAGCCATGACTCATCGCGCGGCGTATCACGATCGTCCCAATAGCGGTTAAGTAGAGAGCCGTCCGACATTCTGATCACGTGGCGGTAGGCCTGGTTGAGTACCAGGGAATCGGCGCCATCCATCCAGAACGCGTACTCCATTTTTAGATGATCAAGGTAACGACGCGCGCCGCGTACGCCATCTTCTTCAAACAGCTCCACCATCAGGGCAAAAACGGGCGGCTGTGAGCGGCTCAGATAGTAAGTACGGTTGCCGTTCGGGATGTGACCATAGTTTTCAATCATCCAGGCAAAGTTATCTGCCATACATTTCAGCAGATCTTCGCGGCCGCTCTCTGCCAGACCCAGCATGGTAAAGTAGGAATCCCAGTAGTAGGTTTCGCTAAAACGCCCGCCTGGCACAATGTATGACTGCGGTAACGCCAGCAGAGAGGACCAGGGAATGTGATCCTGCGGCTCGCGCGTCAGCACCGGCCACAGTTGATCAATATGTTCTTTCAGCGAACTTTCCGGGTCAGAAACGTATTCGCTGGAGGGCGTTTCCGGGAGCCAGAAATGGTTCTCGACGAAGCGTCGCAGATCGAAGTCCCGATGGCGTTTAACCTTGCGATAACGGATTAAAATGTCCAGCGGGTCCATTTTGGGCGCACAATCAGGGAAGGTTTTACTATCCGCAAACAGTTTGGATGACTGGACGTGTTCGAACAGTTCGAGATAACGATCGGCAGGAGTTAACGCATCTGAAGCGGGAAGCCCTTCAATCATCTCCGGCTCAGGCTCCGCCTCAATCATTTCATCCAGCTTTAACTCGCACGGATCCATTTCATAAAGCAGATCGATGTCGATCGTCATTTCTTCAGAAGGGGCGTGGGGTAGTTTCTGGTTGAGCATAATGAGAAAGACCTCCGATGGACGTTGAAAGATTAAGGCTATTGCCCGGTCGTCAGTTAAGCGTAGACACTCGCTTCGGTGTCGGGTGAGTAAAGCGTGCGGTTGATCACGTTTTAATGCTGAGCAAAATTTAAGGAATCAGACTATCCCAATGAAAATAATGGATAATTCAAAGTTCTGCATGCTCTGAATATATTCCATTTTCAGAGCATTCGATTGCAACGAGGTGTGAACAGAGAAAGGTAACGTCTTATCTCTATAATAGGCGCAGGCTATTCTATTGATAGTTCTCCTCCATGTAATTGCTTGATACTTATCAAAATAGTAATCCCCTTATTTCCTATGATGGTCAGGTCTGACAAAGACTGTGCATTAATTATTCTAATTTTTCTGGGTCACAATAACTCACAACGGTGAGGGTAAAATAATGAAAATCATTACCCGTCTTACCGCGATTGCCATAGCTGGCGTCGTGATTTGTTATTTTGGATTATCCGGTTATGTGTGGTATCACGATAATCAACGTAGCAAACAGGCTGATGTTCAGGCCTCTACGCTGGAAGAAAATAATAAGGTATTAGGATTTTTACGCGAAAAAGGATGCGATTATTGTCACACGCCTTCAGCTGAATTACCTTTCTATTCTTCTTTTCCTGTCGCTAAGCAGTTGATGAATTACGACATTCAACTGGGATACAAATCATTCAATCTTGAAGCCGTTCGTGCGGCGCTGGTCGCAGATAAACCCGTTTCGCAAAGCGACCTGAATAAAATTGAATGGGTGATGCAGTACGACACCATGCCGCCAACGCGATATACCGCGCTGCACTGGGCCGGGAAGGTCAGCGATACGGAGCGAGCCGAGATCCTGGGCTGGATTGCGAAACAGCGTGAGCAGTATTACGCCAGTAACGATACCGCCGCGCAGCATCGTAATGAACCGGTACAACCGATACCAGAAAGTATCCCGACCGATGCCCGCAAAGTAGCGCTTGGCTTTACGCTTTACCACGACCCGCGTATTTCAGGCGACAGCACGATTTCTTGCGCGCATTGCCACGCCCTGAATGCAGGCGGCGTGGATGGCCGGAAAACGTCGATCGGCGTAGGCGGCGCCGTTGGCCCGATTAATGCGCCGACGGTGTTTAACTCGGTCTTCAACGTTGAACAATTCTGGGATGGTCGTGCGCCAACATTGCAGGCGCAGGCAGGCGGCCCGCCGTTGAACCCTATCGAAATGGCGTCTAAATCCTGGGATGAAATTATCCAGAAACTGGATAAAGATCCGCAATTGAAGCAAGAGTTTATCGCGGTTTATCCGCAGGGATTCAGCGGAGATAATATTACCGATGCGATTGCTGAGTTTGAGAAAACGCTAATTACGCCAAATTCGCCGTTTGATAAATGGCTACGCGGCGATGAAGCGGCGTTAACTGCTCAGCAGAAACATGGCTATCAATTGTTTAAAGATAATAAGTGTGCGACCTGTCATGGCGGTATTATTTTAGGCGGGCGCTCATTTGAGCCATTGGGTTTGAAAAAGGACTTTAATTTCGGTGAGGTCACTGCCGCAGATATTGGCCGCATGAACGTCACTAATGAATTACGTGACAAGCTGCGTCAAAAAGTCCCGGGCTTGCGTAATGTTGCGCTGACCGCACCTTATTTCCATCGCGGTGATGTGCCTACGCTCGATGGCGCGGTAAAACTGATGCTGCGTTATCAGGTGGGTAAAGAACTGCCGCAGGAAGATATCGACGATATCGTGGCGTTCCTCGAAAGCTTAAACGGCGTGTATACGCCATATATGCAGGGTAAATAACCTCTGGCGTTATCCAGCCTGACGCGTTTTGCAGGCTGGATGATTTTTCTCCATGAACCGGTATAACATGCCTGCTCGGTTACAACAGCACGTCGATATCGGGTGATGAGTTAAGCAATGTATTCCTCTTCTTCCTGCACATAGTTTGCTTGTGCTTGCGCAAATATTTCTTCAGAGGAAACGAGAGCATGGTACCCCTGACCTTCAGGTTGAATAACAATCTTCAACGATTGATAAAGGGGAACGCTGTTGTCTTTTTTGTTCTGGCCGATGACGGCACCGGGCGCAAAAGGCGCAACTGCACAAGCGAAAGCCTGAACCATTTTCTCGCGACTCGCGTAATGTGACTTCTTAATGCTGAGGGCGTTACTGATGATAGCGCTGTCAATCATTGTTCCGGTCAACCAGTCACATGATGAAGAGTAACCTGCACACCAGCGCAAACCACTTCCCTGAGTGTACTCTTTCAACAGCTGAGTTTTGGTTCCTGCAAAACACGATCCCAGCATCAACCCACTGATGTTATTGTCTGCGGCTTTTTCACTGACTGCTTTTAGAATATCTTTCAGCAAAATGCCGCCAATGTGTGATTCGCTACCATGCGCTGCGACGTAAACAATTGTATTGCGAAAAACCTGCATACACAGGCACTCAAGGGCAATTTCGAAACTCTTCTTATTGTAGAAATTCAGAAAATAGACCTCAGTGTCGCCCTGGAGTCTGGCGATTCCTTGAATAAATGGAACGACCGAAGAACGATTGGAATCATGGTCATCCAGTTTCCAAGGGGATTCAATGACCAGGATACAATTACTGCTTTTACTTTTTGGCATGAAATATACACCTAAGTGAAATTATTCTTTTTTGTTTGTGTAATAACTGTGTTTTTGAACTTTTATATCGTTACGCAACTCTGCAAATAACTGGATAAAAACGGTCTTGTTTCCAGGTAGCTAAACAGGTCATTTAAAGGTCCCTCTTATTTGTTATCTGTCCGGATAACGTCACAATTATTGGAATCTTTATGAACCTTAACGCCAAGCGTCAGGGGATTACCCCTTTGTGTTTGCAAAATACTCGTGAGAAGAATACTTTGCAACATCAAGGAGATAAATCCACGCAATTTGCTGTGAATGGCTTGCAAGAACACCAGCAATTCATAGATCAGCATATTCAGAGTCAGCCTGTAAAAGCGATATTCTTTCGCAGTAATTTAATTAATAGTAGTTTTAATAATATTCTTTTCGCAAATTTAACTCTGAATCGTTGTTATCTTGAAAATCTTATTTTCGAAGATTGTGTCATGCGGAATGTTTGGTTTTCATACTGCGTGATCGTACAGCCTGTGGTTCTACGACGTTGCAATGTGGCGGGAATGCGTCTGCTGAATGTGCATCGGAGGATGTTTGTTTTTGAAGAGTGTACCGGTGTCGGGGAATTGCTCATTTCCTGACACCGGTCATTCAGATTAACGCATGGTAACGAACTCTTCTGCCGCTGTTGGGTGAATCGCAACGGTGTTATCAAAGTCTTTCTTGGTTGCGCCCATTTTCAGCGCGACCGCGAAGCCTTGCAGCATTTCATCCATTCCAAAACCAATGCCGTGAATACCGACAATTTTCTCCTCCGGACCGACGCAAACCAGTTTCATGCGGCACGGCTGGCGGTGTGAAGTCACGGCAGTGTACATCGCGGTAAACGAGGATTTATACACTTTCACCTGGTCATCGCCGTGCTGTTCGCGAGCCTGCTGCTCGGTCAGGCCCACGGTGCCAATTGGCGGGTGGCTGAAGACCACGGTCGGGATGTTGTTGTAGTCCAGATGCTCGTCCGGCTTGTTGTTAAACAGACGCTCGGACAGACGACGGCCCGCGGCAACGGCAACCGGCGTCAGCTCAACGGCACCGGTGTTATCGCCAACGGCATAAATCCCCGGTACGCTGGTGTTTTGGAATTTATCAACGACGATGTAGCCTTTTTCGTTGGTTTTCACGCCGGTAACAGCCAGATTGAAGTTGTCCGTTTCTGGCTCACGACCAATCGCCCAAATCAGGCAGTCTACCGTTTCGCTACGACCATCTTCCAGTTGCAGGGTCAGGCTGCCGTCAGCGTTTTTAACAACCGCTTTTGGAATCGCGTGAGTATGCAGAGTCGGGCCTTCGGCGTTCATCACCTCAACCAGCGTGTCGACGATCATCGGATCAAAGCTACGCAGCGGCGCGTGTTTGCGTACGAACAGGTGCGTTTGGGCACCCAGGCCGTTAATCACACCAGCCAGCTCAACGGCAATGTAGCCTGCACCAACAACAGCCACGCGTTCTGGTAACGCTGGCAGCTCAAAGAAACCATTAGAATCAATACCGTATTCCGCGCCAGGGACAGCCGGGCGACTCGGGCGACCACCAGTGGCAATCAAAATATGATCGGCAGTGATGATTTCACCATTCACTTCAACGGTTTTTGCATCAACGAAGCGCGCAAAGCCTTTGATCACATCGACATTATTTTTGCCCAGCACGTTGTCGTACGAGGTATGAATACGATCGATATAAGCGGTACGCGTGGCGATCAGTTTATCCCAGTCGAACTTATTGATGGTTGTGTCGAAACCGTAATCCGGACCGTACATGTGGATCGCTTCGCGGACCTGTGCGGCATGCCACATCACTTTCTTCGGTACGCAGCCAACGTTAACGCAGGTGCCGCCTAACTCTTTGGCTTCAATCAGTGCGCATTTTTGACCGTACATTGCTGCACGGTTAATGGAGGCAATACCGCCGCTGCCGCCGCCAATAGCGATGTAATCATAGTGCTTGGTCATGACCGCTCCTTTATGTTCATTGTAGGGCGGAGAAGCGTTACGCCATCCGCCAAAATATTCGCGATTGTATACCTGATATTAAAAGGTTCCACCGATGGCTGCGATTACTCCGGCACTATCCAGCTTACGGAAGTATGCCCGGTTCCTGTCGGAACCAGTTTGCTGTGCAACCACGGCAGGACGTTGTTCATCTGCTGCTCCAGCTTCCACGGTGGGTTAATCACAATCATGCCGGATGCCGTCATGCCGCGCTGATCGCTGTCCGGGCGTACTGCCAGCTCAATTTGCAGAATTTTGCGGATGCCGGTGTCTTCGAGATCGTGGATCATGCGCTTGATTTGTTGGCGCAGAACCACTGGATACCACAACGCATAGGTGCCAGTCGCGAAACGTTTGTAGCCTTCGTTAATACCGGTCACTACTGCCTGGTAGTCGCTTTTGATTTCGTAGGGTGGATCGATAAGGATCAACCCACGACGGGAAACCGGCGGTAATTTTGCTTTCAGCTGCTGATAACCATCGGCTTTGGCCACGCGAGCGCGCTCATCTTTCTGGAATTCGCCGCGCAGCAGAGGGAAGTCGCTCGGGTGCAGTTCAGTTAATTGCAGACTGTCCTGTTCGCGCAGCAGCTGGCGAGCAATTAACGGAGAGCCTGGGTAGTAGCGCAACTGACCGCTACGGTTGAAGTGCTGCACTACGCCAATGTAGGGTTCCAGTTCGGCAGGCAAATCGTCCTGCTGCCAGATACGGGCGATTCCTTCCAGGTATTCACCGGTGCGTTCGGCATGCTCACTGCTCAGCTGATAACGGCCAGCACCAGCATGGGTGTCCAGATAGAGAAACGGTTTTTCTTTCTCTTTGAGCGATTCAATGATCAGGCTCTGAACGGTGTGTTTAAGGACGTCGGCGTGGTTGCCTGCGTGATAACTGTGGCGATAACTGAGCATGGGTAATGAAATTCCGCTGAAATGACGATTTGCCACAGTTTACAGCAGATCGGCACAGATTACCCGCAGGCCCGGTAAGCGCAGCGCCACCGGGCGTCTTTCCATCACGGTTAGCATTGAAATCCTCTACACTTAACCCCATTGTACAAATTAATATGCACAGCGCCGGATACGCGCTTCATTCACTCTTTTCAACAGGACCGCGCTAATGACCAATCCATTGCTGACTCCCTTCGAACTGCCGCCGTTTTCTAAAATTCAGCCAGAACACGTTGTGCCTGCCGTCACTAAGGCGCTGAACGATTGCCGTGAAAACGTTGAGCGAGTGGTTGCGCAGGGCGCGCCGTACACCTGGGAAAATCTCTGCCAGCCGTTGGCGGAAGTCGACGATGTGCTGGGGCGTATTTTCTCTCCTGTTAGCCACCTGAATTCGGTGAAAAACAGCCCGGAATTGCGTGAAGCCTACGAACAAACGCTGCCACTGCTGTCTGAATACAGTACCTGGGTTGGACAACATGAAGGCCTGTACAAAGCGTACCGCGACCTGCGTGATGGCGATCATTACGCCACCCTGAACACCGCACAGAAAAAAGCGGTTGATAACGCGCTGCGCGATTTTGAGCTTTCTGGTATTGGTCTGCCGAAGGAAAAACAGCAGCGCTATGGTGAGATTGCCACCCGCCTGTCTGAGCTCGGCAACCTGTACAGCAATAACGTCCTCGATGCTACGATGGGCTGGACCAAGCTGGTGACCGACGAAGCGGAACTTGCCGGGATGCCGGAAAGCGCGCTGGCCGCCGCAAAAGCGCAGGCTGAAGCCAAAGAGCAGGAAGGCTATCTGTTAACCCTGGATATCCCAAGCTACCTGCCGGTGATGACCTACTGTGATAACCAGGGGCTGCGTGAAGAGATGTATCGTGCATACTCCACGCGCGCATCTGACCAGGGGCCAAACGCGGGCAAATGGGACAACAGCCCGATAATGGAAGAGATCCTCGCGCTGCGCCACGAACTGGCACAACTGCTGGGCTTTGAGAGCTACGCCTTTAAATCTCTGGCTACCAAAATGGCGGAGAACCCGCAGCAGGTACTCGACTTCCTGACTGACCTGGCGAAACGTGCCCGTCCGCAGGGTGAGAAAGAGCTAGCTCAGCTGCGCGCCTTCGCGAAAGCGGAATTTGGTGTTGATGAGCTGCAGCCGTGGGATATCGCTTACTACAGCGAGAAACAAAAACAGCACCTCTACAGCATCAGCGACGAGCAGCTGCGTCCTTACTTCCCGGAAAACAAAGCCGTTAACGGTCTGTTTGAAGTGGTTAAACGTATTTATGGCATCACCGCCAAAGAGCGCACCGATGTTGACGTCTGGAATCCGGAAGTTCGTTTCTTCGAGCTGTACGACGAAAACAACGAGCTGCGCGGCAGCTTCTATCTTGATCTGTATGCCCGTGAACACAAACGCGGTGGGGCGTGGATGGACGACTGTGTCGGCCAGATGCGTAAGACAGACGGCACATTGCAAAAGCCGGTCGCTTACCTGACCTGTAACTTTAACCGTCCGGTGAACGGTAAACCTGCGCTGTTTACCCACGATGAAGTGATCACCCTGTTCCACGAGTTCGGCCACGGTCTGCACCATATGCTGACCCGTGTCGAAACCGCGGGCGTTTCCGGTATCAACGGTGTGCCATGGGATGCGGTCGAACTGCCGAGCCAGTTTATGGAGAACTGGTGTTGGGAGCCGGAAGCGTTGGCGTTTATCTCTGGTCACTTTGAGACCGGTGAGCCGCTGCCGAAGGAACTGCTGGATAAAATGCTGGCGGCGAAAAACTACCAGGCAGCGCTGTTTATTCTGCGTCAACTGGAGTTCGGTCTGTTTGATTTCCGTCTGCACGCGGAGTTTAACCCGCAGCAAGGGGCTAAAATCCTCGAGACGCTGGCGGAAATTAAAAAACAGGTCGCCGTGGTGCCGGGCCCAACGTGGGGCCGCTTCCCGCATGCCTTCAGCCACATTTTTGCTGGTGGCTACGCAGCGGGTTACTACAGCTATCTGTGGGCAGACGTACTGGCGGCAGATGCCTTCTCTCGCTTCGAAGATGAAGGGATTTTCAACCGTCAGACCGGACAATCGTTCCTCGATAACATCCTCACCCGTGGCGGTTCTGAAGAGCCGATGGAACTGTTCAAGCGCTTCCGTGGCCGCGAGCCACAGCTGGATGCAATGCTGGAGCATTACGGGATCAAAGGCTGATTATTCACGTGAAAATCTGCTTAGTAGATGAAACAGGCGCCGGAGACGGCGCCTTATCTGTTCTTGCCGCCCGCTGGGGACTGGAACACGATGAAGATAACCTGATGGCGCTGGTGATGACGCCGGAACATCTGGAACTGCGCAAACGTGATGAACCCAAACTCGGCGGTATCTTCGTGGATTTCGTGGGCGGTGCGATGGCCCATCGGCGCAAATTTGGCGGTGGACGCGGTGAAGCGGTGGCGAAGGCGGTTGGCATTAAAGGCGATTACCTGCCGGATGTGGTCGATGCAACCGCAGGGCTGGGGCGCGATGCGTTTGTACTGGCCTCGGTAGGCTGCCGCGTACGAATGCTGGAACGTAATCCGGTAGTGGCGGCGCTGCTTGATGATGGCCTGGCGCGCGGCTATGCCGACCCGGAAATCGGTTCGTGGCTGCAGGAACGTTTACAGCTGATCCATGCGTCGAGTCTGACGGCGTTAACCGATATCACGCCGCGCCCGCAGGTGGTGTACCTCGATCCGATGTTTCCACATAAGCAGAAAAGCGCGCTGGTGAAAAAAGAAATGCGGGTGTTTCAGTCATTGGTGGGGCCGGATTTAGATGCGGATGGGCTGCTGGAGCCTGCGCGTCAGTTGGCCACCAAACGTGTGGTGGTGAAGCGCCCAGACTACGCGCCGCCGCTGGCGGATGTCGCCACGCCGAACGCGGTTGTGACGAAAGGGCATCGGTTTGATATCTACGCTGGGACAGCATAGTTTGTAGATCTGTGCGCTGTGCTGCCTGATGTGCTGCGCTTATCAGGCCTACGGCAGCGTGTCTTTGTAGGCCGGATAAGGCGTTAGCCGCATCCGGCTTGGTGCGCTGAACTGCCTGATGCGCTACGCTTATCAGGCCTACGGCAGCGTGTCTTTGTAGGCCGGATAAGGCGTTAGCCGCATCCGGCTTGGTGCGCTGTGCTGCCTGATGTGCTGCGCTTATCAGGCCTACGGCAGCGTGTCTTTGTAGGCCGGATAAGGCGTTAGCCGCATCCGGCATAACCTATTAAACAAACGGTGCCAGCGGGTCGGCAATCTCAAATGCTACTGCTCGGTCTGCTTTCGGTGGGTAAATCAGCTCGCTGACAATCGACACCTTCAGCTTCTTCGCTTCTGCGCGCGTCAGTTTCACCTGCTGATCCCATCCTTCGCTATACACCGCACCCCAGGCACCAAGATCCAGGCAGGTGACGTAGTTTTCCTGACGATATGGCAATGGCGCTACGTCCAACAGATCTGCCGCAGCGTTATTACCGGCAAATTTACCCAACAAAATAGCGTGCTGACAGGTCATTAACGCATGGTTGCCTTTGTCGTCGGTGGCGGCATAGGCCACATCGCCAGTGGCGTAGATATCATCGTGACCCACAACCTGCAGATTAGCATTCACATGCAGACGGCCCTGGCGATCGCGCGGGGCATTAATCTGTGCTGTCAGGTTATTAGCCTGCACGCCGACGGTCCAGATAACCGTCTGAGAGGCAATCACCTGCCCATCTTTCAGCGTGACGCCGGAGGCATCCACGCACTCTACTTCCGCATTGACCAGCCACTCGACACCCAGTTCTGCAGAGGCTTCGATAATCACGTCACGTAATTCCTGGCTCCAGCGTCCGCCTGGCTGAGCACCGCGTTCAACTACGACAACTCTGGTCTTAGCATCAGCGCCCAATATTTCGCGCAAACGACCCGGTAATTCCAGCGCCATCTCTATCCCGGTGAAACCACCACCACAGACCACCACGGTATTGCGAGCCTCACTTTCCGGTTGTAATGCCAGATTGTTAATGTGCTGCTCCAGTACGGCGGCGCTCTCGAGTTGGTCGAGGTCAAACGCGTGCTCGGCGGCACCGGCGACGGTATCGCGGTTAACGTGACTTCCGCTGGCGAGCACCAGGCGGTCATAGCGATGCAGATGAGTGTCACCGTTGGCATCTTTCCAGCTCACCTCTTTAGAGTCCGGGAGGATTTGCTCGACGTGACCTTGCAGGAAGTTGACGCCGGTAACGTCAAATAGCGGTTGCAGTGGTGCGACCAGCGTATGAACGGCGCTTTCATAAAAGCGTGGGCGGACACGCAGCTCCGGCTGTGGCGCAATTACTGTAATATCAATTGCCTGCTGATGTTTATCCGCCAGTCGTGCGGCGCTTAATGCTGCCCACATACCGGCAAAGCCGGCGCCCACGATCAGAATTTGTTTACGCATTGGGGTTTTCTCACTGGTGACTACGAATTATTTACTCGGATTTTATTTGTCGTAGTTATGAATTGCAATGCGATCGAGCTCCTTTTTGCCTTAAAGGGTGGTGTTTCTTGATTATCTGTTTGATAAATATGTATTTAAAGTTCTGTTGTGAAAAGGGGTTACTTTGCTGTCTGGAATGAATGAGATGAAAAAGCTACAATAAACTCAGATTCATTTTGGCTGAGATAAGAGAATGGCATTCTACAGTTCGGGAGTTGAGTACGGCATTCATAGCCTGATGTGTATGGTCGACAGTAAGGGCGACGCGCGGGATATGAGCGTGCGGGAAATAGCCGAACTGCAAAGCGTACCGTATGACTATCTGGCAAAAATTTTCACCCGTCTTTCCAAAGCGGGTCTGGTGCGCAGCATTGAAGGCAAAGGTGGCGGTTTCCAGTTAGCTAAACCCGCTGAACACATCACGGTGCTGGATGTGGTGAATGCTATTGATGGCGATAAGCGCATCTTTGAGTGTCGTGAAATTCGCCAGCGGCTGGCGGTATTTGAGGAGCATCCACCGGAGTGGGCCTGTGAAGGCATTTGTGGCGTGCGTTCGGTAATGGATATGGCCCAGCAGCGAATGGAAGAAGCGCTCGGCCAGCATACGATTCTGGACTTGGCGCGCAAAATGTACCGTAAAGCACCGGATACCTTTGTAGTGGAAGTGCAGGAGTGGATAGACGCGCGTAAAGGGTAGTGAGTGAAAATGCCCGATAGCGCAAGGCGAACGGGCATGTTGAATGTAGGCCGGATAGGGGCAATAGCCGCCATCAGGCACTGAAGGTTATTGCTCGGTGCTCGGCGTATTAATCATGCGGTTCAGCCATGGCACCATAATCGCCATCACGACCGTTACGGCCAGGGTGACAAGGCCAATCTTACTGAAGACGTTGGTATAGATAGGCAGCGTTTGCAGCGGGTCGGTGATGTTCTCTGGTACGGCGGTGAACGTAGCGACATAACCCCCCATCAGGAAGGCTGCGGCTTGTGTCAGGAACCACATCCCAAGAATGAAGCCCATCAGGTGTTGTGGCACGAGAGCGGCGACCATAGCCAGTCCCAGGGCGCTAATCAGCAGTTCACCCAGGCTCTGGAACAGATACACCAGCACGATAAACCACGGCGACGTCAGCCCTTGTGCATCGGCAAACCACATCCCGGCAGCGGCGGCCGTCAGGAAGCCCAATGAGCACAGGAACATACCGAGCGTAAATTTCATCGGCATGGTCAGATCTTTGCCTTTGTTGCCCAGACGGGTATAGATTGCGGCCAGTACCGGACTCGCCAGTACCACCCAGAACGGGTTCAGCGCCTGGAAGCTCACCGGGTTGATGGCGAAACCAAGAATTTCATGGTGTACGTTATTGATCGCAAAGAAGTTTAGCGATGTCGGCATCTGCGCGTACAGCACGTAGAACACCACCGCTTCCAGCATCAGGATAAAGGCCACGAACATCTTGTTGCGCCCGGTTTTATCCAGTTTGAATGCCTGACGGAAGAAGATGATGGTCACGGCAATCGACAGGACGATCAGCACCAGGTTGGCAATCTGCACGTTGTGCATCAGCCAGGCGCAGATAAATACCATCACTACCGTACCGGCCAGCACGTACAGCAGGTTACGGAAATTCAGTGGCTTATGGTCTGGCTCAGAGCCGATATTTTTCACCATTCCGCGGCAGGCAAAGTAGACCAGCAGCGCGACGATTAGTCCGGCTCCGCACAGGTTGTAAGTCACAGCATAGCCAAACTTATCGGCAATCACCGGCGCCAGCGACAGTGACAGCAGCGAACCGATGTTAATCGACATATAAAACAGGGTGAAAGCACCGTCCAGACGGGCGTCTTTAGGGGGATAGCATTTTGACAGCAGGCTTGCCGGGTTGGCTTTAAATAGCCCGTTACCAACGGCAATGGTACCCAAAGCAATAAAGATTAGATCCGGCTTAAGCAGCGACATCCCGGTCATGAAGTAGCCGATTGCCAGCACAATGGCACCGAGTACCAGCGTGCGTTTGGTGCCTAACAGGTGGTCGCCGACGTAGCCGCCGATCGAGATCAGGCCGTAAACCAGTGCGGCAAAGGCACCAAAGGTGACAAATGCCTGTTCTTGTGAAAATCCGAGCTGCTTAACAAAAAATACCGCCAGGATGCCCTGTACGCCGTAATAGCCAAATCGTTCCCATAATTCCACAAAGAAGATCATGAAGAACGGACGAGGTTGCTGCAGCAAGCCCGTAGGTGCAGTTTTATTCATATTCCATCGCCTTTCAAAGCCATCCCGAAAAGTATGAACGCGTATGCTTAAACGCGCCGAAAAAGTCTTATTTTGTTATAGACTGCGGTTATTGGCCGCAAGGGTAGAGTATTATAGAGATAGTTTTCGATCCAATTAGTTGATCACACTAATTATGATTTGTTTGTTGGATTGATGTACTAATTGTGACCGAATGATAAAAACAAAAACGCCCGCGAAGGCGGGCGTTTACAGGCTTAACGACTTGCAGTGGGCCGGGTTAACTTCCGGCGGCAAGCATTTTATGCTTCTTCGTCGTCACGCAGCGGAACAATCAACATGTCGACGTGGACGGTGTTGATCAGTTGGCGCGCGGAGGACATCAGTTTGCTCCAGAAATCCTGGTGGTGACCACAGACGACCAGATCCATGTCGTATTTTTTGATGGCATCAACCAGAACCTGACCCAGGTCGCCGCTACCGCTCAGGGTTTCGGTGATAGGGTAGCCTGCATTGGTGGACAGCTCGGTTAACGCGTGGTGGGTTTCTTCAGAAATGCGTTTCTGCATGTCGCCCAGATTCACGTCGATGAGCCCGGTGTACAGGTCGGAATAGTTTACGTCAACGTGGATAAGGGAGACTTTAGCATTGTAAGGTCGCGCCATAGAAACCGCTTTTTCAACCAGAACTTTGCTTTCCGGAGAAAGATCAACCGCGATAAGAATGTGTTTATAAGCCATAGTGTTACTCCTTCCATAAGTTGTCGATGACTAGCCTGCTGGCGTTATATGCCGCCGCGTCATCCGCGTCCTGCGAACCTTGTGCGCGGGGCTAGCCCAGTCGTAAAAAACGTACCATATAAGGACTATCCTTACATTATAGCGACCAGGATAATCCGTCAATCCGCCTTGCTTGCCAAATAGTTAAACAAATTTTTTAGTTAATTGCATTGATAGCGATTAACCTTATGGCAAAAAAATTAACTAATCTCCTACACTATCTAAAGAGGCGTTCGGATGCGTGATACTAACACGAACGGTTTCGGCTGCACTCTTCATTGAATGGTTTGGCAGGGTATCGGGGAGCGGTAGTCCCGGAAAGGAGTTCCGTGGGCGGGTCGCCGGGGAGGAGGTATGATAAGCACCATTGCATTATTCTGGGCTTTATGTGTCGTTTGCATTGTTAATATGGCGCGCTATTTTTCTTCGCTACGCGCACTGTTAGTGGTACTTCGTGGTTGCGATCCATTACTTTACCAGTATGTAGATGGAGGGGGCTTTTTTACCTCGCATGGGCAACCGAACAAGCAGATGCGTCTGGTGTGGTATATCTACGCTCAGCGTTACCGCGATCATCATGATGATGAATTTATTCGCCGCTGTGAGCGGGTTCGCGGTCAGTTCATTCTCACCAGCGCGCTATGCGGCCTGGTGCTAATCAGCATGGTTGCGCTGATTATCTGGCACTGATGCCAACAACAGATACAAAAAAAGCGGGTCAGCTTCCTGACCCGCTTTTTTACCGTGCATTCGCTTAGATAAGCTTCAGGGAGAGCCAGTACAGCACCCCGGAAAGAATAATCGCAGCTGGCAGGGTGAAGACCCAGGCCATCAGAATGCTGGTTACCGTTTTACGCTGCAATCCGCCGCCATCAACAACCATCGTCCCCGCAACGGAAGAAGAGAGAACGTGGGTGGTGGAAACGGGCATACCGGTGTAGCTGGCGAGACCGATAGAGACTGCGGCGGTCATCTGCGCCGACATCCCCTGGGCATAAGTCATGCCTTTCTTACCGATTTTCTCGCCGATGGTGGTGGCAACGCGACGCCAGCCAATCATCGTACCAATACCCAGCGCCAGTGCGACGGCCATAATGATCCAGATAGGCGCGTACTCAATGGTGCTCAGCATGTCGGCTTTCAGTTTTTTCAGCAGACGCTGATCGTCAGCGCTTACGCCAGGCAGCTTAACCACTTTATCGGTGGTATCAGAGATGCACAGCATAATACGGCGCAGCTGACCACGCTGTTCGACGCTTAACTTGTCGTAGGTTTCCAGGTTCGCCAGCATACCTTTCGCACGTTCCAGCGCGTTGATGGTATTCGCCGGGTGGCAATGGAACTCTGTCGTCGTCGCGGGTGCCGCGTCCGTCGGGGACGGAATCAGCTGGTCTACGCCTGTGGCCTGTTTAAGCAGGTCAGGGCGCTGCTGGAAGAAGACTTCGACGTTATTGATTGCATCACGGGTACGGGTAATCTCGTAACCGGAAGCATTCATATTCACCACGAAGCCTGCAGGCGCTACGCCAATCAGCACCAGCATCACCAGACCAATGCCTTTCTGCCCGTCGTTAGCGCCATGAGAGAACGCTACGCCGATAGCGGAGAGGATCAGTGCGATACGGGTCCAGAACGGCGGCTTTTTCTTGCCATCTTTCTTTTCACGTTCTGCTGGCGTCAGGTGGATACGGGCACGTTTTTTTGTACCGCTCCAGTAACGACGCAGAATGAAAATAAGACCGCCTGCAACCACCAGACCGACAATTGGCGAGATGATAAGCGAAGCAAAAATACCGATAACTTTCGGAATGTTAAGTGCGTCCACCACCGAGGTGCCGGTCATCAGTGCATTGGTTAAACCAATACCGATAATGGCGCCAATCAGCGTGTGGGAGCTGGATGCAGGTAAACCAAAGTACCAGGTACCCAGGTTCCAGATAATTGCCGCCAGCAGCATGGAGAACACCATGGCAAGGCCATGTGACGATCCCATATTAAGCAGCAGATCCGTTGGTAGCATATGCACGATGGCATACGCCACGCTGAGACCACCCAGCAAAACACCAAAGAAGTTGAACAACGCAGCCATGACCACCGCCAATTGCGAACGCATTGCACGGGTATAGATCACGGTTGCGACAGCATTGGCTGTGTCATGGAAGCCGTTAATTGCTTCGTAGAACAGCACAAAAGCCAGAGCAAGCAATAGTAAAAGCCCGGTATGTAAATCCAGGCCAGCAAACAAATGTAGCATAGGACGTTACGCCATTTTGAGGACATGAACGCGGCGCATTATCAGTGACTTTGGCGGCGCGGGCAAAGTGAAATATAGAGTTTTTTTGATTTGTCTCCTGCTTTGTTTTACACCACTAAAGAATTATCCTATATATTTCAGTTAAATACCCTTTATCGGTAGTTTGGTGCTGGTGCGACCACTGAGGAATCTTTACAATTCACACCCGCTTTTTAGAGAGGATCGCAACGTGGAAAGGTTTGATACCGTTATTATAGGCGCTGGCGCAGCGGGTATGTTTTGTGCCGCGCAGGCAGGACAAGCAGGTAGTCGAGTACTGCTTATTGATAATGGTAAAAAGCCAGGACGCAAGATTCTCATGTCTGGCGGGGGACGCTGCAACTTTACCAATCTTTATGTCGAACCGGCCGCCTATTTGAGCCAAAACCCCCATTTTTGCAAATCGGCACTGGCGCGTTACACGCAGTGGGATTTTATCGACCTGGTGGGCAAACACGGTATTGCCTGGCATGAAAAAACGCTGGGTCAGCTGTTCTGCGATGATTCCGCTCAGCAAATTGTCGATATGCTGGTAGACGAGTGTGAGAAAGGTAACGTAACTATGCGGTTACGGAGCGAAGTCCTGAGCGTGGTGCAGGATGATGAAGGTTTCACCCTCGAACTGAACGGCATGACGGTCGGCACGAAAAAACTGGTTATCGCTTCCGGTGGGCTTTCCATGCCGGGTCTGGGGGCAACGCCGTTTGGTTATAAAATTGCCGAACAGTTTGGTCTGAAGGTGTTGCCAACGCGCGCGGGACTGGTGCCCTTTACGTTGCATAAGCCACTGCTGGAGCAGCTTCAGGTGCTCTCTGGCGTGTCGGTCTCCTCCGTTATCACCGCCGAAGACGGCACCGTATTTCGTGAAAATCTGCTCTTTACACACCGAGGACTTTCGGGGCCAGCTGTTTTGCAGATTTCAAGTTTTTGGCAGCCAGGCGAATTTGTCAGCATTAATTTGTTGCCGGATGTTGACCTGACGAGTTTCCTCGACGAACAACGTAGCGCACACCCTAACCAGAGCTTAAAGAACACCTTAGCAATGCAGTTGCCAAAGCGTCTGGTGGAATGCTTGCAGCAGTTAGGGCAAATTCCTGACGTGTCTCTGAAGCAGCTTAACGTGCGCGATCAGCAAACGCTGGTTGAAACGCTGACCGAGTGGCGGGTGCAGCCGAACGGTACGGAAGGGTATCGTACCGCTGAAGTCACGTTGGGCGGCGTCGATACCAACGAGCTGTCATCGCGCACGATGGAAGCCCGCAAAGTGCCAGGGCTCTACTTTATCGGCGAAGTGATGGACGTCACCGGCTGGTTGGGAGGCTATAACTTCCAGTGGGCATGGTCGAGCGCCTGGGCATGTGCGCAGGATTTGGTATCTGAATAAGCGAAGACGATACGTTGAGCGTGGACCCGCTGCGTTTTACATAAAGCTCACTTGTGAAATTTGCCCGGTAAATGGATTGCCGGGCACGGTTTTTTGCCTGCAACATACCTGCTACAACCGAATAGACATATTGAATCCAGGTGTTAGTATTCAATAGACAGCAGTAATGAGTATGCGTGTTTCATTTCCGGCCAGGAACGCTGATGATGACAACATTACTACCCGATTTCACAGCATTTTCATCATTCACTTCCTTCGCGGCGCAGGTTGCTTACATGCCTGTCTGCTCTCTGGCCATTGTTTTTCATTCCTTCTCATCCCGGATGGAATCTCCCGCTGAATAGCTGTTCAGTGGGCTTTGTGACACGCATCGTTTGATAACAGGGATTACGGCGGGTCGAATATGGATAAGTTTAAACGTCATATGATGTGGTGGGTGGCGGGCATCCTGGTCGTGGTGGCCGCGATAGCATGGTGGATGCTGCGCCCTGCGGGAATACCGGAGGGGTTTGCAGCCAGCAATGGCAGAATTGAAGCTACCGAAGTGGATATTGCCACCAAGATTGCCGGGCGAATTGACACGATCCTCGTGTCGGAAGGGCAGTTTGTTCGTCAGGGCGAAGTGCTGGCGAAAATGGATACCCGCGTGCTGCAGGAGCAGCGGCTGGAAGCGGTAGCCCAAATCAAAGAGGCCGAAAGTGCGGTGGCGGCGGCGCGGGCGCTGTTAGAGCAGCGGCAAAGTGAAATGCGCGCCGCGCAGTCGGTGGTAAAACAGCGTGAGGCGGAACTGCAGTCGGTCTCTAAACGCCACGTCCGCTCCCGTTCGCTATCTCAGCGTGGGGCTGTGTCTGAGCAACAGCTGGATGACGACAGGGCTGCGGCAGAAAGCGCACGCGCTGCACTGGAATCCGCAAAGGCGCAGGTCTCTGCGGCAAAAGCCGCAATTGAAGCCGCCCGCACCAGTATCATTCAGGCGCAAACCCGCGTAGAAGCCGCGCAGGCTACCGAACGTCGTATTGCGGCTGATATTGATGACAGCGAGCTGAAAGCCCCGCGGGATGGTCGCGTACAGTACCGCGTAGCTGAACCTGGCGAGGTGCTTTCCGCGGGCGGTCGCGTGCTGAATATGGTCGATCTCAGCGATGTCTACATGACGTTCTTCTTGCCAACCGAACAGGCTGGTTTACTGAAGATTGGCGGAGAAGCGCGGCTGGTGCTGGATGCTGCGCCGGATCTGCGTATTCCGGCGACCATCAGCTTTGTGGCTAGCGTCGCGCAGTTCACGCCGAAAACGGTCGAAACCAGCGATGAACGGCTGAAACTGATGTTTCGTGTCAAAGCGCGTATCCCGCCAGAGCTGTTGCAGCAGCATCTGGAGTACGTGAAAACCGGTCTGCCGGGCATGGCGTGGGTGCGTGTTGATGAAAGTCGCGCCTGGCCTGACGACCTGGTGGTGAGGTTGCCGCAATGACGCATCTGGCGCTGGTTCCCGTTCCTCCCGTGGCGCACCTTGACGGCGTGAGTCAGCATTACGGGAAAACGGTAGCGCTGAACAATATCACGCTGGATATCCCTGCCCGCTGTATGGTGGGGTTGATTGGTCCGGATGGCGTCGGAAAATCGAGCCTGCTGTCGCTCATCTCCGGCGCGCGGGTCATTGAACACGGCAACGTGATGGTGTTGGGTGGCGATATGCGCGACCCAAAACATCGCCGGGATGTCTGCCCGCGCATTGCCTGGATGCCGCAGGGGCTGGGGAAAAACCTGTATCACACGCTGTCGGTATATGAGAACGTCGATTTCTTTGCCCGCCTGTTTGGGCATGACAAAGCGGAGCGTGAGGCGCGGATTACCGAGCTGCTGAATAGCACCGGACTGGCACCGTTTCGCGACCGTCCTGCCGGGAAACTCTCGGGCGGGATGAAGCAAAAGCTGGGGCTGTGCTGCGCGTTAATCCACGACCCGGAACTGTTAATTCTCGATGAACCCACCACCGGGGTCGACCCGCTGTCCCGCGCCCAGTTCTGGGATCTGATTAACAGCATTCGCCAGCGGCAGACCAACATGAGCGTGCTGGTTGCGACCGCTTATATGGAAGAAGCCGAGCGCTTTGACTGGCTGGTGGCGATGAACGCCGGGGAGGTGTTAGCTACCGGGAGCGCGCAGCAGCTACGTGAGCAAACCAACAGCAACACGCTGGAGCAGGCGTTTATCGCGCTGTTACCTGAAGCCCAGCGCCAGGCGCATAAACCGGTAGTGATCCCGCCGTATCACGCTGAGCAGGAAGAGATTGCCATCGAGGCGAAAAACCTGACCATGCGCTTCGGTAAATTTGTGGCGGTGGACCACGTTAACTTCCGCATTCCGCGCGGGGAAATCTTCGGTTTTCTCGGCTCCAACGGCTGCGGTAAATCCACCACTATGAAAATGCTCACCGGACTGCTGCCCGCAAGCGAAGGCGAGGCGTGGCTGTTTGGGCAAGCGGTTGACCCGAAAAATATCGATACCCGCCGCCGGGTAGGCTATATGTCGCAGGCATTTTCGCTCTACAACGAGCTGACCGTCCGGCAAAACCTCGAACTACATGCGCGGCTGTTCCATATCCCCGAAGCAGAAATCCCTGGGCGGGTGCAGGAGATGAGCGAGCGCTTTTCGCTGACCGATGTCGAAGATGCGCTGCCCGGTGCGCTGCCGTTGGGGATCCGTCAACGCCTGTCGCTGGCGGTGGCGGTGATCCATCGCCCGGAGATGCTCATTCTTGATGAACCGACCTCCGGGGTCGATCCGGTTGCGAGGGATATGTTCTGGCAACTGATGGTCGACCTGTCGCGCCAGGACAAAGTGACCATTTTTATCTCCACCCACTTTATGAACGAAGCGGAGCGCTGCGACCGCATGTCGCTGATGCACGCCGGAAAAGTACTGGCCAGCGGTACGCCGCAGGAACTGGTGAAACAGCGTGGAGCTGCCAGTCTGGAAGAGGCGTTTATCTCCTGGTTGCAGGAAGCGGCAGGCCCGGCGCCGGAAGCTCAGTTAGCGTCAGCCAATGTCCAGACAGTGCATGAAAACAGTAAGCCGCCGCGGCAAGGCTTTAGCCTGCGGCGCTTGTTCAGCTACAGCCGTCGTGAAGCGCTGGAGCTGCGACGTGACCCGGTACGTTCAACGCTGGCGCTGATGGGCACAGTGATCCTGATGCTTATCATGGGCTACGGCATCAGCATGGATGTGGAAAACCTGCGTTTTTCGGTGCTCGATCGCGACCAGACCGTCAGCAGCCAGGCGTGGACGCTGAATCTGGCGGGATCGCGCTATTTTATCGAACAACCGCCGCTCACCAGTTATGACGAGCTGGACAAACGGATGCGTTCAGGCGAAGTTGCGGTAGCAATTGAAATTCCGCCAAATTTTGGCCGCGACATCGCGCGTGGAACGCCGGTGAAGATTGGCGTCTGGGTCGATGGCGCAATGCCAAGCCGCGCTGAAACGGTCAGGGGGTACGTGCAGGCGATGCACCAGACCTGGCTGCAGGATGTGATGGCGCGCCAGCCAAATGCCAGCGGGCAAAACGGGCTGATGACCATTGAAACTCGCTATCGTTACAACCCGGATGTGAAGAGTCTGCCGGCAATTGTTCCGGCGGTGATCCCACTGCTGTTGATGATGATCCCTTCCATGCTCAGCGCCCTCAGCGTGGTGCGTGAGAAAGAGCTGGGGTCGATTATCAATCTGTACGTTACGCCCACGACCCGCAGCGAGTTTTTACTCGGCAAACAGTTGCCGTACATCGTGCTGGGCATGCTGAACTTCCTGCTGTTGTGCGCGCTGTCGGCGTTTGTATTCGGCGTTCCGCATAAGGGGAGCTTTGTGACCCTGACGCTGGCTGCGCTGCTGTACGTCACCATTGCCACCGGGCTGGGGCTGTTAATCTCCACGTTTATGAAAAGCCAGATCGCGGCCATTTTTGGTACGGCGATTATTACGCTGATCCCGGCGACGCAGTTTTCCGGAATGATCGATCCAGTTGCCTCGCTGGAAGGGCCGGGTCGGTGGATTGGTGAAATTTATCCGACCAGCCATTTTCTGACCATCGCGCGTGGAACGTTCTCTAAAGCGTTGGATCTGACCGATCTCTGGCAGCTGTTTATTCCGCTGGCGGTAGCCATTCCGGTGGTGATTGGTCTGAGCGTATTACTGCTGAAAAAACAGGAGGGGTGATGCGCCGATTACGCAATATTTATAACCTCGGCATCAAAGAGTTGCGCAGCCTGCTGGGTGACAAAGCGATGCTGACGCTGATCGTCTTCGCCTTCACGATTTCGGTTTATTCTTCCGCGACCGTCCTGCCGGGTTCGCTGCATCTGGCACCGATTGCTATTGCCGATATGGACCAGTCGCAGTTGTCGAATCGGATTGTGAACAGCTTTTATCGCCCGTGGTTTTTACCGCCGGAGATGATCACTGCCGATGAAATGGATGCCGGGTTGGATGCCGGGCGCTATACATTCGCCGTAAACATTCCGCCTGATTTTCAGCGTGATGTGCTGGCCGGGCGACAACCGGATATACAGGTTAACGTCGATGCCACGCGCATGAGCCAGGCGTTTACCGGCAACAGCTATATCCAGAATATCATCAGCGGCGAGGTGAACAGCTTTGTGGCGCGTTACCGCGATAACAATGAGCCGCCGGTGGCGCTGGAAATGCGCATGCGCTTTAACCCTAATCTGGAACCCGCTCGCTTTGGCGCGGTGATGGCGATCATCAATAACATCACTATGCTGGCGATTGTACTGACCGGTTCGGCGTTGATCCGCGAACGCGAGCACGGGACCATTGAACATCTGCTGGTGATGCCGGTGACGCCGTTTGAGATCATGATGGCAAAAATCTGGTCGATGGGGCTGGTGGTGCTGGTGGTTTCCGGTCTGTCGCTGATGCTGATGGTAAAAGGCGTGCTCGGCGTACCGATTGAAGGTTCGATACCGTTGTTTATGCTGGGCGTGGCGCTGAGCCTGTTCGCCACCACCTCGATCGGCATTTTTATGGGCACGCTGGCGCGCTCTATGCCGCAGCTGGGGCTGCTGATGATTCTGGTGCTGCTGCCGTTACAGATGCTTTCAGGTGGCTCCACACCGCGTGAAAGCATGCCGCAGGCGGTGCAGGACATTATGCTGACCATGCCGACTACCCATTTCGTCAGTCTCGCGCAGGCGATACTTTATCGCGGAGCCGGGTTTAGCATTGTCTGGCCGCAGTTTCTGACGCTGCTGGCGATTGGTAGCGCGTTCTTCCTGATAGCACTGCTGCGCTTCAGAAAGACGATTGGCACGATGGCGTAATCATTATTGCCGGGGGCGCTTCGCTTGCCTGGCCTACAAACGGTAACGGACGTAGGCCGGATAAGGCGTAGCCGCCATCCGGCATCCCGCAACGAAACAGGCAATTACTCTTCTTTCGGCAGGCACTGTAGATGGCCGTGGCGCACGCCGCGCTGGGAAATCACGTCATCGGCAAAATGCTGTACATCGCCCATGTCGCCTTTTAGCACGGCGATTTCCAGGCAGTCGTCATGGTTGATGTGCACGTGCAGCGTGGCGACCGATAAATCGTGGTGGTGGTGTTGGGTAGAAACAATACGGCTGGCCAGATCACGCTTTTCATGCTCATAAACATACGAGAGCACCGCGAAGCCCTGAGTGCCGTGTTCAAGCGTAGTTTCCTGCGCCAGTGCGCCACGCAGAATATCGCGGATCGCTTCGGAACGGTTGTTGTAGCCACGGCGCTGACTCAGGCCGTCGAGCGTTTCCAGTAAATCGTCATCGAGGGTAATGGTGACTCGTTGCATCTGCAGTTAACCTTTCATGTGGCGCGTTGGCGCACAGGGAGTAAGGGGAATAGCGTATTTTGTAACACACGTCCGGCATCCGGGGAAAAGGTTAATGCTCTCGTAATAAAAGCAGCAGGGTACTGACCTGTTCATCCAGCGGAGCGAGCGTATCTTTAACGATCAGATGCAAAGGCGTGGCGCGGCGAGCACCATGGCTTAACGGCAGTGGGCGTAAAAGCCCCTGATCAAGCTGCGTCTGAATACGTTCCTCAGGCAGCCAGCCGTAACCGACCTGATACATCACCGCATCAATCGCGGCATCAATGGTCGAGAAGGTCCAGGCATTACGCGCCGGTTGTTGTGGGTTATCGCGATCGGCAATGCGAATTAGGGGCCAGGCGCGTAATGCGTCTTCATTCAGCGGCGCATCCAGCATGCAGAGTGGGTGATCGCGGTGGGCCACGGCCACGAAGTCAATATTCATCAGCCATTCACCGCGTCCGGTGACATCCTGACGCCGGGTCAGGACCATTACGTCCGCATCGGCATGTGCTGCCAGTCGAGCATCACCATTCTCCAGGACTTCGGTCAGACGCACCTGCGTTTGCGGCCAGGCCTGCTGAAACTGTTTGAGAATGGCAAACAGGCGTTTGCGTGGGAAGATGCTATCTACCATCAAATCCAGCCGCGTTCGCGTACCGTTTTGTAACGTTGCGGCCCGGGTTTCCACCCATAAAAAGGCCTTCAGTAGCGGTTTGACCTGATTGAGCAATAGCTCTCCGGCCGGTGTCAGGACAGCCCTGCGCCCTTCCGGGGTCAGCAGCGTTACGCCAAGTCGCTCCTGTAACAGTGCCAGATTGTAGCTTACCGAAGACTGGCTACGGTTGGTCTCTTCCGCCGCTTTAGCGAAGCTGCCCAGCTCCACCACTTTCTCCAATAGGGCCCACTGCTCGAGGGTTGTTTTGTGCATAACTCATCTAATAATTGAATGAATTTGATGCAAACATAGCGTTATTCATCCAATTTTTGAAGCGTTAAGATCCTCGCATCAAGTAAGAGGAGAATGAATATGAGCGCGTTTGATAAACATGATTTAAGCGGATTTGTCGGCAAACATCTGGTCTATACCTACGATAATGGCTGGAATTACGAGATCTACGTGAAAAACGACACTACGCTGGATTACCGCATTCACAGCGGTATTGTGGGGAATCGTTGGGTGAAAGATCAGCGGGCCTATATTGTGCGGGTGGGGGAGAGCGTTTATAAAATTTCGTGGACCGAACCGACCGGGACCGACGTCAGTCTGATCGTAAACCTGGGTGACAAACTCTTTCACGGCACCATCTTTTTCCCTCGCTGGGTGATAAATAATCCGGAAAAAACGGTCTGCTTCCAGAATGACCATATTCCGCTGATGATGTCGTACCGCGATGCCGGCCCGGCGTATCCCACCGAGGTGATTGATGAGTTCGCGACCATCACTTTCGTACGTGACTGCGGCGCGAACAATGATGACGTTATTGCCTGTGCGGCGAGCGAGCTGCCGAAAAACTTCCCGGAAAATTTACGCTAAGGCTTCCAGTCGCTGCACGGCGTCTGCGGTCAGGGTAAACGGCGTGGGGGTGCACACCGCCAGGCTCAGGGTATCAAGCTGGCACTGGCTGACGGAGAGTGAGGAAGTTAACGCGGTACTGTCGACGCTGACGATTTGCCAGGCGCTACCGCCGCGCTGTTTCACGATAGCTTCTTTACGCGTCCAGATGCGCCAGAACGCCGCCAGCTGTTGCTCCGGGCGTTCGGCCTCGACTTCGGCATGTTCACCAAGACTGAATACCGTATTTGCCAGCGTTTGCCAGTTATCGCGCGGGCGAACGACTTCTATATCGCAGCCGACTTCCCCTTCGTCGCTGAGCAGCAGGGCGATATCATCACCGCTGTGGCTGAGATTGAACCACAGCGGCGTGTCAGCAGAAAAGGCCGGTTTTCCTTGCTCGCCATAGACGATGTCTGGTAATGGCGAAAGGGCATGGGAAAGCAGCACGCGACCGGCCAGCCAGCGCGCACGGCGAGCACCTTGCGGCGCTTGCTCACTCAGTGCGGCAGGCAGTGCACCAGCGCTTAAAACAGAAACTTTCCCAAGAACGATCCGGTACATATCACGGCCAACGTTTAATGATGATAGAAGTATTTATGCCGCCAAACGCAAAGTTGTTGCTCTGCAAAAACTCGCAATCAATCTTGCGGGCTTCACCCATAATGTAATCCAGCGCGCCACAATTGGCATCTGGCTGACTCAAATTTAGCGTAGGCGCAAACCAGCCTTCACGCATCATTTGCAGACTCATCCAGGCCTCTAGTGCGCCACAAGCGCCAAGGGTATGTCCAAAATAGCTTTTAAGCGAGGATAGCGGAACATTATCACCATAAATTGCAGAGGTTGCCTGACTTTCTGCAACATCACCACGATCGGTTGCGGTTCCGTGCGCTGAAATATAGCCGATATCCCGGGCACTAATACCTGCCATATTCAGTGATTTTTCCATGCAAATCTGCATTGTTTCGCGCTGCGGCTGGGTGATATGGGCTGCATCGCAGTTAGTGGCAAAGCCAACGATTTCACCATAAATCGTTGCTCCGCGTGCTTTAGCGTGTTCCAGCTCTTCCAGCACTAGCGTACCTGCACCTTCTCCGATGACCAGACCATCGCGTTTTTCATCGAACGGGGATGGGGTGGTTTTCGGCTCGTCGTTGCGCTGGCTGGTTGCGAATAACGTATCAAACACGGCGGCTTCGGAAGGACACAGTTCTTCTGCGCCGCCGGCGACCATCACCGTTTGATAGCCGTGTCGAATGGCTTCCCATGCGTAACCAATTGCCTGGCTACCGGATGTGCAGGCGCTGGATGTCGGGATGACTCGCCCACGCAGACCGAAAAACAATCCGGTGTTAACGGCAGTGGTATGCGGCATCATTTGCACGTAGGTCGTGCCGGTGATGTTATTGGTGTGTTTCTCGGTCAGCATGGTCGCGAACTCGCTCACTGGACCGGTACTACCGGTTGATGAACCATAAGCGATCCCGGTTTCACCGTTAGTCAGTACCCGATCGCCAATCAGCCCGGCCTGCTCAAGCGCCAGCTCTGTTGCGCGGGTGGACATCAGCGATACGCGCCCCATGGCGCGAATTCGCTTGCGGGTATAGTGTTCCGGCAGAGTGAAGTCGTCGATCGGCGCTCCCAGCAGTGTGTGCAGTCCGTCATAAACCTGCCACTCCGGCATTTTGCGTACCGCATTTTCATATGCCAATAACCTGGCGGAGACAGCCTGCCAGTTTTCCCCAAAGGCGGTGACGCCGCCCATGCCTGTAATCACGACACGACGTGTCATAACATCCCTCCATTGATGGAAATCACCTGGCGAGTTACATAGCCCGCCACATCCGACATTAAATAACTGGCAAGCCCGGCCACTTCTTCAGCCTGACCTATTCGTTTCATGGGAATCATCGACATCGCCTCTTTCAATGCGGCTTCTTCCATCTCGATCATCCCGGTATCAATGAGTCCCGGTGCAATGCAGTTTACGGTAATTTTGCGTTTTGCCAGTTCGATAGCCAGCGCTTTGGTGGCACCAATAATTCCGGCTTTTGCCGCACTGTAATTGACCTGACCGCGGTTGCCCATCACGCCCGAAACCGAAGACAATGTGATGATACGGCCCCCCTGGCGTGCGCTGATCATCGGCATAATGCACGGATGAATGACGTTGTAAAAGCTGTCGAGGTTGGTATGGATCACCGAATCCCAGTCGTTATCACTGAGCGCAGGGAAAGCGGCATCCCGAGTGACTCCAGCGTTGCTGACAATACCGTACCATGCGCCGTTTGCCTCAATATCTTGCGACAGTATTTCACGGCACTGCTCACGATTGGCAACGTCAAATGTCAACAGGCGCCCTGCGCCGCCAGCGGTGAGGATAGCATCCAGCGTTTCTTGTGCTCCTTGCACATCGCGATGATAGTGTACGCCGACCACAAAACCGTCCGCGGCCAGTTGTCTGGCGATGGCGCGACCGATACCTTTGCTGGCACCCGTAACTAAAACTGAACGGCTCATGTGGACGCTCCTTGTTGAAATAGCGTGTTAATTTCTTCTGATGTCGGCTGGAAGGTGTTGACTCGACCGGTTGCCAGCGTCTCGTTTTCTGCCTGGATGGCACATTCAAAGCTACCGAATCGTGCATCCTGCATCAGCAATTTGACATGGATGCTCAGCGTCTTCCCGGCAGGCAGAACACCTGTAGCACAGACTAACTCACGTGCGCCCAGTACCATACCTAACGTAATACTCGCCTGACCTTGTTGCTGGCGGTGCCAGCCAGACCAGACGCCAATGGTCTGCGCCATCAGTTCCAGTGCGAACCAGCCAGGCAGATTGCCATCAAGGTCGAGAAAAGGGGCCAGTACGCTGTTTGCTGATACCATCACGTGGCAGGTGGCGGTTTCGTCCGCCACACTGACGACCTCTTCAAGAAGCAGCATCGGCGCATCATGCGGTAAATAATCACCCGGTGGTAAAAAGTGGCTCATGAGGTTCTCCCGAGCAGGATGCTGGCATTATTGCCACCGAAGGCAAACGAATTAGACAAGATAACCGGGCGAGTCAGCGGCTGCGGCTGTTCAATGATGCCGCAGGGTGGCAATGTTTCATCGCGTGGCGACTGGCTAAAATCCTGCGGTGGCAGCGGCAGTTCGCGTTGCAGAATCAGCATACTGATCGCTGCTTCGGTGATCCCCGCAGCGCCCAGCGTGTGCCCGGTCAGGTGTTTGGTTGAACTGCACGGGACCGTTTCGCCAAATAGCGCGCTCACGACGTTGGACTCAATCTGATCGTTTAACGGTGTGGCGGTACCGTGCAGATTGATATAGCCCACATGTTCCGGCGTCATTCCTGCGTCGTTAAGCGCCTGGCCGATGGCGCGAATGGCACCTTCCCCCTGTGGATGGGGAGCCGAAATATGGTACGCGTCGCTGGATTCGCCGACGCCAAGGAGCGCGATAGGCTGTGGCTCGCGGGTTAATACCATCAATGCGGCGCCTTCGCCAATGGTGATCCCACAACGGTTGCGGCCAAACGGCTGACACAGCGTTGGGGAGAGTGATTCCAGACTGTGGAATCCGTTGATTGGCATTCGGCTTAGCGTATCCGCACCGCCGACAATGGCGATATCGACCAGACCAGATTCGATCAAACGACGTCCGCTCATGATAGCTCTTGCACTGGACGAGCAGGCGGTTGAGAGCGTAAAGGCTGGGCCATCCAGCGCCAGCCAGTGGCTAAGAAAACGCGACGGATCGCCCAGTTCCTGTTGCGGATAGCGCCAGTCAGTGCTCTCTTTGCCGTTGAGCATCAAATCTACGTGAACGTCACCCTCATCCAGGCCGGAGGTGCTGGTGCCGAGAACAACAGCAATACGATCGCGACCAAATCGGGCGATAGCGTCGTCCACCTGCGGCTGGATTTGCATCAGGGCTGCCAGCAATAGCTGGTTGTTGCGCGAACGATGAGCGCTAAAGTGCTGAGGAATAGCGGGCAGCTCACCGTCAACGCCTGCTAACACGGCGGATGGGTGTCCTTGCAGCCAGCCCGTGCGCGGGCGCATTCCCGGCGCTATGCCACGAGTGAGATTGGCTGCGATTTCATCAGTGTTATTGCCCAACGCATTAATCATGCCAACGGCAGAAATGTAGATCATCTCAGTCACCCAGGTATTGAATGGTGATGTGGTATTTAAAAACGTGCTGTTCAATGCTGATCGGTTCGCGTTTTCCTTTTCGATTCAGATACGTGATTTCCGTGACCACTTTGCCGCGGGCATTGCGCAGCTCACGCGTGTCACCCGTATCGACGAGCGTCCAGCCTGTGGGTAATTGCGGTTGCCAGGCGCTAATCGGCCAATGACTGAGCATCACGTCAGCCAGCACCTGGCTGGCTGGCGGCAATTGTGGAACGATGATCGATTGCTCGGTGTGCAGTCCTTTTTCATCGTAAGTCACGAGGAACAGGCGAATGCCGACTGATGACAGCCCGGCAAGTGTGATTTTCTTGTCATCAGCATTGAGCATGACCAACAGTGACTGAGTTTTGCCGTTGAAACTTCCGGTTAGTAGCTGTTGTGAATTCACCGCGGGAGAAATCCCTGGGGTAGGTAGCGTTACACGAGTCCCCGGCTCTAACCAGGCTTGCGGGCGGCCTTTCTGTTCCGGCTGCGAGTGGCTGCAACCGGCCAGCAGCAACGTGGCGACGAGCGCAGCGGTGCGCCAGAATGTCTGTTTAATCATCTTCTTTTTTTCTCTTTTTTTCCTGGCATCGCCAGCGGTGACAGCAGGAAGGCGGTGAAAATACCGCTCACTAGCACAATGCCAAAACTGCTGATTGCCTGAGTGGCGCTAAAGACCAGCATGCCGAGCGTCAGGAGCGTGGTCATCATTGCCAGCGTGATAGCCAGCAGCGATGTCAGTGGCGTACCGCGTGGATTACTGAAAAACAGCGTGTAGTTAATGCCAATTCCCAGTACCAGCACCAGTGCCAGCAGCGAGAACAGGTTGAGCGCATGACCGCTCAGGGCCAGCACCGCCAGACTGCAACCTAAAGACAGCACTGAGGGGACCAGGCTAATTAAGCCCTTACGCCAGCCAAGCCGAATGACGGCGCCACAGGCAATCACCGCCAGCGCAATGCACAGCAGACCGGTCAGAATATGGCGATAAAGGGCAAACAGGTTGTCAAAGCTGCTCTTACGATCCACCCACGCCACGCCGGAATATTTCGCGCTGAGCGTATTTAATGCATCACTTTGTTTCACCCCTTCAACGGGAACCAGTACGCTGCTTTCGCCATCAGCCAGAGACAACCATAGCAAGCGCCAGCCTTCACTGGCCGGGCTGGCAAGCCAGGCATCGACGGTTACGGGCATGGCGCTAAGATCGGGGTTCACCGTTGCCAGACCGGCGTTGTTTAAGGCTTTCGTGATGGCGGGCGCGGCATCTTTTAGCAGAGACAGATCCTGCTGTTGCTGGGCGAGTGAATTGAGCGGAATGGTGCGATATCCGCTGAGTAAACCATCTTTTTTTGCCTGTTCCAGCGCGGGGATAAAGGTTTCCATCCGCTCCAGCGTTTGTTGAGCGGATTTGCCGTACACCACAAACCACTTCTGGTCGACGCTTTGCCCGGTCAGGGCGGTAATCGCTTTTTCCTGAGCAAGAATACCCTGCGGCAGCGCCTGTAACTGGGAGATATCATCATCTACGCGTAGCGTCGCCATACCTGCCAACGAGAACAACGTCAGCGCCACCGGCAGGCCAACGGATAATTTCTTATTCCGCCGCCATGCAGCAAGCCAGCGTAGCATGAGTACCATTGCCGGCACCGGGCGTACCGGCAACCGACGACACAACCACGGGTGCCAGAAAATGACCGTCAGGCAGGAGGCGCTCAGACCTACCGCCGCGAATACCGCCATCTGGCGAATACCGGGGAAGGGGGCCAGCATCATAATCAGATAAGCCGCTACGGTGGTGAGTAGAGCCAGGAGCAGGGCATTGCGCACTTTGGCAAGGCTTTGCCATGGCGATGTTTCCGCACCGTGCACCATCCGTTCGGTCAAATAGTAGAGCGTATAGTCGGCGGAAATACCGATGATGCTCATGCTCATCACCAGCGTCATCAGATGGAGCTCGCCAAAAATCAGCAGCGTGACGACGGTCCCCGCCAGCGCACCAATGCCAATCGAAATCAGGCACAGCAGCAGCGGACGCAGCGAACGAAATACAGCCACGATGAGCAGGATCACCCCGAGCACAGTGGCTATGCCGAGGGTAGAGATATCTTGTTTCGCCTGCTGGCTGGCGTAATCGCTATAGAACAGCGTCCCGCGAGACAGCAGTTGAGCCTGTGGATAGTGGGCTTTGAGCTCACCCTCCAGCGTATTCAGCGTGGTGACCAATTGATGCGTCTGTTGCATATCAAATGATGAGCCGGTCAACTCGCCATGTAACAGATACCAATAGTTGCCTTGCTCATCCTGGGTGACAAGCCAGCCGTCCATCAGGCGCAGACGCTGCCCGGTTTTGGCCATGGCCAGCTGCGAGCCTCGCATCAGCATGAAGGGATCGTTTTGTAGCTCTTTGCCACTGACGCCGGAGAATGCGGAGTAAAGTTGGGACAGGATCCACTGGCCCTGCGCTTCGCCGCCGTTTTGCAGCCGGGCGCGGGTCTCGTTATCTATCAGGCCGTTACGATGTTGCCAGAAGAATGCCCCCCAGGCTTGCTGGCTGTCGGCATCCATTGGACCTTTTACCTGGGCTAGCGCGTGCGATTTTTGCAGTAAAGCCAGCCAGTCCCGGGCTATAGCTGGGTCCGGTTGCTTACCGGGGCTCACTAGCCAGACCACCTGACGGTCAAGGCGCTGCATAAATCCCTCGTTAAGACCCGGAGGTATAGCGCCCAGCGTCTGCTTTGGCAACATGGCCAGCACGCTGCTGTTAAGGCGGGCCTGAGGTAGCAGCGTCAGAAAGATGCCCAGCAGGAGCAGGCAGACGACTCCCCATAACAGCGCGGGGCGTTTACTGGGCGGCAAAGCGTTGGCGTTCGTCATCGGTCAGTTGCGCTGGCGTTAGTTGGTGTTGGGAAAGCGCGATATCGGTGCGATCCCCCTGCTTATCGTTGAGATGAATACTCTCCAGGTAAGTCTTTCCGGCTAAATCAATCGTCGCAAAAATCTTATCCAGCGGTGTGGTGATTGGCGTCAGGCGTAGCGTCCAGCGACCTTCTCCTAAGTCTGCAAACTCCACGCGGAAGTTTTGTTCCAGCACTTTACGATCCGCCTGGAATAACGCCCGTAGCAGATGATTAAACTGGAACATTTGCGGGTTATTCTCAGCGGTAATGGTCTGCGGTGGTTGACCGTTAATTGCCTGAACCATCCGTTTGTCGTCCAGCAGCAGTTGCATGGGGAACGGGGACGTTTGATCCCACAGCAACCCCTGGTCGCGGGCGATCAACATCTTGCCCTGAGATCGCAGCGGCTGCGGCAGATCCTTTATCGTCCGGGTTTGATCGAAGTGGGCGCGAACCACCGGTTGTTCGGTAAAACGCTGTTGTAGGGAGTCGAGCGTCAGGGCACTGACGAAAGGGCTGACGAGCAGCACGAGCAATGGCCATAATTTCATGGTGTCACTCCCATCCGTTCAAACAGAATATCCGGGCTGACAAAGCACAGTTCACGGCTTTTTTCGTCGACGGCGACCTGGATGGTGTAGCCTGTTGTGGCGCGTTTACCTGTTTCGGCATCAAAAATTTCGTAGCCGATATGCAGGCGATTTTCGTACTCTTTAATTTGGGCGCGTACACGGATACGCTGCTCGAAAGTCAGCGCATTGCGATACTTCACCCGAGTGTCGACCACGGGCCACAGATAGCCAGATTCTTTCATCTGCCGATAGCCATAATCGAATTGGTTCAGCAGTGCCTCACGGGCAATCTCGAAGTAACGGAAGTAGTTACCATGCCACGCTACGCCCATCATATCGACGTCGTGAAACGGAATAGTTAGCTCGACTTCAGCCGTAAAGCGGGGATCGTTAAGCACCCTTTACTCCTTGTCATTGGTATCCGGCAGTTGCCAGAAATCGAAAAAGTTAAACCAGTCTAGGGGCGACTGAAGCGCATAGTGCTCAAGGCGTTCGGCGTAGCGATCGACAGTATTCTGTAATGCCTGTTGTCGTGTGGCACGCGGTAAGAGCAGCGGGTCGGCAAACGGTTCGCAGTAGATGTGGAGTTTCTCCTGCTGGCGCAGGGCAAAAATCAGATCTACAGGGCAGCGTAAAATAGACGCGAGAATAAACGGGCCCTGTGGGAATGGCGCGTTTTGCCCCATAAAGCGGCTCCAGCACACGCGCCACTCGCCGCCGCGTTGGGGATTGACTGCGATGCGATCGCCTACGATGGCTACCCATTCACCGCGCTCCAATTTCTCTTTGAGCAGAATGGCAGTATCTGGACCAATACTGTTCACCGGGAGCAGATTTAATCCAGCCTGCGGGGCCATCTCTTGCATGATTTGTTTAAAGCGTTGGGCGTTATCGCTAAATACCAGCGCATTGATTGTTTTACTGCCCTGTAGCTGGGCCAGTGCCCGACAGGCTTCGACATCGCCAAGATGTGAAGCCAGTAGTAGTTTTCCCCGAGGATCGCTGATATTCAGCGTCGTTTCTGCACCTGGTGCAAAAATCACATCGCGACCGAAGTGCAGCTCACCACGCCAGCTGGCGATCTTATCCAGCATCGCGCCGCCAAAACGCAGGAAATGCTGATAACTGGTCAGGTTTGGCGGTACTGGCATCCGCCGTGTGATCAGTTGCGCCCTTACGCGGCTAATCCAGCGTTGAGAGGCTTTTCGGGCAGTTGAAGCGCTGAGCCAGTATACGCCGACGACCGGATACAGTAGCAGGGAGAAGGCTTTGTGACCCAGTACACGCCAGACCAGTAGCATCAGGCGCATTCCCCACAACCCTTTGACTTCCTGTTGCTGCGCCCAGTGTGTCGATGAACGACGACAAAGCAGGGAGGGGATGCGTGGCAACATGCCAAAGAACAGGCGAGTGTGCATCAATGAAATGTGCAAATTGTCTTTAAGCGCGTCGAAATGGGATAGCCCGTCCTGCGGATAGGTGACTCGCGTGGGGATAAAATAGCTGGTGTTGCCTTGCCAGTAGAGGCGCACCATCACTTCAGTATCAAAATCCATCCGTTTGCCGAGCGTTACGCGCTGTGCCAGTTGCAGCGTGGGGGCCACCGGATACACCCGGAAGCCGCACATACTGTCTTTGAGCTGCAACGAGAGCGTTTCTATCCACACCCAGATATGGGTTACCCAACGACCGTACAGGCGCGAGCGAGGAACCGAATCATCGTAAATCGGTTGCCCGGAAATCAGTGCTGTCGGATGTTCTTTTGCCAATGCAAGCAGCCTGGGAATATCTTCAATGGCATGTTGCCCGTCGGCATCGACTTGCACGGCATGACTGAACCCGGCATCTGCCGCCGTCTGCATTCCGCGAATAACCGCCGCGCCTTTGCCTGCGTTGATGGGCAGGCGAATTAACGTCAGATTGCTGTATTCTGCCGCCAGGCGTGCCAGTTCATCTCGTGTAGTCTCGTCACTGCCATCGTCCACCACAATGCAGGGGAGATTGAACGGCTGAAGACGATCCAACACGTCCGACATCATCGCGCCGTGGTTGTAGCAGGGGATCAACACGCACGGGGAAAAGGTTAGCGGCATAACCGAATCTTCCCGCTGCTGGCGGTATGGCGCACGTCACCGTCGTGGCGCTGGTAGCTAAAAGAGAGCATCTGACGCGCTTCCTGCCAGCTCAGTTTCAGGGTGACGGTGGCCTCTGGCAATAACGGCGACTGGAACTTCACGTTTTGAATACTGTGAAAACGCCAGCCAGGGGCCAGCAGCGTGGTGGCGTAATCCATCGCCCAGTTCAGCTGTGCAACGCCCGGCAGCAGTGGCTGCACGCTAAAATGCCCGCTGAACCAAAACAGAGAAGGGTCTAGTTGTAAAACAATCTCAGCCTGATGAGGCAGTGCCTGATGGCGCTCGATTTCATGGGGTTTCATGAAATAACTCCTGTAATTGCGCATAGACACGCTTGTTCATACTGTTGACCGGAATCTCATCAATCACCCGCCAGTAGCGGGGAACCGCGACAGGCTCCAGCCAGGGCAGCAGCGAACGTCGCCAGGTCAGTTCTTGCGGTTTACCACCGCACTCAAGCCAGCGTTGCCGGGCTTCGTCATCCAGTACCAGCAGGACGCCAACGCCCTGACGTCCTCCACGTGAGACCGGCAATGCCGCGACTTCACAGATACCATCCAGTGCCAGTAAACGTTGTTCCACTTCGCTGAGTGAAATACGTTTCTCTTCAATTTTGACCACCCGCCCGCGTCTGCCCATCAGGCGGAACTGTCCATTTTCGATAAACTGCAGAACGTCATCGAGTAACAGGCCATCATCAGCGTTAATTAGCGGTGAAAACACACGAAATGCGTCGTCTTCTGACTGGAATCTGACGCCGGGAAAGGGCAGCCATGCCACATCATCCTGATGGCGATAGCGCCACGCAAGGATCCCGGTCTCAGTGCTGCCGTAGATCTCATCGGGCCAGACATTTAGCCAGTCAGCAGCCTGCGTGACGTCCTGCCAGGGCAGCATGCCGCCCGCAGACAGAATCAGTTCGACCGGCGGCGGTGTCAGGTTGTGGTCGAGGCGTTTCAGAAACGCCGGGCTGCTGATAAACGCATACCGATGCTCAGCGCTCAGCGCCGCCAGTTGTTCGGCATACCAAAGCATCGCCGCGTGCAGCGGCAGACCTAAGGCCATCGGCAAAAAGATACGGAACGTCAAGCCATACAGATGTTGCGGTACCACTGACGCGACCACCCGGCAACCTGCCAGACGATCGGCAAAGCGTGTAGCGAGCAATGCCGCTTCGCTATCCAGACGAGCGATCGGTTTGATCACGCGTTTCGGCTGGCCGGTCGAACCGGAAGTGAATAGCTCCACAAAGGCGTCACTGCGTATTGCTGGGAACGTGATGTCGTGAGCCACGGATGTCATGGCGGAGCTGACCACCCGCAGCGTTCCCTGCCAGTCCATCGCTTTATCGCTCAGTACGCCGTCAAACAGCAAGTGCTGCTCGTTTAACAACGAAACGCGACAATGTCCTGGGATCACCGGTGTTTTGCCGGCATGGAGCGTTGCCAGCAGCGCGACGATGAATAAATAGCTGTTCTCGAAGCACAATGCCCAGCGTTCACCTTCCTGCTGTCGCAGATATGTTATCAACTGGGCCACATCTTGGCGCAGATGGCCAAGCGTCCAGGTATGCTCTTCCTGCCACGCAACAGGAACGTCGTCCGGACGTGGGGCACAGAGCCATTGAGCGAGTGTGAGGGGCTGCTTCATTGGGTATCTCGTTTTATCACCAGTTGGCGAATTAACCACTCGCCTACCATCAATGTTCCCATTAGCAGATAGGAAACCATGCCGTTCCAGGTGGTCCACAGGGTCATATCGCCATTCAGTGCGGTAAAGAGCGCAACGCTGCCATTGATGATGAAAAAGGCGCACCAGATTTGTGTCACACGGCGCGTATAGCGCACGCCCGCATCGGGCAGATTTGGGTCGCGCAGTCGTGCCAGACGTTCAACAATGGGCATTGCTGACCATAACGATCCACCAAAAACCGACAGCATAACGGCGTTTACCACTACCGGATAAAACAGCAGCAGCTGGTGCGTTTTGAGCAGATAACTGGCAATGCACAAGGTGATACCCGCGACCGCCACTACCTGTGTCACGACGCGCAGCGGCCCCGCCTGTCGCCGGGTCTGGCGAAAGCGTAAAAAAAGGAGTAGCGCCATCAACGGTAGCAACCAGTGCAGACTGTTATGCGCCAGGCCAAACCAGATCAAAAACGGCCAGGCCAGCAACAGTAGACCTGTCAGCAGTTGTACGACTGGCAACGAGCGTGTGCCCGACACGGAGAATTACGCTTCTTTGAGAAGGCGTTCTACCGCATCGACGACATCTTGTACGGTGCGTACTGCTTTGAACTCTTCCGGCTTGATTTTCTTACCGGTTTTCTTTTGCAGATGCACGATCATGTCGACGGCATCGATGCTATCGAGTTCCAAATCTTCGTACAGGCGCGCCTCAGGCTTGATATCTTGCGGGTCAACTTCAAACAGCTTGACCAGCAGCGAGGAGACTTCTGCGTAAATGGCTTTTTGTTCGGTCATAACGGACTATCCTCAGGCACGTTGCGCGTGAATGAAAGATGCCAGCGTGGCGACGGAGAAGAAGTGCTGACGCATTTCTTCGCTCTCTGCTGAGAGGATCACGCCATACTCGTTTTTCACCGCCAGACCCAGCTCCAGGGCATCGATTGAGTCCAGACCTAAGCCATCGCCAAAGAGTGCCGCTTCGGTTTCAATATCATCAGCTGTCAGTTCGTCGAGATTCAATGTCGTTATAATGAGATTTTTGATTTCAAGATAAAGCGCTTGCATCATTAATTCCTGAAAGAGGTAAAGTACCTGGTTGTAATTGAAGCAAAAGATGCCGGTTCAACTGCCTTGCGGCCAGCGCCGGTTCTTGTGAGTTTGCGTCGTAAAATTGGTCGATCTTAACCCGTTCGTGTACTGCAATGGTAAACATCGGTTTTACAGATGGGACGTTGTACCATTGGCTTTCTTTATCCAGCATTTGTTCGCTGCAGTTAATAGTCACTATGCGTAAATCACTGCTGCAGCGTACGGCGATATTCGCCGCACCACGCTGTAACGTCATTGCTTCTCCGGGGCGTGTACGGGTTCCCTCGGGGAAAATTAAAATGGTATCGCCTTGCTCCAGACGTTGCTGGCAAGCGGGCAATAGCGCATCAGCCTGGCTGTTAATCAGATAATCTGCGGCCCGGACTACGCCGCCGAGAAAAGGATTTTTTAGTAGTGCACTTTTCACCAGACAGTCGGTTTCTGGCATGACCGAGGCCAGTAGGACATAGTCGATCAGCGTCGGGTGGTTGGCGACGACAAGACACCCTTGTTCGTTGCGTAAAATGTCTCGCCCTTCAATCTGGTAATCCAGCACGCCAAGCCGCTTCGCCACGGTTAAGAAGAGACGAAAACTGGCGGCGATACTGCGTCTGGCGATACGCCGACGTCGGGCTTTATCCCATACCGCGATCAGCAGGACGTTAAACCAAATCGTAGATAGGAGGAGCCCGCCGAGGCCAAACAGGGCAAAGCAAAAACCGGTCATCACCAGTCGCCATACCCGGTTAAGCCGCAGGATCATCGTGTTCATCACTGACTCCACTGCCACTGTACGCGTTCGCCAGGCAGGGTAAACGCCCTGGCATCTTGTAAGTAATGTTGTAAAAACAACAGGCTTTGCGGCAACGTTGTCTCGTCCTGTGAGCTGTGTGGACGGGTTTCACATTGCCAGCTATCACCGGATTCAATAACCAGCGCGACGGCAAACGGCCACGTTGGCATGTCTGGTGGTAACTGTGGGTGATAAAACTCGGGCAGAAAACCGTCGAAATCGACCATCAATACGCGCTGATATCCCGCCTGCAACAGCCCGATGACTTCGCATAACCCCTGCTGGAATGTATCCCTGCCAGCAGAAAGCGAGGAGGAGACAATCGGTTTTTTTGCGGCGATGGTCAAGTTACCCACAGCAGAGTTATGGACAGAAAGGGCAAAATCGGTCGGTGAGAGCGCTTGCTCAGTCGCAAGAGCGTGTAGGATCCTGTAGTTACGCTCCAGTTCACCATGGCGGCTGGTATACAAAACGGCATTGATATCATGACGGCGTAGCATCGCCAGACCGCAATCGACGGCCAGTTTGCTGCCGGAACTGAGGCGGCGAGCTGTCATCATCGGTAACTCATGGAGCTTAGCCAACGGCGCGGTGGGATCGATGGCGTGCGAAAGCCGTGACCATTCATGCCACTGTTCTGTTTCGCTTAACCCTGGTGCCTTGGCCTGCCAGTCAATAATGTTGAAAGCAAATTTCATCAACGCGTATCCGCGGTAAATCGGTTGTTCCGATTGTTTCTTATTTTTTCTTCTGACATATCAATAAAGTATGCCCAACACCTAAGTTGTCGTGGCGTTCATCTACCTGAAAACCTGCCTGATTCAGATAGTGATAAAACTTCTCTACGCTGTAGAAACGGCTGTTGCCATTCGCCATACAGGTAAAATAAAGCGAAGACGCATTCAGGCTAAATGAGGCCGCCTCAAATTTTTGGGCATCCCAAAACAGCTCCATAATGCACAGCTTCGCGCCCGGTTTCATCACCCGAGCAACGTTGCTTAGCATAGCGATAATTTGTTCCGGGGAAAAACAGTCCAGGAATTGGCTCATCCACCAGATATCAGCGCCGTCAGGTAAAGGCGAGTCGCTAAGCATATCCACAGCATGGAAATTTATGCGATGAGATAATCCTGCATTTTCTATATTTTCGCGGGCAAGTGCAATTTGTTGCGGCAAATCTAAGAGGGTGACTGTAATATTGTCATCATGCTGACAACAACGTAATGCCCATTTTCCGGTATTTCCACCGACATCGTACAGGGTTGCAGGGGCGCTGGCGAATACATATGGCAATGCGGCATCAAATGCGCCATCTGAATAGTAATGATCAAAAGCAAACCAACTTTCACGCGCAGCCAGCGGTAATTGTGATAGCGCAGGATAGATTGTTGGCCAGTCGCCAAAAATTTTTAGTCCCGCGGGTTTTCCATCTTTCAACGCATTTTCAAGATAGAACAATCCTTGGTAGCAAACATCCTGAGTGAAGTCCATATTCACGCGCGTCATCGTGTCATGTAAAAGAAAATGACCGACTTTAGCGAGGTAATAATATCCTTCTTTGTGGGTAATGATTCGCCCACTTAACCCCATATCCAACAGGATGCTGGCGGCATATTCGTTGATGGTGCTGTTTTCGGTAATTTCGTCGAGCGTGGCGCCGCGTTTACCTTGCTTGTCTAGCCAGGTGAGTACTCCCGCATTTCGCAGACACAACGCGGTTTGAAAAAGCATAGGGGCAAAGGCGATACGTTGTGCTTCAGTAATGGCATCCAGTGCGCTAAGCGAATCCTGTTCGTACATGTGGGGACAACCTGTTAAATGGCAGATAATAAGAGTATCGGGCCTTTTCAGCCCGACTTTAGGCATAATTACAGATTGGCGCCGGCTGACAGATTAAGCTGGATGTCTTTATCCAGATTGCGTACCCAGCGGTTATAGTTTTTGTGAATTTTTCCACCAGATGCCTGCAGGTTAAGGCTGCTGTCGTATTTGATGTCATAGCTGGTGGCGGTATAAGTGATACGGACTTCAGCTACATGATCGCGGGTTTGTTGGCGAGCTTTAATAACACCTGGTCCGACTTCAGACATGACCCATTGGCGTTGAATACCGGCTTTCAGGATTGCGGTTTTAACCTGGTCCTGAGTATGCCCCGCGCTCACACTGGTGTGAACTTGATCAATCGGCGCAGTACGTGCACAACCCGCCAGAGCACCGACAACGGCAATGGCCGCAAACCACTTAATATACTGTTTCATTAAAGCTCCCTATCAAAGTACCGTTTATACGTGTTAAATAATAAACTCCGAAATCATGGGCACCTTGTATTGCCTATGATTATATTTAAGCTAAATTAGCATTTTATTTCATATAGTTGGTAGCAAGGTAATGAGATGACCGGATAGTAATATCCCAAGACTTTCTTCAACGGAAATTTTTCAGCATCATCATTGGCGAGAAGTATAGATTTTTAGAGAAAATGTATCAAATAAAATAACCTTTAAAGCTAAGTAGATAGCTTAATTTAAATGCTTTGGGGGGTATTCATTATTTTTATGCGTTTTGGTAAAGAAACCATCATCTTGACTTATGTATTTTCTTTATAAAAAATGAAATCCCTTTCACTCTTTATTTAAGATAAGCTTCTATATATAACTGCGTTAGCGTCATTTTAACGGTCATATAAAAATATAAAAACTACCTCGGTTGGTAGTTTTTCAGGGAAGCCGGCTTTTGGGCCTGCCGGGCCCCAGCAAAATCGCCAGTTTGCTGCCGCCTGTGGTGGTTTCCATCCAGATTTTACATACGCTGGTTAACGGCACGGAGAGCAACATGCCGACCGGACCGAGCAGCCATCCCCATACCAACAGAGAGAGGAAGACGATTAGCGTCGATAATCCCAGCCGATGCCCCATCATTCGGGGTTCGAGAATATTGCCAATCACCATATGCACCACCAGAAACAGTGCGCCAACCAACAGACATTCGTAAATGCCATTAAATAGCAGTGCCTGGATCATTGGCGGGACGGCGGAAATGACCGAGCCAATGTTGGGCACGTAGTTTAACAGGAATGCCAGTACGCCCCACATCAGAGCAAACTGAATCCCCATCAGCGCCAGTCCCAGCCAGATTATGGCACCGGTCCATAAGCTGAGCAGCGTTTTCAGCGCCAGATAGTGTGACACACCCTTCAGCGCTCGATGTAGCCCCGCAATGTGGATTTGCGGATTATTCAACGCAAAACGCATCTTATAGGGGACATGACGCACCTCAAACAGCATAAAAACTACCGTCATCACCAGCAGAAAGACGCTGGCCATGGCACCAGAAAGACTCGTCATCAGCGTGGTTGTGAAGGTCATCAGCTTGTCAGAGTCCATGCGTTGCAGTATACGTTCCGGGGACATATGCAGATTCAGAAAAGGCACCATCTCTTGCAAATACAGAACCTTGCGCGTTAGCTCCTTATTGTATTTTGGCAGCAGGTCCATGAATTCAGTGATTGACGACGCCAGCACGCCAACCAACGCCGTAAGAACGATCAGCATCACCACCACGACTAAGGTAATAGCGATTGGGCGACCGACTCCCCGGCGGATAAACCAGGTGACCAGTGGATTCAATACAATGGCAAAAAAGAGGGCCAGCAGCAGCTGTACAATGATATCCGCCGCAGCATGGATACCTGCGAGGATCACCACCAGAGCGGCCAGTTTGAGCAAAATGTGCAAACCCGTTTTATCGGGCTGGGTGGTTATCATGTCTTCTTCCTGTTTGCGTTTATGCATTAAGTGTAGCGGCTGGCTTGCGACTGATATTCCTAAACTGGCTACTGATTTCTGCTCTGCAACATGGTAGAAATGAAACACTGTTGTGAAAACGTGGTGACCCTCCATGCCCGAACCCGTCGCTGAACCGACGCTTAGCGGTTTACGCCTGAACCTGCGTATTGTTTCTGTGGTGATGTTTAACTTCGCCAGCTACCTGACCATCGGCCTGCCGCTCGCGGTGTTGCCTGGCTACGTCCATGATGTAATGGGATTTAGCGCTTTCTGGGCTGGGCTGGTCATCAGCCTGCAATATTTCGCTACGCTGCTGAGCCGTCCGCATGCCGGTCGCTATGCCGATCTGCTGGGGCCAAAGAAGATTGTGGTATTTGGGCTGTGCGGCTGCTTTTTAAGTGGCCTGGGCTATTTACTGGCGGGATCAACGAACGGCTGGCCGTTGGCCAGTCTGCTGCTGCTATGTCTGGGGCGCGTGATTCTCGGGATCGGGCAAAGCTTTGCCGGGACCGGCTCTACGCTGTGGGGCGTGGGGGTGGTTGGCTCAATGCACATCGGACGGGTGATTTCCTGGAATGGTATCGTGACCTATGGCGCGATGGCGATAGGCGCGCCGCTGGGTGTTCTGTTTTATGCCTGGGGTGGCTTACAGGGGCTGGCGCTGACCGTGATGGGCGTGGCACTGTTGGCAATCCTGCTGGCGCTCCCTCGTCCGGCGATAAAGGCCAGCAAAGGCAAACCGTTGCCATTTCGCGCGGTGCTTGGGCGCGTCTGGTTGTATGGTATGGCGCTGGCCCTGGCCTCCGCCGGATTTGGGGTAATCGCTACCTTCATTACCTTGTTCTATGATGCCAAAGGCTGGGATGGCGCCGCATTCGCGCTGACGCTTTTTAGCTGCACGTTTGTCGGTACTCGTTTGTTGTTCCCAAATGGTATCAACCGTTTAGGCGGGCTGAATGTGGCGATGATCTGCTTTAGCGTCGAGATTGTCGGGCTGTTACTGGTCGGGATGGCTTCGATGCCGTGGATGGCGAAAATCGGCGTTCTGCTGGCCGGGGCTGGGTTCTCACTGGTTTTCCCGGCGCTGGGCGTGGTGGCGGTAAAAGCCGTTCCTCAGCAAAATCAGGGTGCTGCGCTGGCGACCTACACGGTGTTTATGGATTTATCGCTGGGGGTTACCGGGCCGCTGGCCGGGCTGGTCATGACGTGGGCGGGTGTGCCGGTTATCTATCTGGCAGCGTCAGGGCTGGTAGCGGTGGCGTTATTGCTGACCTGGCGGTTAAAAAAACGGCCTCAGGTGGTGTCACCGGAGGCCGCGTCATCGTCTTAACCGTTACTGGATAACCAGCGTGTTAATAATGTTTTCTGCGGTAGTCTGCGCTTTTTGCTGATCGTCAGCAGGCAGCGTGATTTGCAGCGTCAGCAGTTGGTTGTCCACTTTACCCAACACCACGGAAGAGTATGCGGTCTGGCCTTTGGCCGAGATGATGCTGTCTAACTGCTGCAGCGTGTGGCCTTTCAGCTCAATAGATTTATTGGTGACGACCTGCAGCTGCGGATCACGGCTACGCTGCTGATCTTCCAGACGTTTTGCCAGCACGGCCAGATCTTCGTTGGTGTTGTCGCCAACAATCACAATCACCGCTTTCTGGCCGGTTGCGTCAGAATATACGTGCATATTGTTCGCCTGGGTGCCCAGCTTGCCGCTCTGATCGGTCATATCCGCTGGCAGGGAAAAACTGAGTTTGCCGTCCAGCAGGCTGACCGGTTGTCCGGTGGCGTTACTTTCTGCGGCAGCACCCTCGGCTGGCGCTTTTGTATCGCTATTATCACAGGCCGCAAGCCCCATAACCAGCAGGCCAATACCGACATATTTAACCAGATTGCGCATTGACTTCTTCCTTTCGATAAACGGCCATAACGGCTCATTCGTCCATCTTATCACAACTCGGAAAATGAACCTTTAACTCGTCAGCAATGCAGAGATTTCAGATTTATCTGCCAGCCTTTTCAGTAACATATTCAGCAACACGCCATACATTGGCAGGAAGAAAATAATGCTGATCAGCACTTTGAAGCAGTAATCGACCAGTGCGATTTCCATCCAGTGCTCGGCCATAAAGGCATCCGGGCTACGCCAGAAAGCGATAAAGAAGAAGGCCAACGTATCGCTGATATTGCCAAACAGCGTGGACGCCGTCGGTGCCAGCCACCAGCGACGGTTCTGACGCAGGCGGTTAAAGACATGCACATCCAGAATTTGTCCCAGCGCGTAGGCCATAAAGCTGGCGGCGGCGATACGGGCGACAAACAGGTTAAAGTGCAGCAGTGCGCCGAATCCTTGCCACGATCCCATATAGAACAGTGATGAAACGACATAGGAGATCAGCAGCGCGGGGATCATAACCGCAAAGATGATACGTCGAGCCAGCGGCGCGCCAAAAATACGCACGGTCAGGTCGGTCGCGAGGAAAATAAACGGAAAGCTAAACGCGCCCCATGTGGTATGGAAACCAAAAATGGAGATTGGAAGCTGCACCAGATAGTTGCTGGAGGTGATCACCAGCAGATGAAATAGCGATAGCCAGAACAACGCTTTTACGCGCTGAGTTTGTGTAAACGGAGTCATATTGTGACCTTTTTGTTGGATGGGGTGAGGGAACCCAATAAAAAACCGTCGCATGATACTGCTTTAAGAGCACATTGCAATGGTTGTTTTTCACGCAATCGTTAACCTGATTGGCTTACGCCACAACAGAGCGTAAAATAACGCCGTTTTTGTATGAATGAGACGACGATGAGCGACCTGTTTACTTCCCCCGACCATACTCTTGATGCCCAGGGGCTGCGCTGCCCGGAACCGGTAATGATGGTACGTAAAACCGTACGCGGCATGCAGGCCGGTGAAACGCTGCTGATTGTCGCCGACGATCCAGCAACAACCCGCGATATTCCTGGCTTCTGTACCTTTATGGAACATGAGCTGGTGGCCAAAGAGACCGACTCGCTGCCGTACCGCTATCTGGTGCGCAAAGGGCAGTAATCTTGTTATGCCGGATGGCGCTAACGCTTCTCCGGCCTATAAAGACTGAGTAACCTGTAGGCCTGATAAGCGAAGCGCCATCAGGCGAGAAACAGGCACTACCCTTTACGCAACAACCGCAGCGCGTTCGCGGTCACCAGCACCGTCGCCCCCGTATCCGCCAGCACCGCCAGCCACAGTCCGGTTATCCCGAGCAGCGTGGTGACGAGGAAAATCCCCTTCAGACCCAGCGCAATCGCAATGTTCTGGCGAATATTGGCGTGGGTGGCCCGCGCCAGCTGAATCATTTGCACCAGACCACGCAGACGGTTGTGGGTCAGAGCGGCATCGGCGGTCTCCAGCGCGACGTCGGTCCCGCTTCCCATCGCAATACCAATTGTGGCCGCTTTCATTGCCGGAGCGTCGTTGATGCCGTCGCCGACCATCGCCAGCGGCGACTGTTGGTTAAGATGGGTAACGGCCTGCACCTTATCTTCCGGCAAGAGTCCCGCTTTGAATTCGAGGCCCAGTTCACCGGCAATGGCGGCGGCCGCACGCGGGTTATCACCGGTCAGGATCACGCCTTTCACGCCAATCTGATTAAGCTCGCTGATGGCGCTGCGAGCGTCATCGCGCAGCGTGTCTTGTAGGGCCAGTACGCCGAGTACAGTATCGTTACGCAGCACCAACACCACCGTTTGGCCCGCGCTTTCCAGCTCGCTAATCTGCCCGGCAAAGGCATCGGCAGGCTGCTTACCAGCGGCGCAAATCAGTACGCGTTCGCCGTTGACCAGCGCTTCAATTCCAGAGCCAACCAGCGCCCGTTGCTCTTTTGCGACAGGAATAGTCAGCTCGCGCGTTTGTGCTTCTCGGACAATCGCTTGTGCCAGCGGGTGTGTCGCGCCTTGCTCTACCGCTGCCGCCAGTGCCAGCAGTTCAGCCTCACCAATACCGCTTGCCGGATGAATCGCCGTGACGCGTGGTTTACCGACGGTCAGGGTGCCGGTTTTATCAAACGCCACCTGAGTGACTCTACCCAACTGTTCCAGCGCGGCTCCGCCTTTGATTAACGCCCCACGACGTGCCGCGGCGGCCAGACCAGAGGTAATGGCTGCGGGCGTTGAAATCACCAGAGCGCAAGGACAGCCAATCAGCAACAGCGTCAGCCCTTTGTAAATCCACTCCTGCCAGGATGCAGCAAACAGCAGTGGCGGCACGAGGGTGACCAGCAGCGCAACCGCCATAATAGCTGGGGTATAAATTCGGCTGAAACGGTCAATGAAGCGCTCAATGGGAGCGCGGCGTTCTTCCGCTTCTTCAATCAGCTTCAGAATACGGTCAATCGCGCTGGCACCCGGTTCTGAGAGCACTTCCAGCGTTACCAGACGATCCACGCTGGTGGCACCCGCCGGGACTTTCTCGCCGGTGGCGCGTTCAACCGGGATCGATTCGCCGGTCAGGGCGCTCTCATCAAAGCTGGCAAAGCCGGAGACCAGTTTGCCGTCGGCAGGTAAACGCCCACCCGCGGCAACTTCAATAACATCGCCAGGCCGGAGGGTATTGATAGCCACCTCTTCGCGTTCGCCGTTACGCAAGCGTGTGGCGGTTTCCGGTTTGAGCGCCATCAGAGCGCTGACCCCTTTACGGGCGCGGCTGGCGGCCCAACCTTCCAGACGCTCGCCAATTAAAAACAGCAGCAGCACCATAGCGGCTTCCGCCGTCGCGCCGATAAACAGTGCGCCAATGGCGGCGACGCTCATCAGCGTTTCAATGGCAAAGTAGCTGCCGGTTTTCATCAGACGCAGGGCCTGACGGGCAATGGGATACAGACCGACCAGCGTGGTGGCGATAAACGCTATCTGACCGAAAGGATGATTGAACTGCTCCAGCCCCCAGCTAATCGCCATCATAATAATCAGCGAAATCAGCGGCAGGTTTTCTTTAAAACGTGACTCGGGGGCGGCGTCCGTCGCGTGCTCATCGCGCAGGGTATAGCCTGCTTTTTGCACCGCGTTTTCAACTTGCTGGCGGATATCGGAACCGGCATCGACCACCAGTTTTTCAGTGGCGAACAGAACCTGGACCTGGTTGACGCCGCTGACCTGGCGGACCGCATTCTCTACTTTGCGGGCGCAAGCTGCGCAGTCCATGCCCGCCACTTTCCAGGAATAGCGGGTACCTATTACGGTATCGGATACGGTTGGTGTAGTGGAGCAGCTTCCTTCGCAGCAGCAGTCATCCGCCTTTTGTGGTGCAGGCGCTGGCTTGAAAGAAGAGAATTGTGGGACTTTTTTGCCACGGGTATCGGGTGTCGACATGGCATCCTCCGGTTGATAATCATTTCGTATTAACCGGAGGATACACTCTGGAGTCGACTCCAGAGTCAAGCGTTTTAAAGATACAACGAACGAACAATCAGGAAATGTCCGGCGAAGTAGCAGGCGGCGGCAATAGCGTTATCGGCGCGGAAGCGGCGACGGTAATGGCTACCCAGCCAGACAATGTTGCCGATGAACAGGAGGGATGCGCCCATAAATGCCGACAGCGCCGGGGCGGTCGGTCGAAAGAACCACAGCTCACCGGCCATCCAGACCATCATCAGCGTGATGCCGATAAAGGTGCAGATAGCGACACGCAGCTCTTCCAGACGCGTCCAGATCACGGCGATCAGCAACGCCCCCAGCACTACCAGCACCAACGGCAAAGGCCAGAAGAACGACAGCGTCATTTGGCTGGCGAAGTAAATGGTATACAGCAGATGCGACAGGAAGAATGCCCCCACGGCGTACAGCAGGCGTTGGCGCGGTAACAGCGTCAGCGCATCGCCCAGCAGCGAGGCAAGCAGGCCAGCCAGCACCAGATAGCTGATAGCGTTAAACATTGGCGCCTGCCAGGCCAGCAGCGCCAGCAGGAGTAACGTCAGGGGCTTAAAGACCCAGCGTTGCCAGGCAGGTCCACGATAGGAAGCATCCACGAACAACCATGCGGAAAGACAGACAGCGATAAACGACCAAAGCATCTTAGTTCCTTGAATTCGTTATTTTTTCGTAAGCGGGGTGCTCACGGCTCTACTGTCCAGTGTAGAGGTCGACACAGCCAGATGACAACACCATAACAGGCGATGTATGCTTATTTCCGCATTTTCTGATGGGTTAATAATATGAGCAAACCACCACTTTTTTTCATTGTTATCATTGTCTTAATCGTTGTCGCTGCGTCGTTTCGCTTTGTTCAGCAGCGGCGAGAAAAAGCCGATAATGATGCGGCGCCGCTGGTGCAAAAGCAGGTGGTGGTAAGTAATAAACGGGAAAAACCGCTAAACGATCGGCGATCCCGCCAGCAGGAAGTGAGCCCGGCAGGAACCAGCATGCGCTATGAAGCCAGCTTTAAGCCACAAAACGGGGGGATGGAGCAGACGTTTCGTCTGGATGCCCAGCAGTACCACGCGTTAACGGTCGGGGATAAAGGCACGCTGAGTTACAAAGGTTCGCGATTTGTTGATTTTACGCTTGAACGCTAAGGTGTCATCTGACTGATGCCGGATGGCGGCTTACGCCTTATCCGGCCTACAGATTTTTCGCCCCGGCCCGCAACGTGCCGCCGGGCGAAAAGATCACAGCTACTTCTTCAACTGATCTTTAATCTTCTTCTGCCACACCAGTAGCTCAAAGACGCCGAACAGAAAAATACGGATTTTCTCTCCGTTGGTCATCTGCGGGCCATCTTTAGGCATGGTGCTTTTTAGCAGCGCCAGCTGCATGCCATGCATCAGCACCATAAATATCAGTGCGACGTTAACGAAGATGTTAAGCGGGCGTGGAAAGGGTTGGAAAATATTCAGTAGTAAAAATGCCCAGACGCACAGCATCAGCAGGCGTCCTAGGTTAATCAGCATCGTGTTCTCCTCGTGCTTCACGTTGGTACAGGCGATAGGCGACCTGTCCGGCGACTTTCTCACGGTATAGCGACCAGTTCACCGGAACCGGCGGTAAGCCGTTTTCTACTTCGCTTTCAACGTAAATATACGCTTCATTTGCCAGCCAGCCATGAGTTTCCAGAAGAGTTAATGTTTCTTCCAGTAATCCTTTGCGAAACGGCGGGTCAACAAATACCACGTTATGCGGCGTACCTGCCTGAGCCAAAAATGTCAGCGTATTGGTATTGACGACGCGGGCATGGGAGGCTTTTAGCGTGGCGAGATTCTTTTGTAGCTGCTGAGATACCGCGCGATCCATCTCCAGAAGCGTCGCATTTGCCGCATAGCGAGAGAGGGCTTCCAGCCCCAGCGCGCCGCTGCCGGCGAAGCAGTCCAGACAGTGAGCATCGACCATTACCGGGGCCAGCCAGTTAAACAACGTTTCGCGCACACGGTCGGTGGTCGGACGTAAGCCGGGGCTGTCCGGAACCGGGAGTTTACGGCCACGCCATTGCCCGCCAATAATGCGGATCTGGCCGCTACCAGAGTGATTCGGTTTTTTCATTTCAATTATTGCTCAATCCGCTGCTGACGTGTCATTCCAGGCGGTGATGTGAGTTAAGTTAAGTGATAGACTATTTCATCATTTTTTTAGCTGCTATGTACATAGCGTTGACGCTGTGCCATGAAGCAACAGCGGGGGAGTGTAGTCGCAAATGGCGAAAGAGAAAAAACGTGGCTTTTTTTCCTGGCTGGGCTTTGGTCAAAAAGAGCAGGCACCGGAAAACGAGACAGAAGTAAAAAATGAAGAACAACAACCGGTTGCTGAAGAAACTACCGTCGTTGACGAACAGCCGCACGTCGAGGAAACCCGTAGCGAGGCTGAAACGCAAGCCTTTGCAGCTGAAGTCGTTGAAGTAACTGAACAGGTTGCGGAAATCGAAAAACTGCAGCCGGAAGAAGAACCTGTCGCCGAACAAGCGCAGCCGGAGATTGAGCCGGTTGCTGAACCCGTTGCTGAAACTGTAGTGGAAACGCCAGCAGCGGTGGTTATCGAACGCGAAGAATTGCCGCTGCCGGAAGAGGTGAAAACTGAAGAAGTTTCTGCCGAAGAATGGCAGGCCGAAGCGGAAACCGTGGAAATCGTTGAGGCGGCTGAAGAAGAAGCTGAAAACGAACCGCAACTGACCGACGAAGAGCTGGAAGCACAGGCGCTGGCCGCTGAGGCTGCTGAAGAAGCGGTTATGGTGGTGCCGGTAGAAGAACCTGCTGTAGAAGAACCGGTAGAAGAAGAGGTGGTCCAGGAGCAGGAAAAACCAACCAAAGAAGGTTTCTTTGCGCGTCTGAAACGCAGCCTGCTGAAAACAAAAGAAAACCTCGGTTCCGGATTTATCAGTCTGTTCCGTGGTAAAAAAATCGACGATGATCTGTTTGAAGAGCTGGAAGAGCAGCTGCTGATCGCTGATGTGGGTGTAGAAACGACCCGCAAGATCATTGCGAATCTGACGGAAGGCGCCAGCCGTAAGCAGCTTAAAGATGCGGAAGCGCTGTACGGTCTGTTGAAAGAAGAGATGGGCGAGATTCTGGCGAAGGTTGACGAACCGCTGAACGTTGATGGCAAAACACCATTTGTTATCTTAATGGTTGGCGTCAACGGCGTGGGCAAAACCACCACTATTGGTAAGCTGGCGCGTCAGTTTGAGCAGCAGGGTAAATCGGTAATGCTGGCGGCAGGTGATACTTTCCGTGCGGCGGCGGTAGAACAGCTGCAGGTTTGGGGTCAGCGTAACAACATCCCGGTGATTGCTCAGCATACTGGCGCGGATTCCGCGTCCGTTATCTTTGATGCCATCCAGGCGGCGAAGGCGCGTAACGTAGACGTGCTGATCGCTGATACCGCAGGGCGTTTGCAGAATAAATCGCACCTGATGGAAGAATTGAAAAAAATCGTTCGCGTCATGAAGAAGCTGGACGAAGATGCGCCGCATGAAGTTATGCTGACTATCGACGCCAGCACCGGGCAGAATGCGATAAGCCAGGCCAAACTGTTCCATGAAGCGGTGGGCTTAACCGGTATCACCCTGACCAAGCTGGACGGTACGGCGAAGGGCGGGGTTATCTTCTCGGTTGCCGATCAATTTGGCATCCCTATCCGCTATATCGGTGTGGGCGAACGTATCGAGGATTTACGTCCGTTTAAAGCGGACGATTTTATAGAGGCACTTTTTGCCCGAGAGGATTAACAATGATTCGCTTTGAACATGTCAGCAAGGCCTATCTCGGTGGGAGACAAGCGCTGCAGGGAGTGACTTTCCATATGCAGCCTGGCGAGATGGCGTTTCTGACCGGCCACTCCGGCGCGGGGAAAAGTACCCTGCTGAAGCTGATTTGTGGAATTGAACGGCCCAGCGCCGGGAAAATCTACTTTAGCGGGCATGACATCAGCCGTTTGAAAAACCGTGAAGTGCCGTTTCTGCGTCGCCAGATTGGCATGATTTTTCAGGATCACCACCTGTTGATGGACAGAACCGTGTTTGACAATGTGGCAATCCCGCTGATCATCGCGGGTGCCAGCGGGGACGATATTCGTCGTCGCGTGTCAGCGGCGCTGGATAAGGTCGGGCTGTTGGACAAAGCGAAAAACTTCCCGATTCAGCTCTCCGGCGGTGAACAACAACGCGTCGGCATCGCCCGTGCGGTGGTGAACAAACCTGCGGTGCTGCTGGCGGATGAACCAACGGGGAACCTGGATGACGCGCTGTCAGAAGGGATCCTTCGCCTGTTCGAAGAGTTTAACCGCGTCGGGGTCACGGTATTAATGGCCACGCACGATATTGGCCTGATCTCCCGTCGCTCCTATCGCCAAATGGTTCTGAGCGATGGACATCTGCATGGAGGCCTGGCGCATGAATAGACGTGACGCTATTAACCAAATCAAACAGTTCGGTGGCCGACTGGATCGCTTTCGTAAATCGGGCGGTGCGCCGGGTGACGGCGGTCGCAACGCGCCAAAGCGTGCGAAAGCCGCGCCAAAGCCGAATTCGCGTAAAACCAATGTCTTTAACGAGCAGGTACGTTATGCGTTTCAGGGCGCGTTACAGGACCTGAAAAGCAAGCCGCTGGCGACGTTTCTGACGGTGATGGTTATTGCCATCTCCCTGACGCTGCCAAGCGTGTGCTACATGGTTTATAAGAACGTAAACCATGCGGCAAGCCAGTATTATCCGTCTCCGCAGATCACCGTTTACCTGCAAAAAACGCTGGATGATGATGCGGCGGCGCGGGTGGTTGGTCAGTTGCAGGCCGAGCAGGGCGTGGAGAAAGTGAATTATCTTTCCCGTGACGACGCGCTGGGCGAATTCCGTAACTGGTCTGGCTTTGGCGGCGCGCTGGATATGCTGGAAGAGAACCCGCTTCCGGCCGTGGCAGTTGTTATCCCGAAACTGGACTTCCAGGGTACGGAGTCGCTGAACACGCTGCGTGACCGCATCGCACAAATCAACGGTATTGATGAAGTGCGAATGGATGACAGCTGGTTCGCTCGCCTGGCGGCGCTGACGGGCCTTGTTGGACGCGTTTCCGCGATGATTGGCGTGCTGATGGTGGCGGCGGTCTTCCTCGTCATTGGTAACAGCGTGCGTCTGAGTATTTTTGCGCGTCGCGATACCATTAACGTGCAGAAACTGATTGGCGCGACGGATGGATTTATCCTGCGTCCGTTCCTCTACGGCGGTGCACTGCTCGGTTTTTCCGGTGCATTTCTTTCACTGATTTTGTCAGAAATTTTGGTGATGCGTCTGTCGTCAGCGGTAACTGAAGTGGCGCAGGTTTTTGGAACCAAGTTTGATATCAATGGCTTATCATTCGACGAGTGCCTGTTATTGCTGCTGGTGTGCTCAATGATTGGCTGGGTGGCAGCCTGGCTTGCCACGGTTCAACATTTACGCCACTTTACCCCCGATTAAAAAATCTCTGGTATAATCTTTCCCTGCACTGAGTAGTTCGCTCTGCAGGGAAAGAGTCCCTGTGATCTCTTCCCGGCGTATTCATTGTGATGTCACATTTTGTGCGTAATCTATACACATTACGACATGGAACTTGTGGATAAAATCACTGTCTGATAAAAGATTGAATGATATTCTCGTTGCTCATAAGCTCTGGCATGGTTGTTGCTACTGGTTTTTGTTAATTAGTTTTTAGCCAATGCGCCAGATGAAAAGATTGAGAGGATTTGAATGACCAAAGAAATGCAAAATTTAGCTTTAGCCCCTGTTGGTAACCTGGAATCTTACATCCGGGCTGCGAACGCGTGGCCGATGTTGTCGGCTGACGAGGAGCGGGCACTGGCTGAAAAGCTGCATTACCAGGGCGATCTGGAAGCAGCTAAAACGCTGATCCTGTCTCACCTGCGCTTTGTTGTTCATGTTGCTCGTAATTATGCGGGCTATGGCCTGCCGCAGGCGGATCTGATTCAGGAAGGTAATATCGGCCTGATGAAAGCTGTGCGCCGTTTCAACCCGGAAGTGGGTGTGCGCCTGGTTTCCTTCGCCGTGCATTGGATCAAAGCTGAGATCCACGAATACGTTCTGCGTAACTGGCGTATCGTTAAAGTTGCGACCACCAAAGCACAGCGTAAGCTGTTCTTTAACCTGCGTAAAACCAAGCAGCGTCTGGGCTGGTTTAACCAGGACGAAGTTGAAATGGTTGCTCGCGAGCTGGGTGTTTCCAGCAAAGACGTGCGCGAAATGGAATCCCGTATGGCGGCACAGGACATGACGTTTGACATGTCTTCAGACGATGAGTCTGACAGCCAGCCGATGGCCCCGGTGCTGTATCTGCAGGATAAATCTTCTAACTTTGCCGACGGCATTGAAGAAGATAACTGGGAAGATCAGGCCGCGAACAAACTGACCCACGCAATGGAAGGTCTGGACGAGCGTAGCCAGGACATCATTCGTGCCCGTTGGCTGGACGAAGACAACAAGTCGACGTTGCAGGAACTGGCCGATCGCTACGGCGTTTCCGCTGAACGTGTTCGTCAGCTTGAAAAGAACGCCATGAAAAAACTGCGCGCGGCGATCGAAGCGTAATCTTCGCGCATTGCCAATGAACCCTCGAATGTGAATTCGGGGGTTTTGTTTTTTGTAGGCCGGATAAGGCGTTTACGCTGCCATCCGGCAACACCTTTGCCCGATGGCGCTTTGCTTATCGGGCCTACGACCTTTCCTCCCCTCCCCAGATACGAATTTGTTATCTGGATGTAAATTTAGCTATTCCAAAATAATAAAAATCGGGTATGTTTTAGCAGAGTATGCTGCTAAAGCACGGGTGGCTATCCAATAATCGAAATAAAGTGCTGAACAACAACATCACAACACACGTAATAACCACAATAATGGGGATTGTCAGGATGAATATGAAGGGTAAAGCGTTATTGGCAGGATGTATCGCCCTGTCTTTGAGCAATATGGCGTTTGCTAAGGATATTAAAGTTGCCGTCGTCGGCGCGATGTCCGGTCCGGTAGCGCAGTATGGCGATCAGGAATTTACTGGCGCAGAGCAGGCGATTGCAGATATCAACGCCAAAGGCGGCGTGAAAGGCGACAAACTGGTCATGGTGAAATATGACGATGCCTGTGACCCGAAACAAGCGGTAGCGGTAGCTAACAAAGTGGTCAACGACGGGATTAAATATGTTATCGGCCACCTGTGCTCGTCTTCCACTCAGCCTGCGTCAGATATCTATGAAGACGAAGGCATTCTGATGATCACCCCAGCGGCAACGGCGCCGGAGCTGACCGCGCGCGGTTATAACCTGGTGATGCGTACCACCGGTCTGGATTCCGATCAGGGACCAACCGCTGCCAAATATATCGTTGAAAAAGTGAAGCCGAAGCGCATTGCGATCGTTCACGATAAACAACAGTACGGTGAAGGCCTGGCGCGTTCCGTGCAGGACAACCTCAAGAAAGCCAACGCTGACGTGGTGTTCTTCGACGGGATCACCGCCGGTGAAAAAGACTTCTCGACGCTGGTAGCGCGCCTGAAGAAAGAGAATATCGATTTCGTTTACTACGGTGGTTATCACCCGGAAATGGGGCAGATCCTGCGTCAGTCTCGTGCCGCAGGTCTGAAAACCCAGTTTATGGGACCAGAAGGGGTAGCGAACGTGTCGCTGTCTAACATCGCGGGTGAGTCTGCAGAAGGCTTACTGGTAACGAAACCGAAGAACTACGATCAGGTTCCGGCGAACAAACCGATTGTGGACGCGATCAAAGCCAAGAAACAGGATCCGAGCGGTGCATTCGTATGGACCACTTACGCCGCGCTGCAATCCTTGCAGGCCGGTCTGAACCAGTCTGACGACCCGGCTGAAATTGCCAAATACCTGAAAGCAAACTCAGTGGAAACCGTAATGGGGCCGCTGTCATGGGATGCGAAGGGCGATCTGAAAGGCTTTGAATTCGGTGTGTTTGACTGGCATGCAAACGGGACGGCGACCGACGCCAAATAATTTTCCAGGTGCCTTTCGCGCTGCAAATGCGTTGGCTACGTTATTCAACCCCGGTCACTTACTTATGTAAGCTCCCGGGGACTTCATAACTTGCCGCCTTCCTGCAACGTGAAATTCTTGGAAAATTGCGAGGTGGTTTTTTATTTTTTGCTCCCAGCATGTAGGCCGGATAAGCGTCAGCGCCATCCGGCTTTTTTATCTTTTTTCCCAGCCATTCTCCTGGGCTGTAAACCCTAACGCCTGCATAAACGCGGTCATCACGCTGCGGTCTTCAACGCCGACGTCGGCCATCCACCATGAACTCACGTCAGGGTTTTCCCGGATGACTTCTTCGATCAAATACTGTCCGACGCCGCGACGGCGGGTGATATCGCGTACGCGCAATGAATCTAATGCACCTTGCGTGCCGCTCAGGGTTACGCGAACTGCGCCTAACAGACGCTCGTTAAAGCGTGCGGCGTAGATCCGGTGCGTTTCATCTACGCTTAACGATGAGGCGGAATATTCCGGCCAGATTTTTCCCAGATCAATCTGGTCCTGGTCGCTAAAGTTATCTAAACGAACGATGGTCAGCTTCATTAACAGCATGTCCAAATCACAAAAGATGGAATGAGTGTACCGAAATAATTCGGCCGGATGCTTTCTCTTTTTTATGTGAATAACCAGATTAATAATTTTGTAACAACGGTAATGACAGTTTGAAACCGTAGAGATTGAAAAACAGGCAGAATAATACCCTGGAATGCAGCATTTTATTCGGCTCTTTGTACCGTTATTTTATGCTGACAAACGTGCTTTTTTTTGTTTATCTATAGTGAAAAGCAGAATATTATCTTTTCTTAATCGACTGAAAAATAGAGATTTTAGCCTGATTTTGCTTAAAAAACTGCGCTAAACCATTAATGAGACTGGTAAAAATCGTGCAGTTCAAAAAAAGCACAGACTGCTTTTTAACCATATAAATACAAAATATTAATTACGTCACGAATGGGGATTCAGGTAATGAAACGGAATGCGAAAACAATCATCGCAGGGGTGATAGCACTGGCAATGTCACACGCGGTCATGGCGGAAGATATCAAGGTCGCTGTTGTCGGCGCGATGTCAGGTCCGGTCGCGCAGTGGGGCGATATGGAATTTAATGGCGCACGTCAGGCCATTAAAGATATCAATGCCAAAGGCGGGGTCAAAGGCGACAAACTGGTTGCTGTGGAATATGACGACGCCTGCGATCCGAAACAGGCCGTTGCGGTAGCGAACAAAATCGTCAATGACGGCATTCAGTACGTTATTGGACATCTGTGCTCATCTTCCACGCAGCCCGCATCAGATATCTATGAAGATGAAGGCATTCTGATGATTTCTCCGGGTGCCACAAACCCGGAACTGACCCAGCGCGGTTACGCTCACATTATGCGTACAGCGGGCCTGGACTCCTCTCAGGGGCCGACCGCCGCGAAATACATTCTGGAGAAGGTGAAGCCACAGCGTATCGCCATCATTCACGATAAACAGCAATACGGTGAAGGCCTGGCGCGTTCGGTGCAGGACAGCCTGAAAGCGGGCAAAGCCAACATCGTTTTCTTTGACGGTATCACCGCCGGGGAAAAAGATTTTTCTGCGCTGATCGCCCGCCTGAAAAAAGAAAATATCGACTTTGTTTATTACGGCGGCTACTACCCGGAAATGGGGCAAATGTTGCGTCAGGCGCGTTCCGTCGGGCTGAAAACCCAGTTTATGGGACCTGAGGGCGTCGGCAATGCGTCGCTGTCTAACATCGCCGGTGATGCTGCTGAAGGCATGCTGGTAACCATGCCAAAACGCTATGACCAGGATCCGGCGAATAAGGCTATCGTCGATGCGCTCAAAGCTGACAAGAAAGATCCAACCGGACCATACGTGTGGATCACTTATGCAGCCGTCCAGTCATTGGCGACAGCAATGGATCGCAGCGGTAGCAAAGAGCCGCTGGACCTGGTGAAAGATCTGAAAGCACACGGGGCTGATACCGTGATTGGGCCGCTGAAATGGGACGAAAAAGGCGATTTGAAGGGATTTGAGTTTGGTGTCTTCCAGTGGCATGCAGACGGTTCTTCGACCGTCGCGAAGTAATACCTGAAGACGAGTTATCCCACCGCCCGTGCAAAACGGGCGGGTTTAAAAAGGTTACCTTATGTCCGAGCAGTTCCTCTATTTCTTGCAGCAGATGTTTAACGGCGTCACGCTGGGAAGCACCTACGCGCTGATCGCCATCGGTTACACGATGGTGTACGGCATTATCGGCATGATCAACTTCGCCCACGGCGAGGTGTATATGATCGGCAGCTATGTCTCCTTTATGATCATCGCAGCGCTAATGATGATGGGTATCGATTCCAGCTGGCTACTGGTCGCGGCGGGCTTCGTCGGCGCGATTGTGATTGCCAGCGCCTACGGCTGGAGCATTGAACGCGTGGCGTATCGGCCCGTGCGCAGCTCCAAGCGCCTGATCGCGCTGATTTCCGCTATCGGGATGTCCATCTTCCTGCAAAACTACGTCAGCCTGACGGAAGGTTCGCGCGACGTGGCGCTGCCCAGCCTGTTTAATGGCCAGTGGACTGTCGGCAGTAGCGATAACTTCTCTGCTTCCATCACCACCATGCAGTTGGTTATCTGGATCGTAACCTTCCTGGCAATGCTGGCGCTGACGCTGTTTATCCGTTACTCCCGTATGGGCCGCGCCTGCCGTGCCTGTGCCGAAGACCTGAAGATGGCCAGCCTGCTCGGCATTAACACCGATCGCGTGATTGCGCTGACCTTTGTGATTGGTGCGGCAATGGCGGCGGTTGCGGGCGTGCTGCTCGGTCAGTTCTATGGCGTAATTAACCCATACATCGGCTTTATGGCCGGGATGAAGGCCTTTACCGCGGCGGTACTGGGCGGCATCGGCAGCATTCCAGGGGCGATGATCGGCGGCCTGATTCTGGGCGTTGCGGAAGCGCTCTCCTCTGCTTATCTGAGTACTGAATACAAAGACGTTGTTTCATTCGCGCTGCTGATTCTGGTGCTGCTGGTGATGCCGACCGGTATTCTGGGTCGCCCGGAGGTAGAGAAAGTATGAAACCGATGCATTTTGCAATGGCGCTGCTCTCTGCCGCTATGTTCTTCGTCCTGGCGGGCGTTTTTATGGGCGTTCAGTTAGAGCTGGACGGTACCAAGCTGGTAGTCGATACCGCCGCAGATATCCGCTGGCAGTGGGTGTTTATCGGCACTGGCGTGGTCTTTCTTTTCCAACTGCTGCGTCCAGCCTTCCAGAAAGGCCTGAAGAGCGTCTCCGGACCGAAATTTATTCTGCCGGCGATTGACGGCTCCACCGTTAAACAGAAGCTGTTCCTGGTGGCGCTGCTGGTAATTGCCGTGGCGTGGCCGTTTATGGTGTCACGCGGTACGGTGGATATCGCCACGCTGACGATGATTTATATCATCCTCGGCCTCGGCTTAAACGTGGTGGTAGGACTTTCGGGCCTGCTGGTGCTGGGCTACGGCGGCTTCTATGCCATCGGCGCTTACACCTTCGCGCTGCTGAACCACTATTACGGACTCGGCTTCTGGACTTGTCTGCCGCTGGCGGGACTGGTTTCCGCTGCTGCGGGCTTCCTGCTCGGCTTCCCGGTACTGCGCCTGCGCGGTGATTATCTGGCGATTGTGACCTTAGGCTTCGGCGAAATCGTCCGCATCCTGCTGCTCAACAACACCGAAGTAACCGGCGGTCCAAACGGTATTAGCCAGATCCCGAAACCGACCTTTTTCGGTCTGGAGTTCAGCCGTACCGCCCGTGAAGGCGGCTGGGATACCTTCAGCAACTTCTTTAACGTCAAGTACGATCCGTCTGACCGCGTCATTTTCCTCTATCTGGTGGCGCTGCTGCTGGTGGTCTTCTCGCTGTTTGTTATTAACCGTTTGCTGCGTATGCCGCTGGGTCGTGCGTGGGAAGCGCTGCGTGAAGATGAAATTGCCTGTCGCTCGCTGGGCTTAAACCCTACGCGCATCAAGCTGACAGCCTTTACCATCAGCGCCGCGTTTGCCGGTTTTGCCGGTACGCTGTTTGCCGCGCGCCAGGGCTTCGTCAGCCCGGAATCCTTCACCTTTGCCGAGTCGGCCTTTGTGCTGGCGATTGTGGTACTGGGCGGAATGGGCTCACAGTTTGCGGTGATCCTCGCAGCTATCCTGCTGGTGGTGTCACGCGAGCTGATGCGTGATTTCAACGAATACAGCATGTTAATGCTGGGTGGTTTAATGGTACTGATGATGATCTGGCGTCCGCAGGGCTTGTTGCCGATGACCCGTCCACAGTTGAAGCTGAAAAACGGGGAAGCAAAAGGAGAGCAGGCATGAGTCAGCCATTATTATCCGTTAACGGCCTGATGATGCGCTTCGGCGGTCTGCTGGCGGTAAACAACGTTGAACTGGAACTGCGACCGCAGGAGATTGTCTCGTTAATCGGCCCGAACGGTGCGGGGAAAACCACGGTCTTTAACTGTCTGACCGGTTTTTATAAGCCGACCGGCGGGACGATTAAGCTGCGCGACCAGCACCTGGAAGGGCTGCCGGGTCAGCAAATCGCGCGTATGGGCGTGGTACGTACTTTCCAGCACGTGCGTCTGTTTCGCGAAATGACGGTGATTGAAAACCTGCTGGTGGCGCAACATCAGCAACTGAAAACCGGCGTCTTCTCCGGCCTGTTGAAAACCCCGTCGTTCCGTCGCGCGCAGAGTGAAGCGTTGGATCGCGCTGCTACCTGGCTGGAGCGTATTGGCTTGCTGGAGCATGCCAACCGTCAGGCCAGTAACCTGGCCTATGGCGATCAGCGCCGTCTGGAAATTGCCCGCTGCATGGTGACCCAGCCGGAAATCCTGATGCTCGACGAACCCGCTGCTGGACTCAACCCGAAAGAGACCAAAGAGCTGGACGAGCTGATTGCTGAACTGCGTAACCATCACAACACCACCATTTTGTTGATTGAGCACGACATGAAGCTGGTGATGGGGATTTCTGACCGTATTTACGTGGTGAACCAGGGCACGCCGCTGGCGAATGGGACGCCGGAACAGATTCGTAATAACCCGGATGTTATCCGCGCCTATTTAGGTGAAGCATAATGGGGGCGAGTATTACTATGGATAAGGCGATGTTATCGTTCGACAAAGTCAACGCCCACTACGGCAAGATACAGGCGCTGCACGACGTCAGCTTGTATATCAACCAGGGTGAAATCGTTACTCTGATTGGTGCTAACGGCGCGGGAAAAACCACGCTGCTCGGCACATTGTGTGGCGACCCGCGAGCGACCAGCGGGCGAATCGTCTTTGATGGTAAAGACATTACCGACTGGCAGACGGCGAAAATCATGCGCGAAGCGGTAGCGATTGTGCCGGAAGGGCGTCGCGTGTTTTCCCGCATGACGGTGGAAGAGAACCTGGCGATGGGCGGCTTCTTTGCCGAAAAGGACCAGTTTCAGGAACGCATCAAATGGGTGTATGACCTGTTTCCCCGTCTGCATGAGCGTCGTATTCAGCGTGCGGGAACGATGTCAGGCGGTGAACAGCAGATGCTGGCGATAGGCCGTGCGCTGATGAGCCAGCCGAGGCTGCTGCTGCTTGATGAACCGTCGCTGGGTCTGGCGCCGATTATCATCCAGCAGATTTTTAACACCATCGAACAGCTGCGCGAGCAGGGGATGACCATCTTCCTCGTCGAACAGAACGCTAACCAGGCGCTGAAGCTCGCCGATCGCGGCTACGTGCTGGAAAACGGTCATGTGGTGCTGGAAGACACCGGTGATGCGTTACTGGCTAACGAAGCGGTGCGTAGCGCGTATCTGGGCGGTTAATCATTCTCTGAATAGACAAGGGGCCCGCTGTGGCCCCTTTTTATTGCTCTATGTTATTATTGAGAATAGTTATCAATAATAAAAATGAACATGGAGAAAGGATGATTCGTTCAGGTACCTGCATGATGATTGGCAGTTTGTTTTTGACGCTTTCACTAACCACCCAGGCCTCAACACCGCCAGCGTTTGACCCGCGCGATCCCGCTATCTGGGAAGAGAAACTGGACAACCCGTTAGCGCAATCCGACTCGCCCTGCGAAGTGTTTACCAGCTCGGTATGCCCAGGCTGGGATGATGATAAATCGGATATCCAACGTGAACGTGAGCGGCGAGAGCAGCAGCGTTTACAGAATGAATATGAGCGACGCTGGCGTCGGGATTAATCTTCCTTGCTGGAGCAGCCGATCACGCCATCCAGGCCGGAGAAGGTATAGCGATATCCGGCTTTGTTGTGCACCACCCCGCATTTTCCTGTCACTACGCTTTCACCGCCTTGCCATCTGTTTGTCGCCTTACTATCTTTTTTTTGTAATAAAAAAGTTATTTTTCTGTCATTCGAGCATGTCATGTTACCCCCGCGAGCATAAAACGCGTGATATCGCGCATCCGGCACAACAAGAGAGATAACCGATGATATCGTTACGACATACAGCTTTAGGACTGGCACTTAGCCTGGCATTTGCAGGTCAGGCACTGGCGGTCACCACTATCCCGTTCTGGCACTCAATGGAAGGCGAACTGGGTAAAGAAGTTGATTCACTGGCGCAACGTTTTAATGCAGCCAATCCCGACTACAAAATTGTTCCGCAGTACAAAGGCAACTACGAGCAGAGCCTGAGTGCAGGAATTGCTGCTTTCCGTACCGGAAACGCGCCTGCGCTGCTGCAGGTTTATGAAGTGGGTACGGCAACCATGATGGCCTCAAAAGCCATTAAACCGGTCTATGAAGTATTCAAAGAGGCTGGCATTAACTTCGATGAGTCTCAGTTCGTACCGACCGTTTCCGGTTACTACACCGACTCTAAAAGCGGACACTTGCTCTCCCAGCCGTTTAACAGCTCCACTCCGGTGCTGTACTACAACAAAGATGCCTTCAAAAAAGCCGGTTTAGACCCGGAGCAGCCGCCGAAAACCTGGCAGGATCTGGCGGAATATACCGCGAAGCTGAAAGCCGCAGGTATGAAGTGCGGTTACGCCAGCGGCTGGCAGGGATGGATTCAGATTGAAAACTTCAGCGCCTGGAACGGTCTGCCGGTAGCAACCAAAAACAATGGCTTTGACGGTACCGACGCGGTGCTGGAGTTCAATAAACCGGAACAGGTGAAACACATCGCTCTGCTGGAAGAGTTGAACAAAAAAGGGGATTTCAGCTACTTCGGGCGTAAGGACGAATCCACTGAGAAGTTCTACAACGGGGATTGTGCCATTACCACCGCCTCTTCCGGTTCGCTGGCCGACATCCGCCACTACGCTAAATTCAATTATGGCGTCGGGATGATGCCGTACGATGCCGATGTGAAGGGCGCGCCGCAGAATGCGATTATCGGTGGGGCCAGCCTGTGGGTGATGCAGGGTAAAGACAAAGCAACCTACGAAGGCGTGGCGCAGTTCCTCAACTTCCTGGCGAAGCCTGAAATTGCTGCCGAATGGCACCAGAAGACCGGCTATCTGCCGATCACCACCGCTGCCTACGACCTGACCCGTGAGCAGGGCTTCTATGAGAAGAACCCTGGGGCTGATATTGCCACCCGCCAGATGCTGAACAAGCCGCCGTTGCCGTTCACCAAAGGGCTGCGTTTGGGCAATATGCCGCAGATCCGCACTATTGTGGATGAAGAGTTGGAAAGCGTCTGGACCGGGAAGAAAACCCCGCAGCAGGCACTGGATGCCGCCGTTGAGCGTGGCAATCAGTTACTGCGCCGCTTTGAGCAATCGACCAAGTCTTAAGTGTATAAGTGCCTGATGGCGCTGCGCTTATCAGGCCTACAAGTTCGTAGTTTGTAGGCCGGATAAGGTGCTTGCACCGCCATCCGGCACCTTCCAGGAAAAGAACCTACATGTCTTCATCCCGTCCGGTATTCCGCTCGCGTTGGCTTCCCTATTTGTTGGTGGCTCCGCAGCTGGTTATCACCGTTATTTTCTTTATCTGGCCCGCCGGTGAAGCGCTGTGGTACTCGCTACAATCCGTTGATCCGTTTGGTCTTTCTAGCCAGTTTGTCGGACTGGAAAACTTTGTCGCGCTGTTTCATGACCCGTACTACCTCGACTCATTCTGGACCACCATTAAGTTCAGTACGTTAGTCACGGTAAGTGGTCTGCTGGTGTCGTTATTTTTTGCGGCGCTGGTGAATTACGTGGTGCGCGGCAGCCGTTTTTACCAGACGCTGATGCTGTTGCCATACGCCGTCGCGCCTGCCGTCGCCGCCGTATTGTGGATCTTCCTGTTTAACCCAGGACGTGGGCTGATTACCCATTTTCTCGGTGAGTTTGGCTATGACTGGAACCATGCGCAAAACAGCGGTCAGGCGATGTTCCTGGTGGTGTTTGCATCGGTCTGGAAGCAGATTAGTTACAACTTCCTGTTCTTCTTTGCCGCACTGCAGTCTATCCCGCGATCGCTGATCGAAGCTGCTGCGATTGATGGCGCAGGGCCGGTTCGCCGCTTCTTTAAGCTGGCGCTGCCGTTGATAGCCCCGGTCAGCTTCTTTCTGCTGGTGGTGAATCTGGTTTATGCCTTCTTTGATACCTTCCCGGTTATTGATGCCGCCACGGCGGGTGGGCCGGTGCAGGCGACGACCACGCTGATTTATAAGATCTACCGTGAAGGGTTTGTCGGGTTGGATCTGGCTTCTTCCGCCGCACAATCGGTGGTGCTGATGTTCCTGGTCATTATTTTGACGGTGGTGCAGTTCCGCTATGTGGAAAGTAAGGTGCGTTACCAATGATTGAGAACCGTCGTGGGCTGACAATATTCAGCCATGCCATGTTGATTATGGGGATCATGGTGATCCTGTTTCCGCTGTACGTCGCGTTTGTCGCGGCGACGCTGGACAACAAAGCGGTGTTTGAAACGCCGATGACGCTGGTTCCCGGCACGCAGTTGCTGGAGAACATGAAATACATCTGGGTCAACGGTGTGGGCGTCAACAGCGCGCCGTTCTGGTTGATGATGCTTAACAGCTTCATCATGGCGTTCAGTATTACGGTAGGGAAAATCACCGTCTCCATGCTCTCCGCATTCGCCATCGTCTGGTTCCGTTTTCCGCTGCGCAACCTGTTCTTCTGGATGATTTTTATCACCCTGATGCTGCCGGTTGAGGTGCGAATCTTCCCCACAGTGGAGGTTATCGCCAACCTGAAAATGCTCGACAGCTATGCGGGTCTGACGCTGCCGTTGATGGCATCGGCTACTGCGACCTTCCTGTTCCGACAGTTCTTTATGACCCTGCCGGATGAGCTGGTTGAGGCGGCGCGAATTGACGGTGCGTCACCGATGCGTTTTTTCCGCGATATCGTACTACCACTGTCAAAAACCAATCTGGCGGCGCTGTTCGTTATCACCTTTATCTACGGCTGGAACCAGTATTTGTGGCCGTTGTTAATTATTACCGACGTCAATTTGGGCACTGCGGTGGCGGGTATCAAAGGCATGATCGCCACCGGTGAAGGCACCACGCAGTGGAACCAGGTAATGGCTGCCATGCTGCTGACGCTTATCCCTCCGGTAATCATCGTGTTAGCCATGCAGCGCGCCTTCGTACGCGGTCTGGTCGATAGTGAGAAATAAAAATGGCTGGTTTAAAACTACAGGCAGTAACCAAAAGCTGGGACGGCAAAACCCAGGTGATTAAACCGCTGACGCTGGACGTCGCGGACGGGGAATTTATCGTGATGGTTGGCCCATCCGGCTGCGGAAAGTCTACGCTGCTGCGGATGGTGGCTGGGCTGGAGCGGGTGAGCGGTGGCGATATCTGGATTGATAATAAACGCGTCACCGAGATGGAGCCGAAGGATCGCGGCATTGCGATGGTCTTTCAAAACTACGCGCTCTACCCGCATATGAGCGTGGAAGAAAACATGGCCTGGGGGCTGAAAATCCGCGGGATGGGCAAGGAGCACATTGCTGAGCGGGTAAATGAGGCAGCGCGTATTCTCGAACTGGGTGAGCTGCTCAAGCGCCGTCCGCGCGAACTTTCTGGCGGTCAGCGCCAGCGCGTAGCGATGGGGCGAGCTATTGTGCGCGACCCAGCGGTATTCCTGTTCGATGAGCCGCTTTCTAACCTCGATGCCAAGCTGCGTGTGCAGATGCGTCTGGAGTTACAACATCTGCATCGCCGCCTGAAAACCACTTCGCTATACGTGACGCACGACCAGGTTGAAGCGATGACCCTCGCCCAACGGGTGATGGTGATGAACAAAGGCATTGCCGAGCAGATAGGTACACCGGTTGAGGTGTATGAAAAGCCTGCCAGCCGCTTTGTGGCGAGTTTTATCGGCAGCCCGGCGATGAACCTGCTGGACGGGTGCATCAGTACCTCGGGCACCCATTTTGAACTGGAGGGCGGCATGACGCTACCCATCGGCAGAAGCGCGAGAGAGTCTATTGGGCGTAACATGACATTGGGTATCCGCCCGGAGCATATTGCGCTAAGCTCGCAGGCCGAAGGCGGCGTGCCGTTGGTTGTTGATACACTGGAAATGCTGGGCGCAGATAACCTGGCACACGGACGCTGGGGCGAGCAAAAGCTGGTGGTGCGACTGGCGCATCAGCATCGCCCAACGGCAGGCAGCACGCTGTGGCTGCATCTGCCGGAAAATCATCTGCATCTTTTTGATGGCGAAACAGGACAACGCGTATGAGTAACTGGCCTTACCCCCATATTGTCGCCCATCGTGGCGGCGGTAAGCTGGCCCCGGAAAACACCCTGGCGGCGATCGACGTGGGGGCGCGATACGGGCATACCATGATCGAGTTTGACGCTAAATTGTCGAAAGACGGTGAGATCTTCTTACTGCATGATGACAACCTGGAGCGAACCAGCAACGGCTGGGGCGTGGCAGGCGAGCTGAACTGGCAGGATTTATTGCGCGTGGACGCCGGCGGCTGGTTTAGCGGTGAGTTTAAAGGTGAACCGCTGCCGCTGCTCTCGCAAGTGGCCGAGCGCTGCCGTCAGCACGGTATGATGGCGAATATTGAAATTAAACCCACAACCGGCACCGGAACGTTAACTGGCAAAGTCGTGGCGCTGGCCGCGCGGGAGCTGTGGGCGGGAATGACGCCGCCACTATTGTCATCCTTTGAAATTGATGCACTTGAAGCGGCGCAGCTGGCGGTACCTGAACTGCCGAGAGGCTTGCTGCTTGATGAATGGCGCGAGGACTGGCGCGAGCTGACCACGCGGCTTGGCTGCGTCTCTATTCATCTTAATCACAAACTGCTGGATGAAGCGCGTGTGGATGCGCTGCGCGATGCGGGGCTACGTATTCTGGTATATACCGTCAACCGACCCCAGCGCGCGGCGGAACTGCTGCGCTGGGGCGTGGACTGCATCTGTACCGATGCCATTGATACGATTGGTCCGGATTTCCAACCTTTTTAAGGCCCAATCGTTTTTAACGGAACGTTAGGCTGCGGCGTGCTGGAGGGCTTCAGCATGTCGCCGTTCTTTTTCTCTGACAGCATATGTTGCTTATTCAGAGAGCTGTCCGGGTTACGGGTTCCACTCAACATCCCACCGTTGCTGTTGGGCAGCATTTGCTGCTGGCTGGGATTCAACTCGCCTGGCTGAGACTGAAGGACCCGCTGGGAGTTGGTGTTAATTTGGTTTTCCAGATGCTGTTGCTGCATACGCGTCTGCGTTTGCAACTGTTGGTTGAGCATCCCTTTCTGCTGAATTTGCTGCGTTTGCATTTGGGTTTGCATACGCTGCTGACTCGGGATCTGATAACCGGGTTGGTTCGGGTTATTCATGGTGTTGATGGGCTGTGCAAAGCCTGCAAACGGCAACAGCATGGCTAAAAGTAAGAGTCGTTTCATCGCTTTTCTCCTCTCGGGGATCTCTTAAGTTTACTCCTTTCTCGCCGTTACGATGATTATTTCAGAGTTATGCACCAGGCTTAGTGGGGGCAGACCCCCATACATCTGGAGAATAACGATGATAAAACCGACGTTTTTACGCCGGGTAGCCATTGCTGCTCTGCTCTCAGGAAGTTGTTTTAGCGTTGCTGCCGCGCCGGCTGCGCCACCGCCGGTATCTTACGGAGTCGAGGAAGATGTGTTCCATCCCGTACGTGCTAAGCATGGGATGGTGGCCTCTGTGGATGCTTTAGCTACCCAGGTTGGTGTGGACATTCTTAAACAGGGTGGGAATGCCGTCGATGCCGCCGTGGCCGTTGGCTATGCGCTGGCGGTGACGCATCCCCAGGCGGGCAATCTGGGCGGCGGTGGTTTTATGCTACTGCGTACCAAAGACGGTAACACCACAGCGATCGATTTTCGTGAAATGGCGCCTGCTGGCGCGACCCGTGACATGTTCCTCGATGAGCAGGGCAACGCCGATGCGAAAAAGTCGCTGACGTCGCATCTGGCATCCGGTACGCCGGGTACCGTGGCGGGTTTCTCGCTGGCGCTGGAGAAATACGGCACGATGCCGCTGAACAAAGTGGTGCGCCCGGCGATGAAGCTGGCGGAAGAGGGCTTTGTGGTTAATGACGCGCTGGCCGACGATCTGAAAACCTATGGCAGCGAAGTGCTCCCTAATCACGAGAACAGCAAAGCCATTTTCTGGAAGGACGGCGAGCCGCTGAAAAAGGGCGACAAGCTGGTGCAAAAGAATCTGGCGAAAAGCCTGGAAATGATTGCCGAGAATGGCCCGGATGCGTTTTATAAAGGGGCGATTGCCGATCAGATAGCCGGGGAAATGCAGAAGAACGGCGGGCTGATGACCAAAGAGGATTTAGCCAGCTATAAAGCTGTGGAGCGCACGCCGATCGGCGGTGACTATCGCGGATATCAGGTCTTCTCCATGCCGCCGCCGTCCTCTGGCGGTATTCACATCGTGCAGATCCTCAATATTCTCGAAAACTTCGATATGAAGAAGTACGGATTTGGCAGCGCCGATGCTATGCAGGTTATGGCTGAAGCGGAGAAATATGCTTACGCCGATCGTTCAGAATATCTGGGCGACCCGGATTTTGTGAAAGTGCCGTGGCAAGCGCTGACCAACAAAGCCTATGCTAAAACGCTTGCCGATCAGATTGATATCAACAAGGCTAAGCCTTCCAGCCAGATCAAACCTGGCAAGCTCGCCCCGTATGAAAGCAACCAGACTACGCACTTCTCGGTCGTGGATAAAGACGGCAATGCCGTGGCGGTAACGTATACCCTGAATACCACCTTCGGGACCGGCATCGTGGCGGGTAACACCGGTATTCTGCTGAATAACGAAATGGACGACTTCTCCGCTAAGCCGGGCGTGCCGAACGTTTATGGACTGGTGGGCGGTGATGCCAACGCGGTTGGACCGAAGAAGCGTCCGCTGTCGTCGATGTCGCCGACTATCGTGGTAAAAGACGGGAAAACCTGGCTGGTGACCGGCAGCCCAGGTGGAAGCCGAATCATCACTACCGTACTGCAAATGGTGGTCAACAGCATTGATTTTGGGATGAACGTCGCCGAAGCGACCAACGCACCGCGCTTCCATCATCAATGGTTGCCGGATGAACTGCGCATCGAGAAGGGCTTCAGCCCGGATACAATCAAGCTGCTGGAGCAAAAAGGACAGAAAGTAGCGCTGAAAGAGGCGATGGGCAGCACGCAGAGCATTATGGTTGGACCGGATGGCGCACTGTATGGTGCTTCTGACCCGCGTTCCGTGGATGATTTAACGGCGGGATACTAAGGATGACGGCCCTCTTCGATGGGAGAGGGCTTGTCGGTTCAACAGCATTATTCTTCACGTGGTTATGGTTCGTTATTGTCAGCATCTGTATTCTTTATTAGCCTGTACCCTTTTTCAGATACGCGATAGTAAGGCATGGACTTATGCCCGCTGTCCTCGATATTTACCAATCCCTCGCTAGCCAATTTATTCACAATATTAACGACATTACTGAATCCCGGGATTCTTTTCATAGATAGCGTGCGATCCAGATTCATCCAGTTCCAGTTAATATCTTTTTCAGCCATAACTTTCAGGACGTTAAGCTCTGTTTCAGTTATCATAGTTAAGTGCATCCTGGTGGTATAAGTCATCAACCGTTCCCTTGAGTCTGTAATCTTCCAGCGTGGCTGTATGGGCGTGATTCCATAGATTATATCCTGCATCCCCCTCAGGTTGCCCAAACTCCCATCCCAGATTACAGTAGCGCTGATATTCTCGACATTCATGAGTATAGTAATTCAGATCGACCTGTTCTGGAGGCATTTTCCCTTTCTCAATGTCTTTCAACCTGCCGATCATTACATCATTTGCAGGATCATGGATGAACCTGGAAATATGTTTCTCAACTGTAGCGATACCTTTACTGTTTATGATGACACCATCAGTTGTTAGGTTTTCTATGGGACCTCCGGCAAGCTCAGAATCGAATGTTCGTCCTGATGCTGTTCCCCTGGCCCCAAACTGCTCCAGTTTTTCTAATTCAGGAAATTTCATCCTTCCCATAGTTAAGCCTGCAGCTACTGAAGCACCAAGGATCAGCAATCCTTTGTTATCCATAACCTGCTCGTAACCCGCAGGAGCATCGCCCCCCAACTTTTCGGCCGTTTCCCTGAAGCCGTCGATATTCCCGTTGTAGATCCCTCCGGCGGCAAGCAGTCTGCCAACTCCTTTGCTGTTTAACGTTTTGAGGCCGTTGTCTGCGGGGGTTTTTGGGCTGGGGATAAACAGGCGGTTATAGTTTTCGGGCAACGCCAGGTAGCTGAACTCAGTGTTGGCAATAAGATGTTTGCAGAGGATATATTCATAGCTGATGGTTATTGTTTCTGTATCTAAATTATTGTCGCTGAATTGGTGTTGAATGGCTGATAGAAATGCTCCCCGCAGTTGAATATAATAATATTTCTCCCATCTACCGAACCTATTGATGCGGTAGAAATAAAACTCCATATACAACTGCTCGTTGTTGTTAATAGCGTTTACAAACAATGGGGTGCTTTTATCTATCAGTTTGCAAAATTGCAGTCCGTGAAAATGTGAACCTCTGCCAGTACTGGTTATACTATTAGAGAGCGAAAAAGCAAAAATCTCGTCTTCGTGCCCTGATTGCCAGCGGTTACCCACAGATGCAACGGTTCCACATCCGTCAGAAATAGCACCCTGCTGTTGTCCTGAAACCATCAGATAGACGATATCACTCATGACATCCTTATCCTTTTATTACGTGTTGTCGTAAAAATGGTAATTTTTATCTTTGCTTTTTATTACGCTTTCTAATGTCGTTAGTATATAGAAGAAATAAAACGTTTCACTTTAAGTGAATTTTATTGAGGGAAACCTGAATATAAATAACTTATAGAATGAGTTATTATCTATTATATAACGGTCAGTTATGTGATTGAGTGGGTTGATGTCAATATGGCAAAATCTTCCAACACCGATTAAATTCGGCAAGTCTGTGCCATATGAAATTTCCTAGTGGGGTAAAGCATGGGGGCTATGTAGAATAAACTTGCTTTGGTTCTGCTCTCCACTAGTCTGGCTACGTTACTTCCCATCCATGTTCAGACTGGTTTTTGAGGAAATTAAAACCATATTCGGAAACCCTGTAACGCTGTCTCGATTTGTCCTCATTATTGACAATATCAACTAATCCATTATTAACAAGATTGGTTACGATATTCGCAACATTACCAAATCCAGAAACGCCTCTCGTATAAAGAGCACTATCCAAAGCTATCCAGTTCCAGTCAATATCTTTTTCAGCCATAACTTTCAGTACGTTAAGCTCTGTTTCAGTTATCATAGTTAATCGCATCCGAGTAAGCTTAGCTTCGTGTTTTTTTGCTTTCTTCGTAGTCTTTTAAATATTTCTCCAGCGGCCAGGCAGTGCCTAAATCAAAGATTTCACCACTATCTTTATCGATGATGAATGGAGCGTTTCCTGCCAGACGGGCAACGTTGTCTCCGGTTTCAAGGTATTCCCTGGACTCGAAGCAAAAAAAACAACCTTCTGCAAACCTTCCATGGAGTGTGATAACGACAGGAGCATCCTCATCGTAAAGATATTTATTGGCTTTGTTTATGGCTTCTTCGTAAGAGATCATTAGCATTCCCCTTATAGCGCATAACTTTATTATTTTGCTTTATACTTTTTCGCTCAAGCCCAACATACTCAACAAAACCATCCCCAGAATAAATATTCATTCTTATTCTGAGGATGTCTACTGTATCTTTTGCAAGTTTTTTAGGTATGAACAACACAAAAAATCTATCGTCACCATCAATAATTACTCCTGAGGCCAATTGTGATAATATTTCGTCTGGTAATATATAACCACCTAATGTTTTCTTGCTTATTTTTTTTCATTTTGTTCTAAAGCATTTAAAGGTATTTTTCTCATTATACGCCCTTGTTTTTATTAGCGAACAGTATCTAATATTTTATTTAAAAATTCAGTATAGGATTTAAATGTTCCAAATACATTGTCAGTGCCGATGTTGTCTCTAATTTCAAAAAGACAGGATTTAGTATCATAGGTGAATAACGAAATACTATCATCACCAATGACTAATCGTTCTGCAAGATCAGGGTTTATATAGTCATCATTATTTCTATAAAATTCGTTCACTAGAAATAAGTTATTAACTAAAGGTTCTGGTATTGAAAGACTGAAAATTCTTAATCCGTTATACTCAAACCCATCCATTGTTTCTAAGAATGTTAAATAATCAGGTTGATTAGAGCATAATATGCAGACTTCATCACATAATTGTTTGAGTATCGGTGATGTTTCAGTTTTAGAGTTTCTTTTTGTGATGCTTTCAATAAATGAACTTTTTATGGCATCTTCTATAGGGTAAGCAAAGCTATCCATCATGATTTTTAATTCAACAAGGAGGTCTTCAATTTTCATTTTTTCTGTAATCCTAAAATATTACTTAAGTGGGTAAATTGAACCTGAAGGGATTGCCCAGAGTATTGTTTTGCTTTCTCCAGGTAACATTTTTCTTGTTGCATTGGATTGCATATTGATAAATATTTTGTGATAGGGTTCGTTCTTTGTTAGTACTAAATTATCAAAGTTATTTGTTCCTCCATCATCTAATGGTAATTTATGGTGAATACTATAGTTATGAGGCACATTCCCGTTACGCATTCTTAATAAATCTTCCGAATTAAATCTATTTGCGTAAATAGTTTTTTTGCAAGGTCAATTATGAACTTTTTCCTTATAGTACTATCGAATTCCTTTCGTAGTGCTGCTGCTTCAATTGGGTTTCTTCGGGTGTAATTTATTTCTTTTATGATTACGCCAGAAAGTAATTTGGGTTCGCCTCTTAGTTTTCCAAGATAGATGGTAATCTCATGATAATAACCAAAACTAGAACGTCTGGCTAACAAAATTGAACTTGCAGCAAGTAACGCACCTGTAGTTTTTTCATTCAGGACTTGATCATATCCTTTAATCGCATCGCCCCCCAACTTTTTCGCCGTTTCCCTAAAACCGTCGATATTGCCGTTGTAGATACCTCCAGCGGCAAGCAGTCTGCCAACCCCTTTGCTGTTTAACGTTTTGAGGCCGTTGTCTGCGGGGGTTTTTGGTCGGGGGATAAACAGGCGGTTGTAGTTTTCGGGCAACGCCAGGTAGCTGAACTCAGTGTTGGCAATAAGATGTTTGCAGAGGATATATTCATAGTTGATGGTTATTGTTTCTGTGTCTAAATTATTCTCGATGAATTGGTGTTGAATGGCTGATAGAAATACTCCCCGCAGTTGAATATAATATTATTTTTCCCATCTACCGAACCTATTGATGCGGTAGAAATAAAATTCCATATACAACTGCTCGTTGTTGTTAATAGCATTTACAAACAATGGGGTGCTTTTATCTATCAGTTTGCAAAATTGCAGTCCGTGAAAATGTGAACCTCTGCCAGTACTGGTTATACTATTAGAGAGCGAAAAGGCAAAAATTTCGTCTTCGTGCCCTTTTTGCCAGCGGTTATCCACGGATGCAATGGTTCCGCATCCGTCAGAAATAGCACCCTGCTGCTGCCCTGAAACCATCAGATAGACGATATCACTCATGACATCCATATCCTTTTATTACTTACTGTCATAAAAACGATAAATTGATTTTTGTTTTTATTACGCTTTCTGATGGCGTTCGTATATAGCAGAAATAAAACGTTTCACTTTAAGTGAATTTTATTGAGGGGAATCTGAATATAAATAATGTATGAGATAAGAATTTATACATTCAATAATTTGGAGTTATTAATGGAGGGTTTGCTGATGTTAATTGACCCGTATCAATGGCCTACAGCGTTCTGAACGATGTAGGCCTGACCGGTAGGTTATGGCGCATATCGCTGCAGTGATTCGGACCAGCGGAATATTTGGCTGCTTTTATCCTGTAGGCTAACGCGCTCTAAGTCATAAAATCCGTGCGTCTTTGCCGAGCGCATTTTGAGAATGTACTTACTTTCGCTGATGTCGTGCTGCCTTGTGCCGTCTTTATTCCAGTCTCCGGCGATGTCCGAATAGTAATAAACAAGGTCAGAAAACACGTTGATTATCTTGCTGTCTTTGATGGTGTAGAGTTCCAGCACTTCATAAAATGCGCCGCCGCCGGAATACGCATCAGAGTATCCACCCCGCACCCCGAATGCCAGGGTATCGGGTGCTATCCGGTACGGTGCCAGATCCAGCTTTGTATAATAAGCCAGCGGTCTGACGGACTCATCATCGCTCTCTTTTTCAGCGGCTTTATTCCACTCTGAGAGCTGGTTTAACGGTTTTTCCGAGCGTGCAATCGGCGTTAGCTGTGGATTCTGCCAGGAAAAAACGCCGAGATATAATTTATTAGCGCGCCCGTTGCTGTAGTTTTCCGGGCAGGTGTTATCCGCGTATTTTTTTGCTTGCTCGGCGTCAGCCTTATTATCGGCAAAACAAGCAATGCCAATATATTTACCGTCTTTTCCCCAAGATTTAGCACCGGTCAGGATCAGGTTGTCAGGATCTTCATTCGGTGCAACCCAGGCAATCCACTGCTTTTCAGATAAGCCCTGAGGAAGCTCACCAAATCCTTTCGCAGGGGTTGCTCCTGCCATTTGCTCAGCAAAAATCTGTTTACCTTCAGGATGTTGGATGGCACTGGCTACGGAATCGAGATTTTGTACGGTAGTGGCAAAAGCAGGGGAGAGCGAGGCCAGCAAAACCAGAGGAAGAAACTTTTTCACTATTGCGTCCTTTCAATAAGCAGGGCGATAAGGCTCGCCCTTAAATTTATTTCACGCGTGCCATAAAGTAGGCATCAACATACTCACCGTTGCGCAGGCCGTATTTCTTACCGGTGCCTTCGATTTCAAAGCCGTACTTCTTATAGACTGCTACAGCAGGCTCATTATCAACAAATACTGTCAGCTCAATGCGCTCGACGCGCAGCCAGTTGTCGCACATGTCGATCATCGTACGAATCAGCGCGCTGGCAACGCCACGATTGTGCCACCTGCCATCCACGCAGATACCAAAATCGGCCACGTGGCTGCGGCGCGGGCGCTGCGCGACCTCAATACAGAGATGCCCCACGACGATATCATCAATGCAGGCAACCAGCTGTTTGACACCGGCTTGCTCGGTTAGCCGCGCTTGCCACATTTCGAGAGAAGGATGAGGAACCTGTAGCGTGTTGTGGTACACCTCCGGCTGGGCGTGGATCTGACGAATTGCGTCGTAATCTTTCGGTTCAGCGTGGCGTATCACTATCTCACTCATTCCTTATCTCCTGCAGGGTTAATTGTGCATTTACACTCGCTGAGAAAGAAAAATCCGTCAACTGCATTTTTTTGCAAAAAGAAGTAGACAAGTGCGAATGAGAATGATTATTATTGCTCTGCGTTCAGGGGAACCCCTACGGAGAACCTGAAAGCACGACATTGCTCACATTGCTTCCAGTATTACTTTAGCCAGCTTTTGCTGGCTTTTTTTTTGGCTGGGTTTCGGGCTAGTTTGCTTGCCAGCTTAATCCCGGGCTGTGCTCGCAATCCTCACGTACTCTGTGTACGCTCCGGTTGCTGCGCGCAGGCCGTGAATAATCTGCCTACGCCACTTACGCCCGATCTTTTGGCTGTATAATGCGGTAGGCCGGATAAGGCAACGCCGCATCCGGCACGATGACAGGATGGATTCAGTCTCCAGCCGCTTTGCGCTATGGTGTAGACAATCACCTTCAAAAGGATCGTCTCATGACCTTACACTGCGCATTTATTGGTTTTGGTAAAAGCACCACCCGCTACCATTTGCCGTACGTCCTCAACCGCAAAAATAGCTGGCACGTCGCGCACATTTTCCGCCGCAACGCCAGGCCGGAAGAGCAGGCGCCGCAGTATTCGCATATTCACTTCACCAGCGACCTCGACGAGATCTTAAACGATCCGCAGGTGAAACTGGTGATCGTCTGTACCCATGCTGACAGCCATTTTGAATATGCTAAACGCGCGCTGGAAGCGGGTAAAAATGTGCTGGTTGAGAAACCCTTCACGCCGACGCTTGCGCAAGCAAAAGAGCTGTTCGAACTGGCGCGAAGCAAAGGACTGACCGTTACGCCGTATCAGAATCGCCGTTTTGACTCCTGCTTCCTCACCGCGAAAAAAGCCATTGAGAGCGGCAAGCTCGGCAAGATTGTTGAGGTTGAAAGCCATTTCGATTACTACCGTCCTGAAGCAGAAACCAAGCCGGGACTGCCGCAGGACGGCGCGTTTTATGGTCTGGGCGTACACACCATGGATCAAATTATCTCGCTGTTCGGACGTCCTGACCATGTAGCCTATGACATTCGCAGTCTGCGCAACAAAGCGAACCCGGACGATACCTTTGAAGCGCAGCTGTTTTACGGCGACCTGAAAGCCATTGTTAAAACCAGTCATCTGGTGAAAATCGACTATCCGAAGTTTATCGTCCATGGCACCAAAGGCTCGTTTGTGAAGTACGGCATCGACCAGCAGGAAAGCAGCCTGAAGGCCAATATCATGCCGGGTGAGCCAGGTTTCGCTGCTGATGATTCCATTGGGATGCTAGAGTACGTCAACGATGACGGCATCACGGTAAAAGAAGAGGTAAAGCCGGAAGTGGGGGATTACGGTCGCGTGTATGACGCGCTGTACCAGACGCTGACCACCGGTGCGCCTAATTACGTCAAGGAATCTGAAGTTCTTACCAACCTGGAGATCCTCGAACGCGCCTTTGAACAGGCAACGCCTGCCACGATAACCCTCGCCAAATAGCCTGCACATACTCCTCTGGGCTTGTTCATATTTTTTGAACAGAGGAGTCAATTTTCACCCTCTATGATCCCAGACGGATTGAGTCCACACTTACTCCATCGAAAACATCTGGGGGTGAACACAATGATCTACTTACGCAAAGCTAACGACCGTGGCCACGCTAATCATGGCTGGCTTGATTCATGGCATACCTTCTCTTTTGCCAACTACTATGACCCGAACTTTATGGGGTTCTCGGCACTGCGCGTGATTAACGATGACGTGATCGATGCAGGTCAGGGATTTGGTACTCACCCCCATAAAGACATGGAAATCCTGACCTACGTGCTGGAAGGCGCGGTGGAGCATCAGGACAGCATGGGCAACAAAGAGCAGGTTCCGGCCGGTGAGTTTCAGATTATGAGCGCCGGGACGGGGATCCGTCACTCGGAGTACAACCCGAGCAATACTGAGAAGCTGCATCTGTATCAGATCTGGATCATGCCGCAGGAGAACGGTATTACTCCGCGCTATGAACAGCGTCGTTTCGATGCCGCTCAGGGTAAACAACTGGTGCTGTCGCCGGATGCCCGTGATGGTTCACTGAAAGTGTACCAGGATATGGAGCTGTACCGTTGGGCGCTGGTCAAAGATGAGCAGTCGGTGCATCAGATTGCCGCGGAACGCCGCGTTTGGATCCAGGTGGTAAAAGGCAACGTGACGATTAACGGCACCAAAGCGACCACCAGCGACGGTCTGGCAATCTGGGATGAACAGGCAATTTCTATTCATGCCGACAGCGACAGTGAAGTGTTACTGTTTGACCTGCCGCCAGTCTAAAAATACACGTCATCCTTCAAGCCGCATCTGTGTTGGCTTTATTACTCGGCCCATCCATAGGCCTCGCCCCTTCGGGGCCGCTGTATGCAGCGTTCAAATCTGCTCCCGGCAGATTTGTCGCTCACCCCGGTCGCGTACTTAATGTACGCTCCCGGGGATTTAATGAGGGACATCCTTGTCCCTCACCAGAGGCAACCTTCGGTTGTTCAAATTCGTTCCTGACGAATTTGTCACTGCGTCGCCGCCTTGATGCAACTCGAATGATTTTGTGTATTTATCACAATAAAAACTCCTTTTTTTCTCTGCAAAGGTTCACGCACGTCCGTGGTAAACTGGGGGAATCTATCCCTTTTTAACGCTTCAGGACGATGAAAAAGAAAAGACCCGTACTTCAGGATGTAGCCGACCGCGTGGGCGTGACCAAAATGACGGTCAGTCGCTTTTTGCGTAACCCGGAGCAGGTCTCCGTGGCGCTGCGGGGCAAAATTGCCGCTGCACTTGATGAGCTGGGTTATATTCCCAATCGCGCTCCTGATATCCTTTCTAACGCCACCAGCCGCGCTATCGGCGTGCTGTTACCGTCTCTCACTAACCAGGTTTTTGCTGAAGTGCTACGCGGCATTGAGGCCGTCACCGACGCCCATGGTTATCAAACTATGCTCGCGCACTACGGCTATAAGCCTGAGATGGAACAAGAGCGCCTGGAATCGATGCTGTCGTGGAATATCGATGGCCTGATCCTCACCGAACGTAGCCATACGCCCCGTACGCTGAAAATGATTGAAGTTGCCGGTATCCCGGTGGTTGAGCTGATGGACAGCCAGTCTCCGTGTCTGGATATCGCCGTCGGTTTCGACAACTTCGAAGCCGCGCGTCAGATGACTGCCGCTATTATCGCCCGCGGGCACCGTCATGTAGCCTATCTTGGCGCACGTCTTGATGAGCGTACTATCATCAAACAGAGAGGCTACGAGCAGGCAATGCGCGATGCCAACCTGGTGCCATACAGCGTGATGGTCGAACAGTCTTCTTCCTACTCCTCCGGTATTGAACTCATCCGTCAGGCGCGGCGTGAATACCCGCAGCTCGACGGCGTTTTCTGTACCAACGATGACCTGGCGGTAGGGGCGGCCTTCGAATGCCAGCGTTTAGGGCTGAAAATCCCGGATGACATGGCGATTGCCGGATTCCACGGTCACGACATCGGGCAGGTGATGGAGCCGCGTCTGGCGAGTGTGCTCACGCCACGTGAACGGATGGGCAGCATTGGCGCAGAACGCCTGCTGGCGCGCATTCGTGGTGAAGCAGTCACGCCTAAAATGTTAGATTTAGGTTTCACCTTGTCACCGGGCGGATCTATTTAAGCCAACAAGTTTGAAGTAGCTCACACTTATACACTTCGAGCACGAATGGATATTGCTTCTCTATTTATCCGGCTGGACAATGTTACCGATAACAGTTACCCGTAACAATTTCCTGATTCTTGTACCAGTGGGGGCAACGCTTTGAGCACGACTAATCATGATCACCACGTTTACGTTCTGATGGGCGTATCGGGCAGCGGTAAATCTGCTGTCGCCAGCGAAGTGGCGCATCAACTGCAGGCCGCGTTTCTTGATGGCGATTTTCTCCATCCGCGCAGCAACATCATGAAAATGGCTTCCGGTGAGCCACTTAACGATGACGACCGTAAACCGTGGTTACAGGCGCTGAATGACGCCGCCTTCGCGATGCAGCGTACCAATAAAGTTTCGCTGATCGTCTGTTCTGCCTTGAAAAAAGTCTACCGTGACCAGTTGCGCGACGGTAACCCGAACCTCTCTTTCATTTATCTGAAAGGGGATTTTGACGTTATTGAAAGCCGTCTGAAGGCGCGTAAAGGCCACTTCTTCAAAACGCAGATGCTGGTTACCCAGTTTGAAGCGCTGGAAGAACCGGGTGCGAATGAAAACGATGTACTGGTGGTCGATATCGATCAACCACTGGACGGTGTGGTCGCCAGCACCATTGAGGTTATTAACCAAGGTAGTAAGTAGTGAGCACATTAACGCTTGTTTTAACAGCAGTAGGGTCCGTTTTATTACTGCTGTTTTTAGTGATGAAGGCGCGTATGCACGCCTTCGTTGCTTTGATGGTGGTATCCATTGGTGCAGGTCTCTTTTCCGGTATGCCGCTCGATAAAATCGCGGCGACCATGGAAAAAGGGATGGGAGGCACGCTCGGTTTCCTGGCGATTGTGGTGGCGCTGGGGGCGATGTTCGGCAAGATTTTGCATGAGACCGGCGCGGTCGATCAGATTGCCGTCAAAATGCTGAAATCCTTCGGTCATAGCCGCGCACATTACGCGATTGGCCTGGCCGGTCTGATTTGCGCGCTGCCGCTGTTCTTTGAGGTGGCGATTGTGCTGCTGATTAGCGTAGCGTTCTCAATGGCGCGCCATACCGGTACTAACCTGGTTAAGTTGGTCATTCCGCTGTTTGCGGGCGTGGCGGCTGCCGCAGCGTTCCTGCTGCCGGGGCCTGCGCCGATGCTGCTGGCCTCTCAGATGCACGCCGACTTTGGCTGGATGATCCTGATTGGCCTGTGCGCCGCGATTCCGGGCATGATTATCGCCGGGCCGCTGTGGGGTAACTTCATCAGCCGTTACGTTGAGCTGCACGTACCGGAAGACATTACCGAGCCGCATCTGGGCGAAGGCAAAATGCCCTCCTTTGGCTTCAGCTTATCGCTTATCCTGCTGCCGCTGGTGCTGGTTGGTCTGAAAACCATCGCTGCACGCTTTGTTCCGGTCGGTTCTTCAACCTACGAATGGTTCGAGTTTATCGGTCATCCGTTTACCGCGATTCTGGTTGCCTGTCTGGTGGCGATTTATGGTCTGGCGGTGCGCCAGGGCATGCCAAAAGACCGCGTGATGGAAATCTGCGGCCATGCGCTTCAGCCAGCGGGGATTATTCTGCTGGTGATTGGTGCGGGCGGCGTGTTCAAACAGGTACTGGTAGATTCCGGCGTTGGTCCTGCACTGGGCGAAGCGTTAACCGGTATGGGCTTGCCGATCGCTATCACCTGCTTCGTGCTGGCGGCGGCGGTGCGTATCATTCAGGGGTCCGCGACAGTGGCCTGCTTAACGGCGGTCGGTCTGGTGATGCCGGTGATTGAGCAACTGAACTACTCCGGTGCCCAGATGGCGGCGCTGTCTATCTGTATCGCGGGCGGCTCTATCGTGGTCAGCCACGTTAACGACGCTGGTTTCTGGTTGTTCGGTAAATTTACCGGTGCGACTGAAGCGCAAACTCTGAAGACCTGGACGATGATGGAAACCATCCTCGGTACGGTCGGCGCGATTGTCGGTATGATTGCCTTCCAGCTGTTGAGCTGATGGCATTGCCCGGTGGCGCTTGCGCTTACCGGGCCTGGAAACGAGCACATATCGACACCGTAGGCCGGGTAAGGCGAAGCCGCCACCCGGCTTTTTTACAGCACCATCACCCCATCCTCGGTTTTCAACCAGCGCGGCGCTTTCAGTGTGTCGGCGAAATAATCCACCAAATCCTGCAGCAAATCACCCGCCACCCGCTCCATATCATCAGAAAGCGTTTTGCTCATCAGCAAATGCGTTAAAAGCTGGCAGTAACGCCCCATCTGATCTGGTTCGGGTTCAAAGAGGGGAGTGCGGGTCGGTAAGGTTTCTACCGTCAGGCTGGCCTGTAGATGCTGCGGTACAGGCTCCGTTAAGGTTGGTTGCAATAGTGCCAGACAGGCCGACAGGCGCGCGCACATCGCCAGTTTTTCAACCGGGTCATGACATTCAACAAGCCCTTCGACAAAACGCTCACAGTTATCCGCCAACTCGGTGAAGTCCGTGGCATGGCTAAAGGGCAGGGTAAATAAAGAGTGTGAAAAGAGAGGGGTCGTTGCCATAGGGCAGCCTCCGATGAGTGATTTTCATCCACCACTGGAGAGGCTAATCTCACTGGAGGTGGAGCCGAACAGGGTTAGCCTTACCGGCCTCATCGGATACCGGCGCGTCTTGCGACGCCCCCGCCCGGTCCACCATTGGAGTGTACCTAAGCGTGCGACACAAAAATACTTGCGTCACCGATGAAGGAGTTCAGAAGGCTAATTCTGGCACCTGATTTTGCAGGTGCAGCGAGAAGATAATGCTAATCCGCGATGCTGACAAGGGGGCATTCCGGAAGGCGCTTCGCAGAAATGAAAATACGCTTTTTCAGAGACTTAAATGATTGAGGTGTTTCTCACAAACACATTCACGGCGCTGATTGTCCGGTGGTGCTAGCGCTTACCGGGCCTACACACGAGCATATATCAACACCGTAGGCCGGGTAAGGCGAAGCCGCCACCCGGCGTAAAATGAGTGTTTCACCCCTTCATCCACATCCTTACACCGTCGAGGAACATCTGGGTTGCCATCATCACCAGAATCAGCCCCATCAGGCGCTCCAGCGCGTTAACCCCTTTCTCTCCCAGCAGACGTAAAAACAGCGAAGACTGCAGCAAAATCACGAATGTACCGCCCCAGGCGATCAGCAGCGCAATCACCAGATGCCCCATCTGGTTTGGATACTGATGCGACAACAGCATTAATGAGGCCAGGATTGTCGGACCGGCGACCAGCGGAATCGCCAGCGGTACGATAAACGGCTCTTCACCAGCCGGAAGCCCGGTGCTATTCCCGGTGGCGCTGGGGAAAATCATCTTAATGGCGATCAGGAACAAAATGATGCCCCCGGAGATCGATACGGTTTCTGCACGCAGGTTAAGAAATGCCAGAATTTTCTCGCCCGCAAACAGGAATATCAGCATCACCAACAGCGCAATAAACAGCTCGCGAATCATAATCGCGCGGCGACGTTTTGGTTCGGTATGTTTCAATACGGACATGAAAATGGGCAGATTTCCGAGCGGATCCATAATCAGGATCAATAAAACTGCCGCTGAAATGATTTCATTCATAACTCAAATTCCCTGATAATTACTGCGGACTTTCTGCTTGCTTGCGCAGCGGGATAAGTCGCATTACTGATGGCTTCGCTATCATTGATTAATTTCACTTGCGACTTTGGCTGCTTTTTGTATGGTGAAGGATAGGCCAGTAGGATACTGGTTAGCATACACAGCACACATCTCTGCAGGAAAAAACGCTATGAAAAATGTTGGTTTTATCGGCTGGCGCGGTATGGTCGGCTCTGTTCTCATGCAACGCATGGTTGAGGAGCGTGACTTCGACGCCATTCGCCCTGTTTTCTTTTCTACTTCCCAGCTTGGGCAGGCGGCACCGACGTTCGGTGGCACCGCGACCGGCACACTTCAGGACGCTTTTGATCTGGATGCGCTGAAGGCGCTCGATATCATCGTGACCTGTCAGGGCGGCGATTATACCAACGAAATCTATCCAAAGCTTCGTGAAAGCGGTTGGCAGGGTTACTGGATTGACGCAGCCTCTTCGCTGCGTATGAAAGACGATGCCATCATTATTCTCGATCCGGTTAACCAGGATGTCATCACCGACGGCCTGAACAAAGGTATTAAGACCTTTGTCGGCGGCAACTGTACCGTTAGCCTGATGCTGATGTCCCTCGGTGGCCTGTTTGCCAATGACCTGGTTGACTGGGTTTCCGTGGCGACCTATCAGGCGGCTTCCGGCGGCGGCGCGCGCCATATGCGTGAACTGCTGTCTCAGATGGGTCATCTGTATGGCCATGTGGCCGAGGAACTGGCGACCCCTTCCTCTGCTATTCTCGACATCGAACGTAAAGTGACGACCCTGTCCCGCAGCGGCGAACTGCCGGTTGATAACTTTGGCGTACCGCTGGCCGGTAGCCTGATTCCGTGGATCGACAAACAGCTCGATAACGGTCAGAGCCGTGAAGAGTGGAAGGGACAGGCGGAAACCAACAAAATTCTCAACACGTCTTCCGTGATCCCGGTTGATGGTCTGTGCGTGCGCGTCGGCGCGCTGCGCTGCCACAGCCAGGCGTTCACCATTAAACTGAAAAAAGATGTGTCTATTCCGACCGTGGAAGAACTGCTGGCGGCGCACAATCCGTGGGCCAAAGTTGTACCAAACGATCGGGATATCACCATGCGTGAGTTAACCCCGGCGGCCGTTACCGGCACGCTGACCACGCCAGTAGGCCGTCTGCGTAAGCTGAACATGGGACCGGAGTTCCTGTCAGCCTTTACCGTGGGCGACCAGTTGCTGTGGGGTGCTGCGGAGCCATTGCGCCGTATGCTGCGCCAATTGGCGTAATAGTTTGTTAACGATCAAGGGGTGAGGAATCACCCCTTTTTTTGCGTAATACAGGAGTAAGCGCAGATGTTTCATTTTTTACCAGGAGTAAGATAAAGCATTGGCTATTCTTTAAGGGTGACTTAGTACCGGAGGTATTAAGTTGTTGCCTGAAGGTGGGACGACGCAGAGAGGATGCACAATTGTGCTGCGCCGTTCAGGTCAAAAAAAGTGTCACTACCTGATGTCGAAAATCAGTTGGAAGGGGTGACGCCATAAAACAGGATGACAACCATGTCCGTTCGTATCGATAGAGACGTGATTAATGCGCTAATTGCAGGCCATTTTGCGGATCCTTTTTCCGTACTCGGTATGCACCAAACTGATGCTGGACTTGAAGTCCGCGCCCTATTACCTGACGCCACCGAAGTGTGGGTAATCGAACCCAAAACCGGACGCAAAGTCGGCAAGCTGGATTGCCTCGACTCTCGCGGTTTTTTCTGTGCAGTACTTCCCCGCCGTAAAAATTTCTTTCGCTATCAGCTGGCCGTTGTCTGGCATGGACAGCAGAATCTGATTGATGACCCTTATCGTTTTGGCCCGCTGATCCAGGATATGGATGCCTGGCTGTTATCTGAAGGTACGCATCTGCGACCTTACGAAACGCTGGGTGCGCATGCGGATACCATGGATGGCGTAACCGGTACGCGCTTCTCAGTCTGGGCGCCTAACGCTCAACGCGTGTCAGTGGTTGGGCAGTTCAACTACTGGGATGGTCGTCGCCACCCAATGCGCCTGCGCAAAGAAAGCGGTATCTGGGAGCTGTTTATCCCCGGCGCGCAGCATGGTCAGCTGTATAAATACGAGATGATCGATGCGAACGGTAAGCTGCGAATCAAAGCGGACCCTTACGCCTTCGAAGCGCAAATGCGCCCGGAAACCGCGTCGCTTATCTGTGGTCTGCCGGAAAAAGTAGTGCAAAACGAGGCGCGCAAAAAAGCCAACCAGTTTGATGCACCGATCTCTATCTATGAAGTTCACTTGGGGTCATGGCGTCGTCATACCGATAACAACTTCTGGCTGAGCTACCGCGAGCTGGCGGATCAGTTGGTGCCGTACGCCAAATGGATGGGCTTTACCCACCTCGAACTGTTGCCGATTAACGAGCATCCGTTCGACGGTAGCTGGGGCTACCAGCCTACCGGCATGTATGCGCCGACCCGTCGCTTCGGGACGCGCGATGATTTCCGCTATTTCGTGAATGCTGCGCATCAGGCGGGGCTGAACGTCATTCTCGACTGGGTGCCGGGCCATTTCCCATCGGACGACTTTGGTTTGGCAGAGTTTGATGGCACCAACCTGTATGAGCACAGCGACCCGCGCGAAGGATATCACCAGGACTGGAACACGCTGATCTACAACTACGGTCGCCGTGAAGTCAGCAACTACCTGGTGGGTAATGCTCTGTACTGGATTGAACGTTTTGGGATCGACGCGTTGCGCGTGGATGCCGTGGCGTCGATGATTTATCGCGACTACAGCCGCAAAGAAGGGGAATGGATCCCAAACGAATTTGGTGGTCGTGAAAACCTCGAAGCCATTGAATTTTTGCGCAATACCAACCGCATTCTTGGCGAGCAGGTGCCTGGTGCGGTGAGTATGGCGGAAGAGTCCACCGACTTTGCCGGCGTTTCAAGACCACAGGATATGGGCGGTTTAGGGTTCTGGTATAAGTGGAACCTCGGCTGGATGCACGACACGCTGGACTACATGAAGCTGGACCCGATTCATCGTCAGTACCATCACGACAAGCTGACCTTCGGCATGCTGTACAACTACACCGAAAACTTCGTCCTGCCGCTGTCGCATGATGAAGTGGTACACGGTAAAAAATCCATTCTCGATCGCATGCCGGGAGACGCATGGCAGAAGTTTGCCAACCTGCGCGCCTACTACGGCTGGATGTGGGCCTTCCCGGGCAAAAAACTGCTGTTTATGGGCAACGAGTTTGCGCAGGGACGTGAATGGAACCATGACGCCAGCCTCGACTGGCACCTGCTGGAAGGTGGCGATAACTGGCACCACGGCGTACAGCGTCTGGTGCGCGATCTGAACCACACCTACCGTCATCACAAAGCGCTGCACGAGCTCGACTTTGACGCCTATGGTTTTGAATGGCTGGTGGTGGATGACAACGAACGTTCGGTGCTGGCTTTCGTGCGTCGTGACAAGGTCGGCAATGAAATCATCGTGGTCAGTAACTTTACGCCTGTGCCCCGCCACGGCTATCGCTTCGGTATCAATCAGCCAGGCAAATGGCGTGAGATCCTCAATACCGACTCGATGCATTACCACGGTAGCAATACCGGCAACGGCGGTGCGGTGCACAGCGATGAAATCGCCAGCCATGGTCGTCAGCACTCACTGAGCCTCACGTTACCGCCGTTGGCAACGATCTGGCTGGTCAGGGAGGGGTAATGACGCAACTGGCAACCGGCAACGCCACCCCCCATGGTGCAACGTATGACGGCCATGGTGTCAATTTCACACTCTTCTCGGCCCATGCTGAACGCGTTGAATTATGCGTATTCGATGAGCAAGGGTGCGAACTTCGCTATGACCTGCCGGGGCGTAGCGGTGATGTCTGGCACGGCTATCTGGCCAACGCCCGGCCCGGTCTGCGCTATGGCTATCGTGTTCATGGCCCATGGCAACCGCAGCAGGGCCACCGGTTTAATCCGGCCAAGCTGCTGCTTGACCCTTGCGCCCGTCGGGTGGATGGCGAGTTAAAAGATAACCCGCTGCTGCACGGTGGGCTAAATGAACCGGATCATCATGATAATGCCACCATCGCGCTGAAGGGCGTGGTGGTGTCCGATCATTATGACTGGGAGGATGATACCCCGCCGCGCACGCCGTGGGGCAATACCGTGATTTACGAAGCGCATGTCAAAGGGTTGACGTATTTGCATCCTGAGCTGCCGGAAGAGATTCGCGGAACCTACAAAGCGCTGGGCCATCCAGTGATGATCGATTACTTCAAGCGCCTCGGCATTACCGCGCTGGAGCTGCTGCCGGTGGCGCATTTTGCCAGCGAACCACGGCTTCAGCGGCTGGGGCTGTCGAACTATTGGGGCTACAACCCGGTAGCGATGTTTGCACTGCATCCGGCCTATGCCTGTTCGCCGGAGAGTGCGCTTGATGAGTTTCGCGACGCGGTAAAAGCGCTGCACAAAGCGGGGATTGAGGTCATTCTCGATATCGTTTTGAACCACAGCGCCGAACTGGATCTCGAAGGCCCCGTCTTCTCGCTGCGCGGAATTGATAACCGTAGCTATTATTGGATCAGGGACGATGGTGATTACTACAACTGGACCGGTTGTGGGAACACCCTCAATCTGAGCCATCCAGGCGTTGTGGAATACGCATGTGAATGCCTGCGGTACTGGGTTGAAACCTGCCATGTGGATGGTTTTCGTTTTGATTTGGCTTCCGTCATGGGGCGTACACCTGCGTTTCGTCAGGATGCGCCACTGTTTACCGCGATCCAAAACTGTCCGCTGCTCTCACGCGTTAAGCTGATTGCGGAACCGTGGGATATTGGTGAAGGCGGGTATCAGGTGGGGAATTTTCCCCCGCCGTTTGCCGAGTGGAATGACCATTTCCGCGATGCGACCCGACGCTTCTGGCTCCAGCGTAATCTCTCGTTGGGTGAGTTTGCCGGGCGTTTTGCCGCATCAAGCGACGTGTTTAAACGCGATGGTCGCAAACCCAGCGCGACGGTCAATCTGGTGACTGCGCACGACGGTTTTACGCTACGCGACTGTGTGTGCTTCACAAATAAGCACAATGAAGCGAATGGTGAGGAAAATCGCGACGGCACTAGCAATAACTACAGCGACAATCATGGTAAAGAAGGATTAGGCGGCACGCTGGACCTGATTGAGCGGCGGCGCGACAGCATTCATGCGCTGTTATCCACGCTGTTGCTCTCCCAGGGGACGCCGATGTTGCTGGCGGGCGATGAGCATGGTCATAGCCAGCACGGCAACAATAACGCTTACTGCCAGGATAACGCCCTGACCTGGCTGGACTGGCAGCAGGCAAACAGCGGACTAACCACATTTACCGCTGCCCTGATCCATCTTCGCCAGCAAATTCCTGCACTGACGGGTGATCGCTGGTGGGAAGAGGGCGATGGCAATGTTCGTTGGCTAAATAAGTACGCACAACCCTTAAGTGCGGATGAGTGGCAAAACGGCCCGAGGCAGATGCAAATCCTGCTTTCAGACCGTTTTCTGATTGCAATAAATGCCACGCTTGAGGTGACAGATATCGTTTTACCTGAAGGGGAATGGTGCGCCGTTCCCCCATTTGCCGGAGAGGATAATCCGGTGCTTACGGCTGTCTGGCAGGGACCTGCGCACGGACTGTGTGTGTTCCAGAGAAGATAAAAAAGGAGTTAGTCATGGTGAGTTTAGAGAAGAACGATCGTGTAATGTTGGCGCGCCAGCTGCCATTAAAATCTGTTGCCCTGATCCTGGCCGGTGGCCGCGGTACCCGCTTAAAAGATTTAACCAACAAACGTGCCAAACCTGCTGTGCACTTTGGCGGTAAGTTCCGCATTATCGATTTTGCCTTATCCAACTGTATTAACTCCGGGATCCGCCGTATTGGCGTGATCACCCAGTACCAGTCCCACACGCTGGTGCAGCATATTCAGCGCGGCTGGTCGTTCTTTAGCGAAGAGATGAACGAGTTTGTCGATCTGCTGCCTGCCCAGCAGAGAATGCAGGGTGAAAACTGGTATCGCGGTACGGCGGATGCGGTGACCCAAAACCTGGACATCATTCGACGCTATAAAGCGGAATATGTGGTGATCCTCGCGGGCGATCATATCTACAAGCAGGACTACTCACGCATGCTGATCGACCACGTCGAGAAAGGCGCGCGTTGCACCGTGGCCTGTATGCCAGTGCCTATTGAAGAGGCCAGCGCGTTTGGCGTAATGGACGTGGACGACACCGATAAAATTATCGAGTTCGTTGAAAAACCCGCCAACCCGCCAGCTATGCCAGGTGACCCGACCAAATCTCTTGCCAGTATGGGGATCTACGTTTTCAACGCCGATTATCTATATGAATTGCTGGCGGAAGATGACCTCGATGAAAACTCCAGTCACGATTTCGGTAAAGACATTATCCCGAAAATCACCGAAGCTGGCATGGCGTATGCACATCCATTCCCGTTGTCCTGCGTGCAGTCTGACCCGGAATCCGAGCCGTACTGGCGTGACGTGGGTACGCTGGAAGCCTACTGGAAGGCGAACCTCGATCTGGCTTCGGTGACGCCTGAACTGGACATGTACGACCAGGACTGGCCAATCCGTACGCACATGGAATCGCTGCCACCGGCGAAATTTGTTCAGGACCGTTCCGGCAGCCACGGAATGACGCTGAACTCGCTGGTTTCTGGCGGATGCATAATTTCAGGTTCGGTGGTGGTGCAGTCCGTTCTGTTCCCGCGAGTGCGGGTGAATTCATTCTGTAACATTGATTCGGCAGTGTTGTTACCTGAAGTGTGGGTGGGACGTTCGTGCCGCTTACGTCGTTGCATTATCGACCGCGCCTGCGTTATTCCCGAAGGCATGGTGATTGGTGAAAACGCGGAAGAAGATGCGCGTCGTTTCTACCGTTCAGAGGAAGGTATTGTGCTGGTCACGCGTGAAATGCTACGCAAACTGCAGATCAAACAGGAGCGATAATGCAGGTTTTACACGTTTGTTCAGAGATGTTCCCCCTGTTAAAAACCGGGGGACTGGCGGATGTTATTGGGGCGTTACCCGCAGCGCAAATAGCGGACGGCGTGGATGCCCGCGTGTTGCTCCCGGCGTTTCCTGATATTCGTCGCGGCATTCCCGATGCGCAGGTAGTGACGCGTCGGGATACCTTCGCCGGACGTATCACGCTGCTGTTCGGGCATTTCAACGGCGTGGGTATTTACCTGATTGACGCGCCGCATCTCTATGACCGCCCCGGTAGCCCGTATCACGACACTAACCTGTTTGCGTATACCGATAACGTGCAGCGTTTTGCATTGCTGGGCTGGGTTGGCTGTGAAATGGCCTGTGGCCTTGACCCATTCTGGCGCCCGGATGTGGTGCATGCGCACGACTGGCATGCGGGTCTGGCCCCGGCGTATCTGGCGGCGCGCGGCCATCCGGCGAAATCGGTGTTCACCGTCCACAACCTGGCGTATCAAGGCATGTTTTATGCAAAGCATATGGATGACATCCAATTGCCATGGTCGTTCTTTAATGTGCACGGACTGGAGTTTAACGGGCAGATTTCGTTTCTGAAGGCAGGGTTGTACTACGCCGACCACATTACGGCGGTCAGTCCGACCTACGCGCGGGAAATTACCGAGCCGCAGTTTGCCTACGGCATGGAAGGTCTGTTGCAGCAGCGTCATCGTGAAGGCCGTCTTTCCGGTGTGCTGAACGGCGTTGATGAAAAAATCTGGAGCCCGGAAACCGATCTCCTGCTGGCATCGCGATATACGCGCGACACGCTGGAGGAGAAGGCAGAAAACAAACGTCAGCTTCAGATAGCGATGGGACTTAAGGTCAACGATAAAGTACCGCTGTTTGCCGTGGTGAGCCGTCTGACCAGTCAAAAAGGGCTGGATCTGGTGCTGGAAGCGCTGCCGGGGTTGTTAGAGCAGGGTGGACAGCTGGCATTGCTAGGCGCGGGCGATCCGGTATTACAGGAAGGATTCCTCGCCGCAGCGGCGGAACATCCAGGACAGGTGGGTGTGCAGATCGGCTATCACGAAGCCTTCTCGCACCGCATCATGGGTGGGGCCGATGTGATATTGGTTCCCAGCCGTTTTGAGCCGTGTGGCTTAACGCAGTTGTATGGACTGAAGTACGGCACGCTGCCGCTGGTGCGGCGCACCGGTGGGCTGGCTGATACAGTCTCTGACAGTTCGCTGGAAAACCTGGCGGACGGTATCGCCAGTGGGTTTGTATTTGAAGATAGTAATGCCTGGTCGCTGTTACGCGCGATCCGGCGTGCTTTCGTATTGTGGTCCCGGCCTTCGCTTTGGCGGTTTGTACAACGTCAGGCCATGACCATGGATTTTAGCTGGCAAGTCGCGGCGAAGTCATACCGTGAGCTTTACTATCGCTTGAAATAGATATCCAGGAATCACCTATATGAATGCTCCATTTACTTATGCATCGCCCACACTCAGCGTAGAGGCACTTAAGCATTCTATTGCCTATAAGCTGATGTTCACGATTGGTAAGGACCCGGTCATTGCCAATAAACATGAGTGGCTGAACGCCACGTTGTTCGCGGTGCGCGACCGTCTCGTGGAGCGCTGGCTGCGTTCTAACCGTGCGCAATTATCTCAGGAAACTCGTCAGGTCTATTACCTGTCTATGGAGTTTCTGATTGGCCGCACGCTTTCCAATGCACTGTTATCGCTGGGTATTTATGACGATGTCAAAAATGCGCTGGAAGGTATGGGGTTGGATCTTGAAGATCTGATCGACGAAGAAAACGACCCAGGTCTTGGCAATGGCGGTCTCGGGCGCCTGGCGGCCTGCTTTCTGGACTCACTGGCAACGCTGGGCCTGCCGGGACGCGGTTACGGTATTCGTTATGACTACGGTATGTTCAAGCAGAACATTGTTGATGGCCGCCAGAAAGAGTCGCCGGACTACTGGCTTGAATACGGTAACCCGTGGGAATTCAAACGCCACAACACGCGCTACAAAGTGCGTTTTGGCGGTCGCATTCAGCAGGAAGGCAAGAAAACGCGCTGGATAGAAACCGAAGAGATCCTCGCGGTCGCCTACGACCAGATTATCCCCGGCTACGACACCGACGCCACCAACACGCTGCGCCTGTGGAATGCCCAGGCCAGTAGCGAGATTAATCTCGGTAAATTTAACCAGGGCGACTACTTTGCGGCGGTGGAAGATAAAAACCACTCCGAGAACGTCTCCCGCGTACTGTACCCGGACGACTCCACCTATTCAGGACGCGAACTGCGGTTGCGCCAGGAGTATTTCCTGGTCTCCTCCACGGTGCAGGACATTCTGAGCCGTCATTACCAGTTGCACAAAACCTACGACAACCTGGCGGATAAAATCGCCATTCACCTCAACGACACCCATCCGGTGCTGTCGATCCCTGAGCTGATGCGACTGCTGATCGATGAGCATAAGTTCAGTTGGGACGATGCGTTTGAGGTCTGCTGCCAGGTCTTCTCGTATACCAACCACACTTTGATGAGCGAAGCGCTGGAGACCTGGCCCGTCGATATGCTGGGCAAAATTTTGCCGCGCCATCTGCAAATCATCTTTGAAATCAACGACTACTTCCTGAAGACGTTGCAGGAACAGTATCCAAACGATACTGCTCTGCTGGGGCGGACGTCGATTATCGATGAATCTAACGGCCGTCGTGTGCGTATGGCATGGCTGGCGGTGGTGGTGAGCCACAAGGTTAACGGCGTTTCCGAGCTGCACTCCAACCTGATGGTGCAGTCGCTGTTTGCTGATTTTGCGAAGATTTTCCCGACTCGCTTCTGCAACGTCACCAACGGCGTGACGCCGCGTCGCTGGCTGGCGCTGGCCAACCCGTCGCTCTCTGAAGTGCTGGATGAGAACATTGGCCGCACCTGGCGAACCGATCTCAGCCAGCTCAGCGAGCTTGAGCAGCACTGCGATTACCCACTGGTAAATCAGGCGGTGCGCCGCGCGAAGCTGGAGAACAAAAAGCGTCTGTCCACGCTCATTGCCCAGCAGTTGAACGTGGTGGTGAATCCGAAATCGCTGTTTGATGTGCAGATCAAGCGTATTCACGAATACAAACGCCAGTTGATGAACGTGCTGCATGTGATCACCCGCTACAATCGCATTAAGGCCGATCCTGATGCTGAGTGGGTACCACGTGTGAATATCTTCGCCGGTAAAGCGGCTTCGGCTTATTACATGGCGAAACACATCATTCACCTGATCAACGACGTCGCCAAAGTGATCAACAACGATCCGCAAATTGGCGACAAGCTGAAAGTGGTGTTTATCCCCAACTACAGCGTCAGCCTGGCGCAGGTGATTATTCCTGCCGCCGACCTTTCTGAGCAGATTTCTCTGGCCGGGACCGAAGCCTCCGGTACCAGTAATATGAAATTTGCTCTTAACGGTGCGCTGACCATCGGGACGCTGGACGGTGCCAACGTTGAGATGCTGGAGCATGTGGGCGCAGAAAATATCTTTATCTTTGGTAATACGGCGGAAGAAGTCGAGGCTTTACGCAGCCAGGGCTACAAGCCGCGTGAGTATTACGAGAAAGACGAAGAGCTGCACCAGGTGCTGACGCAGATCGGCAGCGGCGTATTCAGCCCTGAGGAGCCGGGACGCTATCGCGACCTGGTGGATTCGCTGATTAACTTTGGCGACCACTATCAGGTTCTGGCGGATTATCGCAGCTACGTGGATTGCCAGGATAAGGTTGATGAACTGTATCGTCACCCGGAAGAGTGGACCACCAAGTCGATGATTAATATTGCCAACATGGGGTACTTCTCGTCGGACAGGACGATCAAAGAGTACGCCGAAAACATCTGGCATATTGATTCGGTGCGGTTGTAACACACGATGCCGGGGGCGCTTCGCTTGCCCGGCCTACGTTTATGCACTCTTGTAGGCCGGATAAGGCGCTAGCCGCATCCGGCATTTTTATCAGGACGCCAGCGACAGCTGGTGTTTTTCAATGTACTCCGCCAGCCACTGGGTCATACGCGACTGCTGCTCAGCGTTCAGCCACATACCTTCTTTCGTGCGACGCCACAACGCATCTTCCGCACGACGAACCCATTCATGATCGACCAGATATTTCAGTTCGGCCTCATAAAACTCATGGCCAAAGTCTTCACCTAACTCGGCAAGCGAGGTGGCTTCGCCGATAACCCATTCGGTGTTGCTGCCGTAGGTGCGAGAATAATGGCGTGCCAGCGACTCGGTCAGGAACGGGTAGCGGCGGCGCAGTTTGGCCGCGTAATCTTCGCGATCGCCGCCAATGTCACCGCCAGGCAGAATGCACTCTTTCGTCCATGCCGGACCAATTCCCTGATAGTACGATGCCAGTTTTTCCATCGCGTGCTCAGCAAGCTTACGATAGGTGGTCAGCTTACCGCCAAAGACCGACAGCAACGGCGCTTTGCCGTTTTCGTCGTGGATATCCAGCGTGTAATCACGGGTGATCGCCTGCGGTGAGTCAGACTCGTCATCGCACAGCGGACGTACGCCTGAGTAAGTCCAGACGATATCATCACGGCCCAGTTGCTTCTTAAAGTGCGCGTTGTAGACCTTCAGCAGGTAATTGATTTCGCTTTCATCAATTTTCACTGCTTTCGGATCGCCTTTGTATTCAACGTCTGTCGTACCGATGATCGAGAATTCGTCCATCCATGGGATAACAAACACAATACGCTTATCTTCGTTTTGCAGAATATAAGCTTGCTTCTGGGTATGTACGCGCGGCACTACGATGTGGCTGCCTTTAATCAGGCGAATGCCGTACGGTGATGGCAGGTGCATACCATCGTCGAAGAACTCTTTTACCCACGGACCGGTGGCGTTGACCAGGCCACGCGCCTGCCAGGTGTATTTTTTGCCGGTATCGATATCTTCAGCTTCAACAATCCACAAACCGTTTTCACGGCGAGCAGAAGTGGCGCGAGTGCGGGTTAATACTTCTCCTCCTTTACGTACAACCATTTGGGCGTTTGCCAAAACCAGTCGCGCATCGTCTACCCAGCAGTCAGAATATTCGAAACCGCGCACAATCTCAGGTTTCATTACGGAATCTGCGCCAAAACGCAAACCGGTAGAACTTGGCAAACTGGTGCGTTTGCCCAGATGATCGTACATAAACAAACCAATGCGGATCATCCACGCCGGACGCAGGTGCGGGCGGTGGGGCAGACGAAAGCGCATCGGGAAGGCGATATGCGGTGCCATTTTCAACAGCACTTCACGTTCGGCCAGCGCTTCGCTTACCAGACGAAATTCGTAGTGTTCCAGGTAGCGCAGGCCACCGTGGATGAGTTTGGAGCTAGCGGAAGAGGTGGCGCAGGCTAAATCCTGCGCTTCCAGCATCAGCACGGATAAACCGCGTCCAGCGGCATCTGCCGCGATACCGGCACCGTTGATGCCTCCACCTATCACAATCAGATCTTTGGTTTCCATGCTGGCCTCTCGCACTTTCGTTATAGCTCATTAATGTTCGTTATCGAGCATAATAGCAAAGAATTGCGCCATTGGTAACATCGGATAAACAATTTACAGTGATACATATAACATTATGGCGTTTAACTGCCGTCGGGACGTACACTAAGCAGTAACATGTCCGAAAAGCATCACCTGCCATATAAAGAAGAGAGAGCAATGGATCAGTTTGAATGTATTAATGTCGAAGAAGCGCATCAAAAGCTGCATCAGGGGAGCGCGGTGTTAGTGGATATCCGTGATCCGCAAAGCTATGCCATGGGTCATGCCCCGCAGGCGTTTCATCTGACGAACGACACGCTGGGGTCATTTATGCGCGAGCATGATTTCGACACCGCTGTGTTGGTGATGTGTTATCACGGCAACAGCAGTAAAGGCGCGGCGCAATATCTTCTTCAGCAGGGCTATGACGCGGTTTACAGCGTTGACGGCGGCTTCGACGCCTGGCATCGACATTTTCCGGCAGAAGTGGCATACGGTTCGTAAGCTAACAAAGATGCAGCCTGAAACGGGCAGGATATATATACTGTCCTCTTTTGTGTGGAATAAGCGACAGCAACCATGTTGATGATTACCTCTTTTGCTAACCCCCGCGTGGCGCAGGCATTTGTTGATTATATGGCGACACAGGGCGTTATCCTGACGATTCAACAACATCAGCAAACGGATGTCTGGCTGGCGGATGAGTCCCAGGCCGAGCGCGTGCATGCTGAACTGGCGCGATTTCTGGAGAATCCGGGCGATCCGCGCTACCTAGCGGCAAGCTGGCAGTCGGGTCAGACCGACAGCGGTCTGCACTACCAGCGTTATCCGTTCCTGGCCACATTGCGCGAACGCGCAGGCCCGGTAACCTGGTTGGTAATGGCCGCGTGTGTGCTGGTGTTTATCGCGATGAACGTGCTGGGCGACCAGGCGGTGATGCTTTGGCTGGCATGGCCGTTTGACCCTTCGCTGAAATTTGAATTCTGGCGTTATTTCACCCACGCTTTTATGCACTTCTCGCTGATGCATATTCTGTTCAACCTGTTGTGGTGGTGGTATCTCGGCGGTGCGGTTGAAAAGCGTCTGGGCAGTGGAAAACTGATTGTTATTACCGTGATCAGCGCCCTGTTGAGCGGCTATGTTCAGCAGAAATTTAGCGGCCCGTGGTTTGGTGGACTGTCTGGCGTGGTATATGCGCTGATGGGCTACGTGTGGTTGCGTGGCGAGCGCGATCCGCAAAGCGGTATTTTCCTGCAGCGTGGTTTGATTATCTTTGCTTTGATCTGGATTGTTGCCGGCTGGTTTGATCTATTCGGCATGTCGATGGCGAATGGTGCTCATATCGCCGGATTGGCCGTGGGTCTGGCAATGGCGTTTGCCGATACGATGAATGTGCGGAAACGAACTTTGTAGGCCGGATAAGCGTTAGCGCATCCGGCAAAATTTCAGGGAACACTAATGAAGCAAACACAACGACATGACGCGATCATCGAGCTGGTAAAAAAACAGGGATACGTCAGTACTGAAGAGCTGGTGGAGCATTTCTCCGTCAGCCCGCAGACGATTCGCCGCGATCTTAACGATCTGGCCGATCAGAACATGATTTTGCGCCATCACGGCGGCGCGGCGCTGCCATCCAGCTCGGTCAACACCCCGTGGCATGACCGTAAAGCGACGCAGACGGCGGAAAAAGAGCGCATTGCCCGCAAAGTTGCCACGCAGATCCCGAACGGCTCTACGCTGTTTATTGATATCGGAACCACGCCGGAAGCGGTGGCTCACGCGCTGCTTAATCACAGCAATTTACGCATTGTGACCAACAACCTCAATGTGGCGAACACGCTGATGGCGAAAGAGGATTTCCGCATAATCCTCGCCGGTGGTGAACTGCGTAGCCGCGATGGCGGTATTATGGGCGAAGCGACCCTCGACTTTATTTCCCAGTTCCGTCTGGACTTCGGCATCTTAGGGATCAGCGGCATCGACAGCGATGGTTCTCTGCTGGAGTTTGATTATCACGAAGTTCGTACCAAACGCGCGATCATTGAGAATTCACGGCATGTGATGCTGGTGGTGGACCACTCGAAGTTTGGGCGTAACGCGATGGTGAATATGGGCAGTATCAGCATGGTGGATGCGGTGTATACCGATACGCTGCCGCCTGCTGGTGTGATGCAGGTGATTGCTGACCATCATATCCAGTTAGAGCTGTGCTAAGGTAATTCCAGGCCTGATAAGCGTTGCGTATCAGGCATTAACTAAACGCCGTACCCCATCATCTTCAGCAGCTTCTGCGCATGTTGCACCGCATCCTGGCGATGTGCGACGCCGAGCTTTTGGTACAAATTGCGGATGTGCGTCTTGATGGTCGTTGCCGCGACGGCCAGCTCACCGGCGATCTGCTCGTTGCTGTAGCCTGAATAAATCAGTCCCAGAACCTGCCATTCGCGCTGGGTCAGCGGGCTGGTGCGGATAAGTTCCGGCACTTCCGGGTGAGTAAGCAGACGCTCAACGAACCCTTCATCGAAGTGGGCAAATTTATGGCGGTGATGCTGGTTAATCTCACGCAAAATGCGCTGGGCGCGGTGCTGATCGAGTTCCGGTAAGGTATTGAGCTGAATCAGCTGACGCAGTTGTTGCGCCATGGCCTCGCCTTCGATAACAAAGTGGCTGATAAACCCGGTACGGTTCGCCAGCTGTAGGGCGTCGAGTAACACACGCTGGGCGTCATTTTTGCGCCCTGCCTGCCAGTAGAGCTGATTAAGCAGCAACAGGTTGCGGTTCAGATCGCTCATCAGGCGCAGGTTGCGCGCATTTTCATTCAACTCTTCCAGCACAATCTCAGCCGGTTCAAACTCTCCGAGCAGGATTTGTGCACGAGCGATGTTGCGCCACTGGCTTTGCAGGAAGTGGTTATTGGCGAATTCTGGTTTCGGCGTGTGGCGCAGCCAGTTGGCGGCCGAGTTTTTGTCGCCCACCATTTGCCAGTAAATCACCCGCACCTTATCGGCGTTGGAGATCCAGTCGCTGTGATAGTGACCGTTGCCCAACAGGTTTTCCAGACGGTTGAGCAGGCTGCGAGCGTTATCGAGATCGCCCCGTGCCAGTGAACACTGAACCAGCAGCGCCAGACACTGTAGCTGTTGCTGCGGCTGGAAGGTGGAAAGCAGTTCAATACCGCTACGGGCAGAGGCTTCTGATTCGTCCAGACGCGCCCATGCCCACAGTAGCTGCGCGCGAATACGTACCAGGAATTCGTGCATCGGCAGCTGTTCCAGGTGCTGTTCTTTGATCAGCTGGAACGCTTTTTCCTGAGTTTCCCAGGCGGCCTGTAAAAAGCCCTGGGCAAACAAAATTTCGCTTTGCTGGATAAGACTCCACAGTGCGTAATGCCAGACGTCATGATGGCGGGCCATTTGCTCGGTTTGCTGCATCAACGCCAGAGAGCGCGTGAGATCGCCCTTACAGTGCAGGACTTCGCCGTGCACCGAGGTGGCGACGATACGGCTATAGAACCAGGCGATGGGTAACTCATCCAGCGCCAGTTTCGCCAGACGCTCGGCTTCGTCAGGGTTTCCGTCGTTAATCGCTACCTGCGCCCGCAGGGCGTTGAATTCGGCGTGCAGTGTCGGCTCCATGTCGCCTTTTATTTCCTGCTCAGCACGCGCCAGCAGAGTGTTAACCTCTCCGTAGCGGTGCTGGCTTTGCATCAGCCAGGCCTGGAGCAGAACCAGACGCGGATTTTCCAGCAGGCTTTCCCACGGCAGGGCTTTCAGCGACTCTTCCAGTAACGTCAGCTCGCTATGGTTAAACAGTCCCCACGCATGATTAAGCAGGATATCGCGCAGCATATGGGCGTCGCCGGCCGCCAGCGCGTGGTGGATAGCTTCGCTGGGGAAGCCTTGCGCCATCCAGCTTTCAGCTGCGGCGCGGTGTATTTCGGGCAGTTCGTTCGCCAGCTCCCATTGGCAGCGCTGGCGTAAAAAGCTGCCAAACAGCGGGTGATAGCTGAACCACTCGCCAACGTCATCCATTCGCTGTAGGAATAACCCCTGGCGCTCAATTTCTTCCAGCCGCATCTGGCCGTTTTCTTCCCCGGTAACGCGGACGATTAGCGCATCGTTCATGGAACGCAGAATGGCGCTTTTTAGCAGGAAGTGACGGGTGCCGAGGTCAACGCTGTCCAGCACTTCATCAACCAGATAATCGGACAGATGGCTGGCGTTGATCCCGGCGAGGCGACGTGCCGACTGGTGAGCGGAGTTATTGTTCTGGCGGGCGGAAAGGGCGATCAGTTGTAATGCCGTGGCCCAGCCAGCAACGTCATCGCACATCCGGCTGCTTTCAGCTGCTTCGATGGGGGAGGACAAACGTCGGTCGAAAAATTGTTTGGCTTCCTGATGGTTAAAGGCTAACTGTTGGCTGCCTATCTCCAGCAGCTGGTCGCGTACCCGCAGGTTAGCAATGCCCAATTGCGGCAGGTTACGTGACAGCACGACCAGCGTGAGGTTCTCAGGCTGATGACGCAGGAAGAAACGCATCGCTTCGTGAATGGCCGGATTAGAGATCAGATGATAATCATCTACTACCAGGTAGAGCGGGCGGTGCCACTCGGCCAGTTCGATAAATAGCTGGGCAAACAGTGACGTCAGGCTGGCGTACTGACGTTTTTGCACCATCGCTTCGCTGGTGGTGCAGTGTCCACCGGTTGCCTGTTGGATAGCGGCGATCAGATAACTGGCAAAGCGCTCTTGCTGATTATCGCCCTCATCCAGAGAATACCAGCCTAAATCATTTTTCCCTGCCGCCCATTGTGAAACCAGCGTCGTTTTTCCATAGCCAGCAGGACTTGTTATCAGGGCAAGCCTGAAATTGTTCGCGCCGGAAAGTTTAGCCAACAGGCGCTCACGAACCACCGTATGGTCGAGTCGAACCGGACGACTTAATTTAGACGGAATCAACATAAGTTAGTCACTTCACTGTGTGAAAATAGGGAAGAATGATTTTTTTTGCGCTTCGTAATTAATAGATATAAGGTCGGCCAGATTAAGATTTATTGCAAGTTATGTCCGGGATTGGACTGTCTTATTTTGCGCTATGTCACAAATTCTTAAGATGATAGACACCTACTGAAACCGGTGTCAGGATGCGCGGCTGTTGAAGTGTTTGACCAAGGGCGGCGATTGAACCCCTTCTGACGAAGCATGATTTGCTGTTATAGAATTATCTTAATTGTTACTGTTGGTGATAATTTTTAATGTAAATCATTGGTGACTATAGATTTTGCAGAGTTCTATACTCATTTTCTTTGAAAATAACGATTCAATTCCTTAAATTAATAAAAGTATGATGAATCCGTTACCACAAGCCACGTTTATCTACGATAGTTTTACACAGTTCGATATCTGTAACGTAGAAATCATGAAGCTTCTTCTGGGGGCAGGATGTGTATGATAATCCAAACAATAAAAAAGGAACGAAACAGTTAGCAATAACGCCAATAATAAAGGAAAAAGTGATGGCAGTGAGTACCAAACTTTCATAAGGATTGGGAAGTGAACGGTACTGTGCATCTTTACTCAGTAAAATTCTGACGACAGCAATCATTGTATAACTTATTAGTGGTACTGAACCTATCAGTGCGCATGTCTTATCATAAGAGATAATATCGCCCATTTTTATTAATGATAAAAATTCAGTCATCGTCCTTCCAAATAACAAACTGTAAATGACAGCGGTTAAAAAAATAATCACAAAAAGAGCCCAGATTCGTAAGTGTATTTTTTTCATGTCATCTTTTCTAGAACGAGTAAAAATATTGAGAATTGAATCCATAATCAGAACCTCTTCTTTCCATTTTACGGAAATATTCACGGATTCTTGTTTTTGATTCTACAGATAGTCCAATATCATCCTCAATATGATTTAACCTATTATTAAGGTATAACCCTAAGGCTATTATAAAAAAAGTAGTTACAATGATGGGTGAACTGGCGAGAGCAAGCCCTCCAGCAATGACCCCAATCACTACCCCCGACACCACCGCCTTTGCAGCATCCATTGAGATATCTACCAAAAAATCCACCAGATCATAATCAGACTTAAAAATCAGTTCAATTGCCCGCCAGGCAAGTGAGAAGTAGATGCAGTATTTGACACCATTTCGGATATTGTTATAAAGCCCACGTTTACCCAATGCCATTTCCAGCATCTGTGGATGGCTTGCTCCGTAGCGGGTTCCGTTAAGAATCCGGCGCAGGGCGGGATACCCGGTAATTTTGATATAGGTTTTACCGCCGATTTTGTATTCAATAGCTTTAATGCGGATTGCACTGAAATTAAAGACCAACTCCTGTGCGGAATTGTAATAGGTAGTAAGCTTAGAGAGACTGCGGAAGCCATCCAGGCCATCTTTGAAGTTGCCGGGTGCTGCGCGGTAGGAAAAAAATTTATCCACTCCGCCGATTAAATCGTCCGTCACCTGCTGTGCTTCTTCGAGAGTGAGCAGAAGGATGTGATGACTTTGCGTGATAAATGAGCCATCCATAAAGGCAATATCGCGCTGCACAGGGTTCATGGTATGCCAGCTATTAAAATCTCTTGCCTGCGGTCGTTCGTCCCGAAACCTGAGTGAGTTGCCATTTAACATGGAGTTACGTTTACGCATGATTTTTCCTTATCAAGAGATGTCTGGCGTCAGAAAGTTCGTTCACTCCACAAACTATAAGCGCTGGTACTTGCCATGCAGTGTTCCCAACTAATCGATTCATAAATAAAGGAAACGCGTTCTTGTGCTTCGTTTCCGTTTTCAATGATATTGTGAGGGACTATTAATTTAATGTTTGATATATGTGCTTTGAATAATTTAATTTTATAATAGACTTCTTGCATTCCTGTTGGTGTGGTTCGATAGAGGAATATTTCGCACTCCAGCGTTTCGTTATCGTTGATCGCTTTGTTCAGCAAAGGGGACGAACGATCAACAGGTTTGATAATCTGGAGTTCGTGGTGATTAACGTTCTGCTGACGCGTTGTTTCATGCTCAAGTCCATAAATCATAATTTGGTTGAGATGGTTTGTCTGAGATTTATTTCCTATAGAGTACCTGGAGCCGCAGTTTTCGGAAATATTACCCTGTAATTCACCTTTCAGAGTAATCCAAGATAAGTTTGCCATATATATCCTTGGATAGTATTTGTTTGATTTATTTTTATGTCGAAGATTTATCTTAGTGTGCTCTTGAATTATTTTGATTTCAACCGTCTTGTTATTTTAAAAATAGCGGCTGTAGTAATTGTTGTAAAAGTTATAATTATTAATTTGTCATCTCGTCTTGCAAGGTATTATGCTGATTCTTGTCAAATCAGGCGAGGCGTCTCAGGTACAGTGCACTGCGAAGTCAGTCGATTTATTGGCGTAGTTGGTAATAATAAAGTGGCGGCGATCACACTTTTATGCTCATCCCCGCTCCTCCTCCCTCCCTAATCCGTGCCAGGATGAGGAATGTCAACAACGAGCCAGGCAAACTAGCGATAACGTTGTTTTATTACCTAAGGATCTGGAACCCCTATGTCACAGCCTACTTTCAACAAAGATCAATTTCAGGCTGCCCTGACGCGTCAGTGGCAGCGCTTCGGTTTACTGTCGGCTCAAGAAATGACGTCGCGCCAGTGGTGGCAGGCAGTGAGTGGGGCGTTGGCTGAGTTACTCAGCGCCCAGCCTGCGGCGAAACCGGCAAAAAATCAGCGTCACGTTAACTACATCTCGATGGAGTTTTTGATTGGTCGCCTGACCGGCAACAATTTACTCAACCTCGGCTGGTATCAGGCGGTGAGCGATGAGCTGAAAGTGCATGACGTCAACCTGACTGATCTGCTGGAAGAAGAGATCGATCCGGCGTTGGGTAACGGTGGATTGGGACGCCTGGCGGCCTGCTTCCTTGATTCGATGGCGACAGTCGGCCAGTCGGCGACGGGCTATGGCCTCAACTACCAGTACGGCCTGTTCCGTCAGTCGTTTGCCGATGGCCAACAGATGGAAGCCCCGGATGACTGGCATCGCGGCAGCTACCCGTGGTTCCGTCACAACGAGGCGCTGGATGTGCAGGTTGGGATTGGCGGCAAGGTCACCAAAGAAGGGCACTGGGAGCCAGGGTTTACTATCACCGGCCAGGCCTGGGATCTGCCGGTTCTTGGTTACCGTAACGGCGTAGCGCAACCGCTGCGTCTGTGGCAGGCCAGCCATGCGCACCCGTTTAACCTGACCAAATTTAATGACGGCGATTTCCTGCGCGCAGAGCAGCAGGGCATCGACGCTGAAAAACTGACGAAAGTGCTGTACCCGAACGATAACCACACCGCGGGTAAAAAGCTGCGCCTGATGCAGCAGTACTTCCAGTGCGCCTGCTCCGTAGCCGACATTCTGCGCCGCCATCATCTGGCAGGGCGTAAGCTGCACGAACTGGCTGATTACGAAGTCATTCAACTTAACGATACTCACCCGACTATCGCGATCCCTGAACTGCTGCGCGTGCTGATTGATGAGCACCAGATGAGCTGGGACGATGCGTGGGCGATTACCAGCAAGACCTTCGCTTACACCAACCACACCCTGATGCCGGAAGCGTTAGAGTGCTGGGATGAGAAACTGGTGAAAGCACTCCTGCCGCGCCACATGCAAATCATCAAAGAAATTAACGACCGCTTTAAGACGTTGGTTGATAAAACCTGGCCGGGTGATGCTGAAGTCTGGGCGAAGCTGGCAGTGGTGCACAATAAACAGGTGCGTATGGCCAACATGTGCGTGGTCAGCGGTTTTGCGGTCAACGGCGTGGCGGCGCTGCACTCCGAGCTGGTGGTGAAAGATCTGTTCCCGGAATATCACCAGCTCTGGCCGAACAAATTCCATAACGTCACTAACGGGATTACTCCGCGTCGCTGGATTAAGCAATGCAACCCGGCGCTTGCCGCACTGCTGGATAAATCGCTGAAAAAAGAGTGGGCTAACGACCTCGACCAGCTGATTAACCTGGAAAAATACGCGGACGATGCGAAGTTCCGTCAGCAGTATCGTGACATCAAGCTGGCGAACAAAGAGCGTCTGGTGAAGTTTATTAAAGCGCGCACCGATATTGAAATAACGACTAACGCTATCTTTGATATTCAGATTAAACGTCTTCATGAGTACAAGCGCCAGCACCTCAATCTGCTGCATATTCTGGCGTTGTACAAAGAAATTCGTGAGAACCCGCAGGCCGATCGCGTGCCGCGTGTATTCCTGTTTGGCGCAAAAGCCGCGCCGGGTTACTACCTGGCGAAAAATATCATCTTCGCCATCAACAAGGTTGCACAAACCATCAATAACGACCCGACAGTCGGCGACAAGCTGAAGGTCGTATTCCTGCCGGATTATTGTGTCTCGGCGGCGGAAATGCTGATCCCGGCGGCGGATATCTCTGAGCAGATTTCAACCGCAGGGAAAGAGGCTTCCGGCACCGGTAACATGAAGCTGGCGCTGAACGGTGCGTTAACCGTAGGTACGCTGGATGGCGCAAACGTCGAAATCGCCGAGAAGGTGGGTGACGAGAATATCTTTATCTTTGGTCATACCGTGGAAGAGGTGAAGGCGCTCAAAGCCAAAGGCTACGACCCGGTGAAATGGCGTAAAAAAGACAAAGTGCTGGATGCTGTCCTGAAAGAGCTGGAAAGCGGGAAATACAGTGATGGCGACAAGCATGCCTTTGACCAGATGCTGCACAGTATCGGCAAGCAGGGCGGCGATCCGTATCTGGTGATGGCGGACTTCGCGGCCTACGTTGAAGCTCAGAAGCAGGTTGACGTGTTGTATCGTGACCAGGACGCCTGGACCCGGGCGGCGATTCTGAATACCGCGCGTTGCGGCATGTTCAGCTCGGATCGCTCCATCCGCGATTATCAGGCTCGTATCTGGCAGGCGAAACGTTAAGGAATCGCGATGGAAAGCAAACGTCTGGATAATGCCGCGCTGGCGGCGGGGATCAGCCCCAATTACATTAATGCCCACGGTAAACCGCAGTCTATTGGCGCCGAAACCAAACGGCGTTTGCTTGACGCCATGCATCGCACCACCGCTGCCACTCAGGTGGCGGTAACCCCGGTGCCGAATGTCATGGTCTATACCGCTGGCAAGAAAATGCCGCTGGCGGTTGAGGGAAGCGGAGAGTTTAACTGGCTGCTGACCACCGAAGAGGGCGTGCAGCACAAAGGGCATGCCGTCGGCGGTAAATCTTTTAACCTTCCGGCGAAGCTGCCGGAGGGGTATCACACGTTGACCCTGACCCAGGGCGAGCTGCGTTCCCATTGTCGTATCATCGTGGCACCAAAGCGCTGCTATGAACCGCAGGCGTTGTTAGCCGGGCAGAAGCTGTGGGGCGCATGTGTTCAGCTCTACACCTTGCGATCGGAAAAGAACTGGGGGATTGGCGACTTCGGCGATCTCCGCACCATGCTGGTGGATGTGGCGCAACGCGGCGGCGCGTTTATCGGGCTTAATCCGATTCACGCGCTGTATCCGGCGAATCCGGAGAGTGCCAGCCCGTACAGCCCGTCGTCACGTCGCTGGTTGAACGTTATTTATGTTGATGTAAACGCCGTAGATGATTTCCGTCTGAGTAAAGAGGCGCAGGCGTGGTGGAAGAAACCCGCGACTCAGCAAGCTCTGCAACGCGCCCGCGATGCCGAGTGGGTTGATTATTCTGCTGTTACCGCATTGAAGATGACGGCGCTACGTATGGCGTGGAAAAGCTTCTCTGCGCGTGATGATGAGCAGATGGCGGCATTTCGCCAGTTTGTGGCTCAGGAAGGGGATAGCCTCTACTGGCAGGCGGCCTTTGATGCGCTGCATGCGCATCAGGTGAAAGAGGACGCATTGCGCTGGGGCTGGCCGGTGTGGCCAGAAGTTTTCCAGTCAGTGGACTCGCCAGAGGTAAAACGCTTCTGCGAAGAACATCGTGATGACGTAGATTTCTACCTGTGGTTACAGTGGCTGGCGTATACCCAGTTTGCTGACTGCTGGAAAACCAGCCAGGGCTTTGCCATGCCGATAGGGCTGTATCGCGACCTGGCCGTTGGCGTGGCCGAAGGCGGGGCGGAAACCTGGTGTGACCGCGAGTTGTATTGCCTGAAAGCTTCAGTTGGCGCGCCGCCGGATATTCTCGGTCCGCTTGGGCAAAACTGGGGACTGCCGCCGATGGATCCGCACATCATCACGGCACGCGCCTACGAACCGTTTATCGAACTGCTGCGCGCCAATATGCAGAACTGCGGCGCGTTGCGTATCGACCATGTCATGTCGATGCTGCGTCTGTGGTGGATCCCTTACGGTGAAACAGCCGATCACGGTGCCTACGTGCATTATCCGGTCGACGATCTGCTGTCAATTCTGGCGCTGGAGAGTAAACGTCACCACTGCATGGTGATTGGTGAAGATCTGGGTACCGTGCCGGTGGAGATCGTCAGCAAGCTGCGTGACAGTGGCGTCTACTCCTACAAAGTGCTTTATTTTGAGAATGACCATGAGAAAAACTTCCGTGCGCCGAAAGCGTACCCGGAACAATCAATGGCAGTCGCGGCGACGCATGACCTTCCTACGCTTAAAGGTTATTGGGATAGCGGCGATCTGACGCTGGGTAAAGCACTGGGCCTGTATCCGGATGAAGTCGTGCTGCGCGGGTTGTATCAGGACCGGGAACTGGCGAAACAGGGGCTGCTGGACGCGCTGCACAAATACGGCTGCCTGCCAAAACGTGCCGGTCACAAGGCGTCCCTGATGTCGATGACGCCGATTCTGAATCGCGGCATGCAACGCTACATCGCTGACAGCAACAGTGCGCTACTGGGCCTGCAACCGGAAGACTGGCTGGATATGGCTGAGCCGGTCAACATTCCGGGGACCAGCGACCAGTACAAAAACTGGCGGCGTAAGCTCACCGCCACGCTGGAGCAGATGTTTGCCGATGAGGGCGTGAATAAGCTGATTAAGGATTTGGATAAGCGGCGAAAAGCGGCCGCGAAGAAGAAGTAAGAAAGCCGGGGATTTCCCCGGCTTTCTTATGGTGATGGCTCGTAGCACGTAGGCCTGATAAGCGTAGCGCCATCAGGCTCAGTTTTATCAGACCACCATACCCAGCAGCAGACACCCTACCAGACCGCAGACGGAGATAATGGTTTCCAACATTGACCATGACTTGATGGTTTCACCGATGGTCAGGTTGAAGTACTCCTTGAACAGCCAGAACCCAGGATCGTTCACGTGGGAGAAGATGACGGAACCGGAACCAACCGCAATAACCATCAGCTCAGGGCTTACGCCGGTCGTTGCAATCAGCGGTGCCACAATCCCACCTGCAGTAATCGCTGCAACGGTTGCGGAACCCAGTGCGATACGCAGTACTGCAGCGATAGACCATGCCATCAGCAGCGGAGAAACGTTAGAGCCGTGCATCATTGAAGCGATGTATTTGTCCACGCCGCTATCAACCAGAACCTGTTTGAAGGCACCGCCACCACCGATGATCAACAGCATCATCGCGATGATTTTGATTGAGGACACCAGCGTGTCGTTAATCTGATCCATCGAACGTCCGCGGTTCAGACCAAAAGTGAACATCGCAATCAGCACCGCAATCAGCGTTGCCATGACCGGGTCACCGAGGAATTCTGCAACCGTCAGGAAAGCATGACCTTTCGGCAGAATCATCTCCGCCACGGCGCGCATTGCCATCAGGATAACCGGGACCAGAGAGGTCCAGACGCTGACGCCAAAGCCTGGCATCTCTTCTTCAGTGAAGGTTTTTGCGCTGTACAGACCTTCCGGGATTGGCTTATCGATGCCTTTCAGGAAACGCGCGTATACCGGACCGGCGAGAATAACGGTCGGGATTGCCAGAATCGTACCAAACAACAGGGTTTTACCCATATCTGCGTGGAAAATGGTGGCAATAGCGGTTGGACCCGGGTGCGGTGGCAGGAAGCCGTGAGTAACGGACAGCGCAGCCGCCATCGGCACACCAACGTACAGCAGCGGGATGTTAGCAGCGGCAGCAATGGTGAATACCAGCGGCAGCATCAGCACGAAGCCGACTTCGTAGAACAGGGCAAAACCGACGGTAAATCCGGTTAATACCACCGCCCACTGAATGTGTTTTTTGCCGAATTTAGCAATCAGCGTGGTTGCGATGCGCTGTGCGCCGCCGCAGTCCGCCAGCATTTTGCCCAGCATGGCGCCAAAACCCATAATCAGGGCGAGGCTGCCAAGGGTTCCGCCGACGCCGGCTTTAATCGAACCGATGACTTTATCCAGTGGCATCCCTTGCATCAATCCGACAGCAAGCGCCACCAGGACGAGAGCGATGAAGCCGTTCATTTTGAAACGGATCATCAGGAGGAGTAACAAGATTACACCGATAGCAACGATGACTAATGGCATGATTTACCTGGCCTTTACTTTGTTATGGGTAACGTCAGTGTTTAGATGACAAATTCCGATTGTCCCGACCGGGAACAGAGTATTCTCAGCACCAATGCTGGTTGCCTTCAAAACTAATCAGTTTAACTGGCTATTATGTGTGTGTTAGGTGCTGATACGAATGATACGGGTAACATGCTGCGCTTGAAAATCACCTGGACAGGCAAAATTTAAAATATGAGAAGCTGGTCAAATTATGCGGGGGATTGTTGCAGGGCACAGGCAGAGAAATGCAGGGTTGTAGGCCGTTACGCTGCCATTCGGCAGCAATGCCCGATAGCGACGCGGATGCGTCTTATCGGGCCTACGGATACTCTACAGGTTCGGGCGTTAGTAGTAAGAGTGCTCGCCGCGCTGGTGTTCGGTTAAATCGCGAACGCCTTTCAGTTCAGGGAATTCAGCCAGCAGCTGCTTCTCGATACCTTCTTTCAGCGTTACATCTACCATTGAACAGCCGTTACAGCCGCCGCCAAACTGCAGAATGGCGTAGCCTTCATCGGTGATTTCCATCAGAGAGACACGACCACCGTGGCCAGCCAGCTGTGGGTTGATCTGCGATTGCAGCATGTACTCCACGCGTTCCATCAGCGGCGCATCATCGGCAACTTTACGCATTTTGGCGTTTGGTGCTTTCAGGGTCAGCTGGGAGCCTAACTGGTCGGTAACGAAATCGATTTCTGCATCTTCCAGATACGGTGCGCTCAGTTCATCAACATATGCGGTCAGCAGGTCAAATTTAATGGCGGTGTCGGTTGCTTCCACGGCGTCCGGCGGACAATAAGAAACGCCGCATTCAGCGTTAGGCGTGCCGGGATTAATCACAAATACGCGGATTTGTGTCCCTTCTTCCTGATTTGCCAGCAGTTTGGCAAAGTGCGCTTGTGCAGCATCGGAAATATGGATCATAGTAATGGCCTAATAGTTGACTATTTTACTTGGTTATAATACGCCCATCATCGAGGCTCTACAAGGTTCGACACAGGCACCATACCTGGACAGTCGCCGCGCCGTTGCGTAAAAGCAGCTGCGCGATTTCCGCGACGGTACTTCCGGTAGTGACGACATCATCCACAATAACCATATGGAGTCCCTGCACCGGCAATTCAAGGCGAAAGGCATTTTTCAGGTTACGTTTACGTAATCGGGCGCTGAGATGGTGCTGTGTGGCGGTTGCCCGAACCCGCGAGATGGTCCGGCTGTCCCAGTCGCAACCCAGCCAGCGTGCCAGCGGACGGCACAGTAAATCGCTCTGATTAAACCCTCTGCGCCAGTGTCGGCGTTGCCAGAGCGGGACGCTGACCAGCCTGTCCGGTAGAAGAAGGCCGCTGGCGCGCCGGGCCTGTAGTACCTCCAGCAATAGCAAACGTGAAAGAGCTGAGGCTGTTTCGCTGCGTCGTGAAAACTTGAGCTGGTGGATAAGCCCGCTCAACGGCGGAACATAGCCGCTGACGGTAACCAGTCTCTGCCACGGCGGCGGTTTTTGCAGGCAGCGCCCACAGGGAATGACGGTATGAGCGGCAGGGAGTCCACATTGAGGGCACAGGCTGGGGTGTTGACGCGTTGCCCGCGTACAGACTGAGCAGATCCCCCAATGCCCTAACGTCAGGGGCATTCGGCATAGCCAGCACAATCCCGGTACTGTTAGCATAGATGCATCCTTTCAGGCTAAAAGAGAACAATAACTGATGAATGACATCTGGTGGCAGACCCAGGGTTCGGGAAATTGCCATCTTGTGCTGCTGCACGGATGGGGACTGAATGCGCAAGTGTGGCATTGCATAAGCGAGGAACTGAGCTCGCATTTTACGCTGCATCTTGTCGACTTACCGGGATTTGGTCGTAGCCAGGGTTTCGGTGCAATGTCACTGGAAGAGATGGCTGAGCGGGTATTGAAACAGGCACCGGAGAAAGCTATCTGGCTCGGCTGGAGTCTGGGCGGGCTGGTCGCGAGTCAGGTGGCGTTAACGCATCCTGAGCGTGTTCAGGCGCTGGTGACCGTCGCGTCTTCCCCTTGCTTTAGCGCGCGGGATGAGTGGCCGGGAATCAAGCCAGAGGTGCTGGCAGGTTTCCAGCAGCAGCTGAGCGAAGATTTCCAGCGTACGGTGGAGCGTTTTCTGGCATTGCAAACGATGGGCACAGAAACCGCGCGTCAGGATGCGCGAGCGCTAAAGAAAACGGTGCTGGCTTTACCCATGCCGGACGTCGAGGTGCTCAATGGTGGACTTGAGATCCTGAAAACGGTCGATCTGCGCGAACCGCTGTGCGCGGTGGAAATGCCTTTCCTGCGGTTGTACGGCTATCTTGACGGGCTGGTGCCGCGCAAAGTCGTCCCGATTCTGGATGCACTGTGGCCGCAGAGCGAGTCTTTGGTGTTTGCCAAAGCGGCGCATGCGCCGTTTATCTCGCATCCCGCCGAATTCTGTGCAGCGCTTGTGGCGTTAAAACAGAAACTATAAATTTGATGTGTTGCCCGGTGGTGCCATGCTCGCCGGGCCTAAGATTAATGGCTGCGCGTAGCCAGATCCTCAGCGGTCAGGCCAGTAATTCTGAAGATGGTTAGTGGGTCTATACCATCAGCCAGCATAGTTGATGCAATACGTAATGCTTCCTCTCGTTTGCCTTGTTGCAGATCCGTTTGTAACCCTTCTTGCAACCCTTTCCTATGGCCTTCCTGAAGACCATTTAGGTGCCCTTCCTGTCGTAATCTTTCGGCGATAGTCATCAACTTGTCCTTATGTTGGGGTAAACGTTCGGCGACTTCATGAAGAAACTCGCCAAAGTGTGTGGTGTTACCAGCCTGCATTAAATAATTAAACAAGGCTTTCAACTGGTTGTCAGTAGCGTGTCCTTTAACAAGCAGGATGGCCAGTTTTTCTACCAGCCCCATCAAATCGCGTTTACGAATATGCTTTTGGATGAGCTCCAACAGCGCCATCCGGCGATGCTGCATAATCTCGTCATCGGGCACAACAGTGATATCGATCAGTGGAAACGCGGTGCTATACCTGAGAAAAAAGATGACGAGACTCTACTTCCCAGGTTACCAGTAATCATCCACGAATTAATAACGATGCGTGGCTGGCTGGAGGATAGATCTTTTTTGCTGAAATAATGAAATCTGTGTGGAATCCATTACGCAAAAAAGCCGGATATCAGCGTAAACGCGTTATCCGGCCTGGACGTTTGCATCATTTGTAGGCCGGATAAGCGTAGCGCCATCCGGCAAAGAGCATCTGATTAGCGTAAAGCCCACCACTCGCGCAGGCAGGCTTTACCTTCCGGGCAACTTTTGCAGCTTCCGGAAAGACACCCGTCGGCATCTTCCTGAATCCGCACCGCTTTGCCCATCTTTTCTAACTGATTCAGCATGGCGTCAATCATGGGCTGCGGGGTATGCAGCGTGTGGCTAATTTGTGTCGCCTCCATGCGCCCCCGCAAAGCCAGTAAATCACGAACCTGAATAAGCGATGCCATTGTCGATAACCTTAGTGGCAATCGCCAGTCGTGCTGGAACAGCAGGAACTCGCCGTTCTGTTGGTTGCCAGCAGTGCGAGGTCCACGCGGCTGCGAGCTCGACGCAGCAGGCCCAGCAACACGATGTTAAACAGGATGACAGCTAAAATGCACACCAGGCTGTAGGTCGGGTGCTCTTTGTAGCTGACCGTCTGATAAAACAGCGTCGACAGAGAGTAGGCGATATTCAGGCCCCACAGAATCGAGAAGCTCATCCAGCCACGGCTGGATTCACGGGCGATAGCACCCATCACTGAAATGCACGGTACATACAGCAGAACAAAGATCAGATAGCTGTACGCGGCGGCGGCGCTGCCAAATTTCTCGCCCATCACGCCCATTGCACCGGTAGCCATTTCACCGTCACCCTTGCTGGCTTCGATAGGGTTAGCCAGCACGCTCAGGCTGAAAGTGTCTTTCAGGCTTTGCCAGGTTTCATCTACCGCGCCGAGCAGCTCGTCACCGAGGTGGAAATCTGCCGGGTTGAACTCTTCTTCCTGAATGTTTTCTGCGGTATAGAGCGTGTTCAGCGTACCGACAACCACTTCTTTCGCCATCGCGCCGGTGAACAGACCTACGGTTGCCTGCCAGTTATCTTCGTGAACACCAATCGGTTTGAAGACAGGGGTAATGACGCGGCTAACTGAAGCCAGAGCAGAGTCGTTGATGTTGTCGACGATTTTTCCGCTCAGTGAGAAGCTGTTAAAGGCACTGAGGAAAATGCTGACGATGATGATGACTTTACCTGCACGCAGAACGAAGCCTTTCAGACGTTGCCAGGTTTGAATGATCAGACTCTTAATGTGCGGTACGTGATATACCGGCAGCTCCATCACGAACGGCGTTGCTTCGCCACGCATGATGGTGTGTTTGAGCATCAGGCCGGTCAACACCGCCATGACGATACCCAGTACGTACAGCGAGAAGACCGCCAGCGCGCCGTTCTGACCAAAGAACGCGGCGGCAAAGACGGCGAAAATCGCCAGACGTGCACCACAGGACATAAACGGCGCCATCATGATGGTCATCAGACGCTCACGCGGGGCATCCAGCGTACGTGCGCCCATCACTGACGGTACGTTACAGCCAAAGCCGACGATCAGCGGGACGAACGATTTGCCCGGCAGTCCCAGCGCCTGCATCAGACGGTCCATCACAAATGCGGCGCGCGCCATGTAGCCGGAGTCTTCAAGGAAGGAGAGGAACAGATACATCATGCCGATTTGCGGTACCAGCGGCAGCACGGTGTTAATCCCGCCGCCAAGGCCCTGGGCCAGGAAGATGGTCAGCCAGTCCGGGAAATGCAGCGTATAGCCAATCCACTGAATACCATGGATAAAGAGTGCCACGGAGCCAACATCAAACAACGGCTGCAGCGCGCCGCCAATGTTGATGGCAAGCAGGAACATCAGGTACATCACGAACAGGAAAATCGGCAGACCGAGGAAGCGGTTGAGGATAATTTTATCTACCGCGGTGGTGAAACGGCTCGGCTCTGCCGTCAGGGTATTACTGACGGTATCGCAGATAGCGGCAATGCACTGGTAACGTGCATCGGCAATATGTAGCGCCGGGTCGTCCATTGTCTCGCTCAGGCGAGCAACAGCGGCATCAAGGTTTTGTGCTGCATCACCGGCGTAAGCACGGCTGTAGATATCGCCTTCGAGCATCTGTAGGCCCAGCCAGCGGCGCTGTTTAAGCGGCATATCTTTGGCCATTGCGTCGGCGAGGGAATCAGCTTCTTGCAGCAGCGGCTGGGCATAATGGACCAGCTCAACGGTGTCGTTTTCTTTGTAGCGATCGATCGCCAGCTTCAGTGCTTCAATGCCGCGGGCGCGGGTGGATACCAGTGGAACCACCGGACAGCCAAGACGAGCGGAGAGGGCGTCGATATCGATACGGATTTGCTGTTTCTCAGCAATATCCAGCATGTTCAGTGCGACGATACAGGGAATACCCAGCTCAAGCAGTTGCAACGTCAGGTAGAGGTTGCGTTCAAGGTTTGAAGCATCGACCACGTTGATCAAGAGATCCGCGTCGCCGCTTAAAATATAGTGGCAGGCAATCTGCTCATCGAGAGAGGTTTGCGATGAGATTGTCGTCAGAGAATAGGTGCCGGGTAAATCGACCAGCGTGACCTGGTGGTCCGTCGTGGCGAAATGGCCTTCTTTACGCTCAACGGTAACGCCAGCCCAGTTGCCTACACGCTGGCGCGCGCCGGTGAGCTGGTTGAATAAAGTTGTCTTGCCGGAATTAGGATTACCAATTAAACCAATGGTTAGTTTTTTCATTTTTATAGACTCACTGTATTAACAGGAAACCGCTTCCACTTCTAATAACGCCAGATCCTTCTTACGCAATACCAGACTTACGCGACGCGTTTCGATATGGATAGGATCGCCGAGCGGGGCGACGCGTACCACGTTGAAGGATGAGCCGGGTAGCATGCCAAGTGACAACAGTTTCTGACGATAAGCCGGGCTGATTTCACGGGCAAAACCGGTAATTTTCCACGCACTGTCAGGAGTGAATTGCATAGGGACCTACTTATATCTCGCTAACTGGATGATAACCTCATGGGGCGACAGGGCGGCATGAGACCAGATGATTAGCCAACGTAAGGAAAGAGTAAATAATCAACAAATCAATGATAATGAGAATGGTTTCTATCATCAATAGAATAAATGTGACGGAATGTACAATTGGATAATAATTTGAGCCAATTTTGATATTCCTCAATATTTATTCTGGTTGGAAACGAGTGATTCGCGGAAGTAATTATTGGGGATCTTAATGTTTAATTAAGGTTTCATCTGTTAATGAAGTGATAAATATATTGTGGTGCAACGCGGGGCATAGATTAAATATGCCGGATGACGACGCTCATGCGTCTTATCCGGCCTGCAAATTAATGGCGATAACCTGGCCGGACAGGGCGTTTACACCACCATCCGGCACAGGGTTTAAACTTAGCGTTTTTTACCCATCGCCGCCGCCAACGCATCCATCATCGCGCTGTTGCCTGCAGGCTGTGCGTCACGGCCACGCGGTTTCGCCGCTTTTGGTGCCGGGCGATTACCCTGAGCGCGATCGTTATTCCCGCCGCCGCGACGCGCATTGGTTTCACCCGGCTGCTCGTCCAGACGCATGGTCAGCGCGATACGCTTACGTTGCAGGTCCACTTCCAGCACTTTCACCTTCACAATGTCTCCTGCTTTCACCACGGTGTGCGGATCTTCGACGAACTTATTCGACAGCGAAGAGATATGCACCAGACCATCCTGATGAACGCCGATATCAACAAACGCGCCGAAGTTGGTGACGTTGGTGACTGCCCCTTCCAGAATCATTCCCGGCAGCAGATCGTTCATGGTTTCTACACCATCGGCAAACTGCGCGGTTTTAAATTCAGGACGCGGATCGCGGCCCGGTTTTTCCAGCTCTTTGATGATGTCGGTGACGGTCGGCACCCCGAAGCGTTCGTCGGTAAAATCAGCGGCTTTCAGATTACGCAGTTCGCTGCTGTTACCCATTAGGTCACGCAACGATTGCTCGGTGGCGGCCAGAATGCGTTCCACAACCGGATAAGCTTCCGGGTGAACGGTTGAGGCATCCAGCGGGTTATCGCCGTGGTTGATACGCAGGAAGCCCGCGCACTGTTCAAAGGCTTTAGGCCCAAGACGGCTGACTTTTAACAGTTGCTGACGGTTCTGGAATTGACCGTTCTCATCACGCCAGGCAACGATATTCTGCGCCATCATGCGCGTCAGACCAGCAACACGGGTCAGCAGCGGTACGGAGGCGGTATTCAGATCGACGCCGACGGCGTTCACGCAGTCTTCCACCACCGCATCCAGCTTACGCGCCAACTGAGTCTGGCTTACGTCGTGCTGATACTGGCCCACGCCGATAGATTTCGGATCGATTTTCACCAGCTCAGCCAGCGGATCCTGCAGACGACGGGCGATAGACACCGCACCGCGCAGAGATACGTCGAGGTCCGGGAACTCCAGCGCCGCCAGTTCGGATGCGGAGTAAACCGACGCGCCGGCTTCACTGACGATCACTTTCTGCGCGGTCACTTGCGGGAATTGCTTCTGTACGTCGAGGAAGAAACGCTCGGTTTCGCGCGACGCCGTACCGTTACCAATCGCCACCAGTTCAACGTTGTGTTTTTCACACAGCGCCGCAACGGCAACGGCGGCTTTGGCGGCCTGACCGGTATGCGGATAAATGGTGTCGGTCGCGACCAGCTTGCCGGTACCGTCAACCACTGCCACTTTTACACCGGTACGCAGACCTGGATCGAGGCCCATGGTGGCGCGCAGCCCGGCCGGAGCGGCCATCAGCAGGTCATGCAGGTTACGGGCAAAGACGTTGATAGCTTCATCTTCCGCACGTTCGCGCACGGTACCCATCAGCTCCGTTTCGAGGTGCATCAGCACCTTGATGCGCCAGGTCCAGCTAACCACGCCTTTACGCCAGCTGTCTGCTGGGGCATTGTTCAGGCGTAGTCCCAGGTGATCCCGGATAATCTGCTCGCCATGGCTCTCTTTTGGTGGCTCATCGAATTGCGGATCGGCATTCAGTGAAAGTTGCAACACGCCTTCGTTACGGCCACGGAACATGGCCAGCGCACGGTGGGATGGCACGGTAGAAATCGGTTCGTGGTGATCAAAGTAGTCGCGGAACTTAGCGCCTTCCTCTTCTTTACCGCTTACCACGGTGGCGACCAGGTGGGCGTTTTTCCACAAATAATCACGTACTTTCGCCAGCAGAGCAGCGTCTTCAGCGAAGCGCTCCATTAGAATGTAGCGCGTGCCGTCGAGGGCGGCTTTGGTATCCGCCACGCCGTTTTCGGCGTTGAGATATTTTGCGGCTTCCGTTTCCGGGTCGTGAGACGGTTCGTTCCACAGCAGGTCTGCCAGCGGCTCCAGTCCGGCCTCAATGGCGATCTGCCCACGGGTGCGGCGCTTAGGTTTGTACGGCAGATAGAGGTCTTCGAGTTCGGTCTTACTTAACGTGCCGTTGATCGCTTTCGCCAGATCGTCGGTCAGTTTGCCTTGCTCGCCGATAGATTTCAGGATTGCCTGACGGCGGTCTTCCAGTTCACGCAGATATCCCAGACGGGTTTCCAGATTACGCAGTTGCGTATCGTCCAGACCGCCGGTGATTTCCTTACGATATCGTGCGATAAACGGCACGGTGTTCCCTTCGTCAAGCAGGCGAACGGCAGCTTCTACCTGTTCAGCACGAGCCTGAATTTCACCTGCGATAATGCGGCAGAAAGAATCATTCATCATGGATAGCTTCGTCTATAGGATAAAAAATCAGGGGATAGTTATACGGATTGACTGGCAAAAATGCCAGCCATCTGCCGGGGCTTCGGATTGTTCCGGTCTCACTTCACGTATTCAATCTCATTCACGTACCAGCTGGCTTCGCCGCCTGGGGTGTTTACTACTGCGAGATCGCCGACCTCTTTTTTCAATAGCGCCCGCGCCATTGGTGAGTCGATTGAGATGTAATCTTTACGACCGAAGATCTCATCGTAGCCAACAATACGGAATTTGCGGATGTCGCCATCGTCATTTTCAATCTCAACCCATGCGCCAAAGAAGACTTTGCCTTCCTGCTGTGGGGAGTAATCGACGATTTTTAGATTCTCCATGCACTTGGTCAAATAACGGACGCGGCGGTCGATCTCACGCAGGCGCTTTTTATTATACTGGTAGTCGGCATTTTCGCTGCGGTCACCCAGACTTGCGGCCCAGGTAACTTTTTTGGTGACTTCCGGGCGCTCTTCACGCCAGAGATAATTCAGCTCTTGTTTAAGTTTTTCATACCCTTCACGGGTTATCAGGGGCGTTTTCATCTTATTGTTTTACCTTCGACTCTGTGATGATGCGCACAATTAGTATTACGTGAGCATATCAACAGAATAAATAATGTATTGCGAGAAACATTGTATACTTAAGCTGCTGTTTAATATGCTTTGTAACAATTTAGCCTGGAATTCATACCAGAATTCGCTGGTGACTCACGTTAGCTTTCTTAAGAATATACACTTAATTGTTGCGAACCTTTGGGAGTAATAACAATGCAAGAGAACTATAAGATTCTGGTGGTCGATGACGACATGCGCTTGCGTGCGCTTCTGGAGCGTTATCTGACCGAGCAGGGCTTCCAGGTTCGAAGCGTCGCAAACGCTGAGCAGATGGATCGTCTGCTGACCCGTGAGTCCTTTCACCTGATGGTGCTGGATTTAATGCTGCCGGGAGAAGATGGCCTGTCTATTTGCCGTCGCCTGCGCAGCCAGAGCAACCCGATGCCGATCATTATGGTCACAGCGAAGGGTGAAGAAGTTGACCGTATCGTAGGGCTGGAAATCGGCGCCGACGATTACATCCCGAAACCGTTTAACCCGCGTGAGCTGCTGGCACGTATTCGCGCAGTCCTGCGTCGTCAGGCGAATGAACTGCCGGGCGCACCTTCTCAGGAAGAAGCGGTTATCGCTTTTGGTAAGTTCAAGCTGAACCTCGGTACGCGTGAAATGTTCCGCGAAGATGAGCCGATGCCGCTCACCAGCGGGGAATTTGCGGTACTGAAAGCGCTGGTAAGCCACCCGCGCGAGCCGCTGTCGCGAGACAAGCTGATGAACCTCGCCCGTGGTCGTGAATATTCTGCGATGGAACGTTCTATCGACGTCCAGATCTCCCGTCTGCGCCGCATGGTGGAAGAAGATCCGGCTCATCCACGCTACATTCAGACCGTATGGGGTCTGGGCTACGTCTTTGTTCCGGACGGTTCTAAAGCATGAGGCGAATGCGCTTCTCACCACGAAGTTCGTTTGCCCGCACGTTGTTGCTCATCGTCACCTTGCTGTTTGCCAGCCTGGTGACGACATACCTGGTAGTGCTGAACTTCGCGATTCTGCCGAGCCTCCAGCAGTTTAATAAGGTCCTGGCGTACGAAGTTCGTATGCTGATGACCGATAAACTGCAACTGGAGGACGGTACGCAACTGGTGGTGCCGCCCGCATTCCGCCGGGAAATTTATCGTGAGCTGGGTATTTCCCTCTATTCCAACGAGGCTGCTGAAGAGGCCGGACTGCGTTGGGCACAACACTATGAATTCTTAAGCCATCAGATGGCGCAGCAGTTGGGTGGCCCAACGGAAGTCCGCGTTGAGGTCAACAAAAGCTCGCCGGTCGTGTGGCTGAAAACCTGGCTGTCGCCCAATATCTGGGTACGCGTGCCGCTTACAGAAATTCATCAGGGTGACTTCTCGCCGCTGTTCCGCTATACGCTAGCGATTATGCTGCTGGCTATCGGTGGGGCGTGGCTGTTTATCCGTATCCAGAACCGGCCATTGGTGGATCTTGAACATGCGGCGCTGCAGGTGGGGAAAGGTATCATTCCGCCGCCGTTGCGTGAGTATGGCGCTTCAGAGGTGCGCTCCGTAACCCGAGCCTTTAACCATATGGCCGCGGGCGTGAAGCAGCTGGCCGATGACCGTACGCTGTTAATGGCGGGCGTGAGCCACGATTTACGTACCCCGCTGACGCGTATTCGTCTGGCGACGGAAATGATGGGCGAAGAGGACGGTTATCTTGCGGAGTCCATCAATAAGGACATCGAAGAGTGTAACGCCATCATCGAGCAGTTCATCGATTACCTGCGTACCGGTCAGGAGATGCCAATGGAGATGGCAGATCTGAACTCGGTGCTGGGTGAAGTGGTGGCGGCAGAAAGCGGCTACGAACGTGAAATCGAAACTGCGCTGCTGCCGGGCAGCATTCAGGTGAAGATGCACCCGCTGTCGATCAAGCGTGCGGTTGCCAATATGGTGGTTAACGCCGCCCGCTACGGCAACGGCTGGATTAAGGTCAGTAGCGGAATGGAGCAGCATCGCGCCTGGTTCCAGGTAGAAGATGATGGTCCGGGCATCAAGCCGGAGCAGCGTAAGCACCTGTTCCAGCCGTTTGTCCGCGGCGACAGCGCGCGCAGTACCAGCGGCACGGGCCTGGGGCTGGCGATTGTGCAGCGTATTATTGATAACCATAACGGTATGCTGGAGATTGGTACCAGTGAACGCGGTGGGCTGTCGATTCGTGCATGGCTTCCGGTTCCCTTCACTCGCGCGCCGGGCAACACGAAAGACGCATAACAAAGGGAGGCAAAATGCCTCCCTTTTTGTTGCTGTAGGCCGGATAAGGCGAAACTGCCATCCGGCACTTTTCGTTACAGCTTCGGTCCGGCGCTAACCAGCGCTTCACCCGCAGGGGTATCGGTATATTTCTCGAAGTTCTCGATAAACAGTTTCGCCAGTGCATTGGCTTTTTCCTGCCACTGCTCCGGAGATGCGTAGGTATTACGCGGATCGAGAATGCGGGTGTCCACGCCCGGCAGCTCGGTCGGGATAGCCAGGTCAAACATCGGCAGACGGAACGTTTCCGCGTCATCCAGCGAACCGTTCAGGATGGCGTCGATAATCGCACGGGTATCTTTGATAGAGATACGCTTGCCGGTACCGTTCCAGCCTGTGTTAACCAGATACGCCTGTGCACCTGCCGCCTGCATACGTTTCACCAGCACTTCTGCGTACTGCGTTGGGTGCAGAGTCAGGAATGCTGCGCCGAAGCAGGCAGAGAAGGTTGGGGTCGGTTCGGTGACGCCGCGTTCGGTACCGGCCAGTTTGGCGGTGAAGCCAGACAGGAAGTGGTACTGCGTTTGGTCTGCCGTCAGGCGAGAAACCGGCGGCAGCACGCCAAATGCGTCGGCGGTCAGGAAGATCACTTTGGTAGCATGACCCGCTTTTGACACCGGCTTAACGATATTATCGATGTGATAAATCGGGTAGGAAACGCGGGTGTTCTCAGTTTTTGAACCATCATCGAAATCGATGGAACCATCTTCGCGCACGGTGACGTTTTCCAGCAGCGCGTCACGACGGATCGCGTTGTAGATTTCCGGCTCGGCATCTTTAGACAATTTGATGGTCTTCGCGTAGCAACCGCCTTCGAAGTTAAACACGCCGTCGTCATCCCAGCCGTGTTCGTCATCGCCAATCAGGCGACGTTTCGGGTCGGTGGACAGCGTGGTTTTACCGGTGCCGGACAGGCCAAAGAAGACTGCCACATCGCCTTTTTCCCCAACGTTTGCTGAGCAGTGCATGGAGGCAATGCCTTTCAGCGGCAGCAGGTAGTTCATTACGGAGAACATACCTTTCTTCATTTCGCCGCCGTACCAGGTACCACCAATCAACTGGATACGCTCAGTCAGGTTGAAAGCCACGAAGTTTTCTGAGTTCAGACCCTGCTCTTTCCACTGTGGGTTGGTGCATTTAGCGCCGTTCATCACGATGAAATCAGGTTTGAAATCAACCAGCTCTTCGTCGCTTGGGCGGATGAACATGTTTTTGACAAAATGCGCCTGCCAGGCAACTTCGGTAATGAAGCGCACGGAAAGACGGGTATCGGCGTTAGCGCCGCAGAAAGCATCAATGATAAACAGGCGCTTGCCGGAAAGTTGCTGGGTGACTAATCCTTTCAGATGCTGCCAGGTTTCCGGGGAGAGCGGTTTGTTGTCGTTCTTACCTTTACCTTTGTCGGACCACCACAGCGTGTCGCGCGTGGTGTCGTCACGGACAATGTACTTATCCTTTGGCGAACGTCCGGTAAAGATACCGGTATCAACGGCAACGGCGCCCAGATTCGTTAACACGCCACGTTCATAACCTTCCAGGTTTGGATCAAGTTCTTCCTGGAAAAGCGTGTCGTAGTCTGGATTGTAAACGATATCCTGAACGTCATTGATACCATAAGCCTTGAGATCTTGCGGGGTTAAACTGTTGTTCACACGCATTTCACTGCTCCTTAGCCAATATGTATTACCTGGAATAGTAAGGTTTTTTAGGGATTGTTAACCGCGACAAGGCTCATAGATTTACGCATCCGGGAAAATCACGGGCGACCGAATGCGCTGCGACTCCTGTCACAAAGAGGCAGATATTATGGCAGGAAACCCTTTTTTGTTGTGGAAAATGTTCTTAAAACGTTAATGGAGAGTGTTTTTGGCGGGAATCTTGTGAGTGTAATCGCATTCACGTAAGAAATGAATGTGGGCTATACATAAACAATATCGATTCACTTCCCGTCGTCGTGGTCTGAAATCGCTCTATCAATGCTCAAAATTGTGAAGTTGATGCGATAATTAGCTTTTCCCTTCATTCTGGATACTGACATGGATAGTGCTGAAATTTCACGTACGACGCGTTGGGGCATGATATTCATCGGCCTGTTGCAGGGGACATTATGCTATCTGCTGATGACATATCTGGCGCCCCATAATGACGGCTGGCTGTTTTATGGCATGCCTGCGACGATTGCGATCACCTCGGCACTTTTGCTTACTGTTGTTTCTTTCAAACAACGCGCGTTGTGGTACTGGATGGCGCTGATCTTTGTTGTGGTGCTGGCGATGAGCGTCTGGCTAAAGTGGCAAGTCGAGGACAGTGATAAGTGGCGGCAACATGAAGTTTTTATGTTCTACGGTTGGCGCTTACTGCTGATGGCGATGCTTGCTTTGCCCTGGATTCAGTACTCGCTTCATGTCTCTCGTGAGCAGGCGCGTTACCCGCATTTTTATCGGCAATTGTGGCTTAATGCGTTGACGTTGCTGATTGTCTTTGTCGCCAACGGTTTGTTCTGGCTGGTGCTCCTGCTATGGAGCGAGATGTTTAAGCTGGTCGGTATTCCCTTCTTCAGCACGCTCTTCTTTGATACCGACTGGTTTGGCTATGTGGCCTTTGGTCTGATTACCGCACTGGCAGTGGTACTGGCCCGCACACAGTCGCGTCTGGTCACGGCGGTACAAAAATTACTGACGTTTATCGCCACCGGTCTGTTACCTCTGGTCGCGCTGTTGGCGCTGATGTTCATACTGACCTTACCCTTCACCGGGCTGGAGGCTATTTCGCAACGCGTGTCTGCGGCTGGGTTGATGTCAACGCTGACGCTGCTCCTGTTGCTGTTGATGGCTATCGTGCGTGAACCGCAAAAAGAGGCGTTACCCTATCCTGGCGCGTTACGCTACCTGATCAAATGCTCTCTGATTGTCGCGCCCATCTATATGCTGATTGGCGGTTGGTCACTGTGGGTCCGAATACAGCAGTACGGTTGGACGCCTGAGCGTTTGTATGGCGTGCTGGTGGTCGTGGTGCTTCTGGTATGGTCGTTTGGCTATCTGGCCAGCATTTTGCGCCGCGGGCGCAATCCGCTTGAGCTTCAGGGGCCGGTCATTCTTGGCGTTTCGTTGCTGGCATTGGGGCTGTTGGTTCTGCTGTCATCGCCGGTTATTGATGCCTGGCGCATCAGCGTTAACAGCCATATGGGGCTGTATAACAGCGGGAAAATTAAACCGGATCAAGTCAGCCTGTATATGTTGGATCACAGCGGAAAACCGGGGCGCGCAGCGTTGGAAGCATTACAAAAAGATGTGGCGTTTAATCAAGATAGTAAACGCAGACGCGACTTGAATTCTCTGCTGCAAGGGCGCCGGGATCCGGTTAAAGAGCTAACCGCAACACAGTTAGTATCGAAGGTTGTGATGGCTCCGGGGAGCCAGAAGCCAGACGATGCGTTCTGGGCGTTTGTCAAAACACAGGGGTATCGCATCACCTCTTGTGCTGAGCAGAATGCGTGCGTACTGGTGAGTCAGGACCTCAATGCGGATGGTCATCCTGAGCAGGTGTTATATGCCTTTGGCGATGGGGAGAGTCTGGTCTTCGGCATGCAAAAAAACAAATGGGATTTGTTAGCTGTTGCCAGGCTACCTGAAGGATTCACTAAGGATAAATTGCTGCAGGCGGTGGCGAATCAGCAACTGGGCTCAGCCCCCAGAATCTGGCGGGATATCACTATTGATGGCAAAAGACTGCCGATGACTTATTACACCGAATGAGTGTGTTGCCGACATCGTTTTTGCCGGATGGCAGCGCGAACGTCTTATCAGGCCTACGACAGATTTTCCGTAGGCCTGATAAGCGCCGTGCCATCAGGCAAGACAGTGATTAATGCACCTGGGGATCGGCAGGGGAGGCATTACTGCGGATCTCAGCAATATCCATGGCGTTAAACAGATAGTGGCTACCGCAGTAATCGCAGTGCATATCGATCTCGCCTTCTTCCGCCAGAATGCTATCCACTTCTTCGTCCGGCAACGTTTTCAGTGCGCCCGCGCAGCGTTCGCGTGAACAGGTGCATTTGAACTCAACGTCCTGCGGATCGTAGAGAGTAACCTCTTCTTCGTGGTACAGGCGCCACAGCACTTCGTTGGCCGGCAGCGTCAGCAGCTCTTCGGCTTTGATGGTTTCGGTCAGGGCTGTCAGGTGATCGAAATCATCTGCCTGCGCGTTTTGCGCCGGCATTACCTGCAGCAGCATTCCGCCAGCAGCGGGTTTGCCATCAACGTCGCCAGTGCGGATGAACAGGCGTGTCGGCAGCTGTTCAGAACGCATGAAGTAATCTTCCAGACACGCTGCCAGCGTGTCACCTTCCAGACCGACCACGCCTTGATAACGCTCGCCTTCTTCCGGGGTAATGGTGATCACCAGGTAACCGTTGCCCACCAGCGTTTTCAGATCGGCATCTTCAGGAATATCACCCTGCATGCGGGCCACACCGCGCATCTGCTGATTGTTGTTGCCGTTGATGACGGCCAGGCTCAGCGGACCATCACCCTGCAACTGCACAGTGATATCACCGGCAAATTTCAGCGTGGCGGTGAGCAGGCTGGTGGCAACCAGCAGCTCAGCCAGTACGTTTTTGACCGGCTGCGGGTAAGTATGATTTTCGAGGATCTGTTGCAGGGTTTCCGAAACGGTCACCAGCTCGCCGCGCACGGCAAAGTTTTCAAACAGATAACGATGTAATTGGTCATGTTGCGGCATAATCATCTCTCTTGCAGGTGACAGTCACTCGCTGTCGCCGTGTTTAAATCGTAACAGGTCGCGGCGCTCTTTCTTGTCCGGTCGTCTGTCCGGGTGCGGCATGGTTAACGCGTTAAGTTTACGCGCCAGCGCCATTTTTTCGCGTTTTTCCACGCTTTCCGCGGTTTCTTCATACAGCGTAACGGCTTCCGTTGCCGGGCGACGCTGCTCGGTGATGGCCTTGATAATGACTGTTCGTTCGTCATTTCCCTGGCGAAGGGTGAGGGTGGCGTTCAGCTCGACAATCTTGCTTGGCTTACTGCGCTGGCCGTTGTAGTGCACCTTACCGCCTTCAACCATTTCGCGGGCTAGCGCACGCGTTTTGTAAAAGCGTGCAGCCCACAGCCATTTATCCAGCCTGACTTCAGCAGAGGGCTTTTCTTTCATGGCGTCTCCTTCACATCAGTGAGGGGATCAGTCGGCGGTAGTCATTCAGTGACGGATGGCGTGCGTACTGTTTTTCGGCGATGCCGGAGTCGGGATTGGTCACGCCGAGGCAGTAACGAATACCGTACAGAGCAGCGGCGTCGAGAATGGGTTCGCTGTCGTCAATAAACAGCGTCTTCTCTGCACTCATTCCCGTTTCTTCAGCCACAGCGTGCCATAACCGCTGATCCTCTTTGGGATAACCAAATGTGTGGGTGGAAAGTAATAAATCAAGGTGTGAGGCCAGACCGGTATGCTCAAGCTTCACCGCCAGATTATGCGGATGCGCGTTGGTGAGCAAAATACGGCGCTTGCCGCTGGCTTTTAAGGCATCAAGAAACGGTATGGTATCTTCGCGCAAAACGGCGCGCGGTCCCTGTTCCGTGGTCATGGCGCAAATATCCAGATCCAGGCACTCGCTCCAGTAGTCCAGGCAGTACCAGTTTAGCGTATGCTGCACGGCATGATACTGCTGACGAATATAGTCCTGAGCTTCCTGAGGAGAGATACCCTGCTTCGCGCCATAGGTTTCCGGCACCAGTTTTTGCCAGAAATAGTTATCGAATGCCAGGTCGAGCAGCGTGCCGTCCATATCTAACAACACGGTGTCGACATCCTGCCAGGCAATATTGATCTGCATGGAAACTCCCCAGAAGAAAACATGATGCGCGACAGGGTAGCATATCCTGTCGCGCGAGCGTGTTATCGAATCAGGCTTTCCGGGTTGTCAATCAGTGTTGGATTCAGACAACTTTCATAGTAGCTCTGAATTTCCGCGATGCGGGTGCGGTGACGCTGGTAGCGTCTGAATGCCTGTATGCTGTTGTAGATAGCGCATCCGAGCATGGAGAACATCAGCAGCGTCGTGCCAAGGTAGCGCCATAATCCTGAACGATCCGGGATACGGTGCAGTCCAATGTGCTGGGTGCCATTGGCGTCAGTCGAAATATTGGTGACGATCCCCTCCGCGCGAAACGGCGTCTGCATTAGCATCTGTGCCAGGCGCTGGAAGGCGTTCCACTGTTCCTGGGGAGGATAGTCATATAGCGAGGTCGTCGGCCACGGCTGATCGACCAGATCGCTGCCTTCATCACTGATAATCAGGAAACCGCCAGGGGCAGGGCTATTCAGCGCCTGGGCTGCTCGCGCAGTCTCGCGTGAAATAAACGGTGCCGTAGAGGTATTTACCAGATTATCCAGTGACTCTGCGCTTACCGGACGCAGCAGCACGTTCACGCCATCCAGTTTGCCTGCGTTTGCTCGCTTCACCAGCGCGGCCCAGTCTTTACTGTTACCGAGGTTAACCAGTGCATTTTTTAAGCGCACACATTCATCTTTGGCTGCACACAGATCGGCCGTTTTCAGGACAATCTCACCAAAATCGTCCAGTAACACCATGCCGGACTTTTGGATTGCCGAGCGTAGCGATGCGCTGACGCGAGAGTCATCGTCAGGTTTGGGATGCAGCTGACGGCTCACTGCCTGCGTGAGGGCGGTAGCCTTATTCACCAGGTCAGACTCAGGCAGCGGCAATGCGCGCGCGTCATTCCAGATAATTTGCGAGCAATCGAAAGGCATAAACGGCGTGGCAGGCTGCGCATTCCAGCTTCCTTGGGTATGAATGTTACACATACCCGTACCACTCAGGTGCAGCGTGTCACCCACGCGAACGCCCGCGTTTTCGAGCTGTTTAACGCTGGTGGCTTCGATAGTTTGCGCGCCCTTCATCCAGGAGAGCGTGACCTTTAATGGCATATCCAGCGGGATCCAAAACAGCAGCATCAGCAGTACCAGCAATGAGCCGCCTGCGATGACGGCGTTGCGCAGCCAGTGCTGTAACGGGAAGTTTTTCACTTCATCGTGCAGAGATAAAAAACGCCCCTGGCGGGCAACGTGGCGATCGAGATAAATATCGATATCCGTTTGCTGGCCAAGGTCTTGGGCAATGTAGGGTTGCCAGTGAGGTGGGTAGATCAGATCAATAATACCCAGTGAGATATTATTAATTTGTTCCTGGTCGTTTTCGCCAAACAACCCCCAGCGACGCGGCGTACCGCGCAGACAATGAATTTCCCGCAGAGCGCTTTTAGACGGCGGGGCGAACAATCCCCACAGACCCGCAGCTAACAGCAACACCGCGCCACCAACTGCCCACGGAACAAACGTGTTCGGGATAACCAAACAGAAAAAGAACAGCAGGAATGAGGCGGTTATCAGCAACGCCTCGCGCAATCCCGAAGGGCGGCTGAGCGCATATTCTTCATGGGTTTCCTGGCGAATATTCAGCAGTTCAATCTGCTCACTTTCTTCACCACGAATGGACGCCTGGGTAGAAGCGGTGTGCTGTAACGCATAACCACGCGCTTCCTGCATATATTCCTGCAGCGTATGGCCGTTCAACGAGATAACCAGCGGTATCGTATTGGTGTGGATTATCTCAACGCTGTTTTCGTCGTTGATGTATTGTTCCCAGAAAGGGGGAAGATGTACCTCAACGGAATCAAGATAGTAGCGCCATTTGTTAGGATCGTCGGTGGTAATGCCGTAACGTGTAATCGAACGAGTAAGCACGATGACGCTATTACTTTGGGCATTCAACGTTAATGAGACCGGTGCAGCACTGGCTCCCGTTGGACCGGGTACTTGCTGAATTTGACTAAGGCTTTCGAGATAGTTTTCGACTGCGCTGCGTTCTTCAGGTGTGAGTTTACGTTTCGAGGCGTCTGAGAAGACGCTGCTCAAGGGTAAATTTTTCTGCCTGGATTTTGATTTGAGTAGCCATCCTGCAAGCAATGAGCAGGCCAGCAAAGCAGCTAAAAAAATCAGAATGGTGCTCATGCTTTCCCCATCTTACTTAGTCTGTCAGGCGTGGTCAGTCGCACCCTGTTCAATATTCGTGATTCTGTGGTTGGCTATCGGCAAGTGTGGAGTCGAACTTGAGCATCTTTAAGTACAGCCCAGTAAATGCGAATCATAGCAAAATCACCAAAAATGGAATATCAGCAAATTCCTGGAGTTATTTCAACCTATTGACTTTTAATTTGAAATAGGGATTAACTTTTAGTACGTTACATAAATGTAAATAAACGGCAATTCACATTGCCGAAACCGTGCGGTATATCGCACAATAACCCCAGATTTCACAGCAAAGATCCTCACAATGAGCAAATCATTACAGAAACCCACGATTTTGAAAGTGGAAACCGTCGCCCAATCCCGGCTGTTTAAGGTCGAAAGCGTGGACCTTGAGTTCAGCAATGGCGTACGCCGCGTTTATGAACGTATGCGTCCATCCACGCGTGAAGCGGTAATGATTGTGCCGATTGTTGACGACCATCTGATCCTTATTCGCGAATACGCGGTCGGGACCGAGTCCTACGAACTGGGTTTTTCCAAGGGATTAATCGATCCTGGCGAAAGCGTGTTTGAGGCGGCGAATCGGGAGCTGAAAGAAGAGGTGGGGTTTGGCGCAAAAGATCTGACGTTTTTAAAGAAACTCAGCATGGCGCCATCTTATTTCTCCAGCAAGATGAACATCGTGGTGGCAGAGGACTTATATCCTGAATCGCTGGAGGGTGATGAACCCGAGCCATTACCGCAGGTGCGCTGGCCGCTGGCGCATTTGATGGACCTGCTGGAAGACCCTGATTTTCATGAAGCACGTAATGTCAGTGCGCTGTTCCTCGTCCGTGAATGGCTGAAAGGGCAGGGACGGCTTTAATTACGATTACCAACTGATACCTTATCCAGCCTACAAAATTCCGGAAGATCAAATAATTGTACCGAAATTGTAGGCCGGATAAGCGAAGCGCCATCCGGCAATCGATCAGAACAGTTCGTGTGTCTCACCATTATCGATAATGGTTGTCCCCACCTCATGCACCGCCTGTTGCGTCGGCTGAGTGCCTTCAATGAAGTACTCTGCGCGGCTATTGCCACCGCTCGCCAGTTGTCCTGTGCTGCGATCGATATTGACCGTCACGATACCCGGCGGTGGCGTCAGCGGCTGTTCAGGCACACCTTCCAGCACGGATTTCATGTAAGCATCCCATGCAGGCTGCGCACTCTTCGCACCGCCTTCGTAGCCGGAGATTTGGTCTTTGATCGCGCCGGAAGCCGTTGTATGACCAAGGTTGCGGCGATGGTCATCAAAGCCGATCCATACCGACGTTACTACCCCTGGTCCGTAACCGGAGAACCACGCATCTTTAGAGCTGTTGGTGGTCCCGGTTTTCCCACCGATATCATGACGCTGTAAATCGCGACCTGCGCGCCAACCGGTTCCCATCCAGCCTGGTTCACCAAAGATATTGGTGTTCAGCGCGCTTTTAATCAGGAAGGCCAGCGGCGTGTTGATCACGTGCGGAGCGTACTCCTGTGTGCCGCTTTGCGCGACCAGAGCCTGGTTTGCCTGCTCAAGTTGCGGCATAGGCACGGCGGCATTCTGCTGTTCTTGCGAGACGGCGACATCTTCTACGTTACTGTTTTCCAGCACATTAGATTTCTGGGTATCGCCGTAAATCACCGGAATATCGCATTCCGGGCAGGCAATTTTCGGCTTCGCTTCGAAGATAACGCCGCCCATATCGCTTTCGATCTTACTGATGAAATACGGATCGACCAGGAAGCCGCCATTAGACATCACCGCGTAACCGCGCGCCACCTGCAACGGCGTGAACGAAGCCGAACCCAGCGCCAGTGACTCGGTATGCACAATGTTCTGTGCCGGGAAACCGAAACGTTGCAGATACTCTGCCGCGTAATCCACGCCCATAGCGCGCATGGCGCGTACCATCACTACGTTTTTCGACTGACCCAGCCCCTGACGTAAGCGGATAGGACCGGCGTACTGCGGTGGGGAGTTCTTCGGCTGCCAGTCGGAACCAGCACCGGCATCCCAGCGGGAGATCGGCACGTCGTTGAGCATGCTCGCCAGCGTCAGACCTTTATCCATTGCGGCGGTATACAGGAATGGCTTGATGTTGGAGCCCACCTGGCGTAACGCCTGGGTTGCACGGTTAAACTTGCTCTGGTTGAAGTCAAAACCACCAACCAGCGCCAGCACCGCGCCGTTTTGCGGATTGATGGAGACCAGGGCGGAGTTGACGTCCGGCACTTGCGCCAGCCACCAGGCATCTCCCACCTGGCGTACCCAGATTTGCTGGCCAGTCTGTACTACGTCGGTCACTTTACGCGGCGTTGGGCCTTGTTGAGTATCCGAACGGTAAGGACGCGCCCAGCGCATACCATCCATCCGTAATGACACTGATGTACCATCCGCCAGCGCGGCAATGGCTTCCTGTGGATTGGCGCTGGTAACAACCGCCGGCAGCAGGGGGCCATAAGTCGGCAGCGCTTTCAGCGTATCGGTAATTTTCTTGCTGTCCCAACTGCTTTCACCCACTTTCCACAGCACGTTCGACGGGCCGCGGTAGCCGTGGCGCATGTCGTAATCCATCACGTTGTTACGTACTGCCTGCTGAGCTGCCTGCTGTACTTTGCGCGTAATGGTGGTGGTGATGCGATACCCGTCTTCATAGGCTTTCTCGCCATAACGGTTATACATCTCCTGGCGCACCATTTCAGACAGATACGGTGCAGAGAAAGCGATTTCCGGCGCGTGGTAGTTAGCGTCAATGGCCTCGCCGCGCGCCTGATCGTACTGGGCTTGCGTGATGTAGTTTTCGCTCAACATACGCGATAGTACAACGTTACGTCGCGCGGTTGCACGGTCCATCGAATAGAGCGGGTTGAAGGTTGACGGCGCTTTTGGCAGACCGGCAATCACCGCAATTTCACTTAAGCTGAGTTGATCCACCGTCTTACCGAAATAGACCTGCGCGGCAGCACCCACGCCATAGGCGCGATACCCCAGATAGATCTTGTTCAGATACAGTTCGAGGATCTCATCTTTACTCAGCAGTTGTTCAATGCGGATCGCCAGAAACACTTCTTTGATCTTACGCATCAGCGTACGTTCCGGGCTCAGGAAGAAGTTTCTCGCCAACTGTTGGGTAATGGTACTCGCCCCTTGCGATGCGTGACCTGAGAACAATGCGACGCTGGCCGCACGGAAGATCCCCACCGGGTCTACCCCATGGTGCTCATAAAAGCGGCTGTCTTCTGTGGCGATAAAGGCTTTAACCATTACCGGCGGCATCTGATCCAGCGTGACCGGGATTCGACGTTTCTCGCCATATTGCGCGATTAGCTCGCCGTCAGCGCTGTAAACCTGCATCGGGATCTGTAAACGCACATCTTTGAGCGTCGCGACGTCAGGTAATTGCGGCTCGATATAGCGATAAAGGCCATAAATCGAGCCTGCTCCCAGCAGGATGCAACATACTGCAAGGATTAATAAATACTTTACGAACTTCACTGGAGATTTCCCATTTAGTGGCATTTGGGCAGTTTATAAACAAACGCGCGGTAGTATAAAGGCAAGCCAGACGCATTGATATACCCGTTAAAGCGACGGGTGATAAGGAGATCATCAGCAATGGCTTTCAATATCTGGAAAATTGGTCTGCATATTCAGCAACATGAAGCGCTGGCTGTCGCTATCGTTCGCGAAGCATCAGGTTGGTATCTGCAACGCTGGTGGCGTATACCGCTGACGCCTCAGGCTATCGTCGATGGCCACATTCGCGAGCCTGAACAGCTGGTCGCCGCGCTGCTGCCGTGGAGCCGGGAGCTTCCTCGCCGACACCATATTCATCTCTCTTTTCCCGCCAACAGGACGTTACAAAAAAAGTTTCCTCGTCCGACAATGACGTTACGCGAGCCAGAGCAAACCGCATGGTTGTCTGGTTCGATGGCGCGTGAACTGGATATGGCGCCGGATGCGCTGCATTTTGATTATAGCGAAGACACGTTGAGCCCGGCGTTTAACGTCACTGCTGCGCAAAGCAAAGAGATTTCAGCGCTTCTGACGCTTATCCAAACCCTGAAGGTGCAGGTTACGGCGATTACACCGGATGCCAGCGCGTTACAGCGATTTATTCCCTTCTTGCCAGAGCATCAGCAGTGTCTGGTATGGCGTGATGACGCCCAGTGGTTATGGGCGACCCGTTCGGCATGGGGACGTAAATCAACGGGCGATATTGGCAGTATCGATGAGCTTGCCACGACATTATCTCTGCCCACGACAGCCATTGCGCAATGCTCCCCTGGCGGCTTCGATCCTTTGAGCGCCTTGTCTGTACGCCAGCCGCCCATTCCAACGCAAAGTCATCACTTCGCCATTGCGCTGGGACTCGCTATGGGAGGCGCGTACCGATGATAGCGACCATTAATCTTCTGCCCTGGCGTCAGACTCGGCGTTACGCTTGCCTGCGCTTCTGGGGCATCTTATTTAGCGCTTCGCTACTGCTTAGTATTGGCGTGTTGTTGCGCTATTACAGCGTGTTGAGTGTAGAAAATCGGGCTGAATTGTTGCTGGCAGATGCCGAAAAGACACGTGTCGAGGCCTTAATGGCGCTAAAGCCGCGTATGCAGCAGCGCCAGCAACGATGGCAACAGGTGCAGGCACGGAACAAACAGCGTGAGCAGACCCGAAGCTGGCAGTCGGTTTTGCAAGAGCTGGCGGAATTACTGCCTGAGCAGGCGTGGTTAACAAAAATGACCTGGCAACAGGACACGCTGGAACTGACGGGAAACACGCTGAACTTTGCCGCGCTGAAGGCGCTGGAAGCGCAATTACGCCAGCAACCATTGTTTCAGTTGAGCTGCCCCGGTGAAACGCAGCAGGATGCGCAGGGACGCTGGCAATTCCACTATCGACTGACACGGAGCGGTGCGCATGATAACGCTCTGTGATGCCTGGTTAGCGCAGTCGCCGCGCTTTCGACTCATCTGCTGGTGCGGCTGGATGTTGGGGCTACTCATACTGGTGACGTTATGTCTTTATCCCGTAGCGCGGGAGCGGACGATGCAACGCGAGACGCTGGTCCAGCAACGTGCAGCTATTCAGATGCAATGGCGAGATGTCTATCTGCTGGCGGCATCACCAGCAGAGCCGGAAGAGAAACTGACCCTGTTCTCTCCACTACTGTTTCAGACTTCACTTACTCGTCTTATCCACTGGCAACCCTCTGCGCAAGGCGGAGAGATGGCGCTGATATCGGCCTGGGATGCTATCCCGCAGACGTTTGTCCAGTTGGCGGATCAGGGGATGAACGTCAGCCGATTTTCGCTTAGCGCAGAAGACACGGAGCTGCTGCTAACGCTACAGCTGGAGCGCCTGAATGACGGTTGAACGCTGGCTGTTGGCATGTATGAGCGTACTGATGCTCACCGGTATGCGTAATCCCTTCCTGCCGCCGGAGGACCTCTGCCAAATTGCTGAGCTGTCGACATGGCGTTTTCAGGGCATGGTGAGCCAGGGCACGCGACCCATTGGCATCGTTCAGGATAGCCAGAAAAAATGGCGGCGGGTTAAGCCAAATGACGTCCTGAAAAACGGTTGGACGATTACGCAGATAACGGCCCAGAACATAACCCTCGGCACAGAAAAAAACTGCGAACCGCCGCGGTGGCAGTGGCAACGACAAGGAGCGGTAAATGAAGCGATGGATAGCGTGGATAGTAATAGCGCTGGCGGTCGGGATAACGAGCGCACTGGCGACGAAACCGCAAAACGTGACGCTGGTGGTCGATGATGTGCCGGTTACGCAAGTATTGCAGGCGCTGGCTGAACAGGAACAGAAAAACCTGGTAGTTTCGCCAGATGTCAGCGGTGTGCTGTCGCTGCATTTGACGGATGTCCCCTGGAAGCAGGCATTGCAGACGGTGGTAAAAAGTGCCGGACTGGTATTACGCCAGGAGGGAAACATCCTGCATGTACATTCTGTTCAATGGCAGAGTGAAAATGCGGCCCGCCAGGACAATGAACAGGCGCGGATTCAGGCCAGTATGCCGCTGGAGCAGCGCAGCATTATTTTGCACTATGCCGATGCTGCCGAGCTGGCAAAAGCAGGAGAAAAGCTGCTCAGTGCCAAAGGAAGCATGACGGTGGATAAACGGACCAACCGCTTACTGCTGCGTGATAATAGCGTTGCGCTTAACACCCTGGAAAAGTGGGTATCGGAAATGGATTTTCCGGTTGCCCAGGTCGAACTGGCGGCGCATATCGTGACTATTAATGAAAAAAGTTTGCGCGAGCTGGGGGTGAAGTGGTCGCTGGCTGACGCACAACAATCGGGGGCGGTTGGGAATGTCACGACGCTCGCCAGCGACCTTTCTGTAGCCACCGCCACATCCCGTGTGGGATTTAATATTGGCCGCATTAACGGTCGTTTACTGGAACTGGAGTTGTCTGCGCTAGAGCAAAAACAGCAGTTGGATATCATCGCCAGCCCACGATTACTGGCATCTCACCTGCAACCTGCCAGTATTAAGCAGGGCAGTGAGATCCCTTATCAGGTCTCCAGCGGTGAAAGCGGTGCGACATCCGTCGAGTTCAAGGAAGCGGTACTGGGGATGGAGGTAACACCAACGGTGTTGCAGAAAGGGAGAATCAGGCTGAAACTGCATATCAGCCAGAATGTTCCCGGACAGGTTCTACAGCAGGCAGATGGCGAAGTGCTGGCTATCGACAAGCAGGAGATTGAAACTCAGGTCGAGGTAAAAAGCGGCGAGACGATTGCGCTTGGCGGGATTTTTTCACATAAGAATAAATCCGCAGCCGACAGCGTGCCGCTATTAGGCGACATTCCCTGGCTTGGCTCTCTTTTTCGCCATGATGGTAAAGAAGACGAACGGCGCGAATTAGTGGTCTTTATTACGCCCAGACTGGTTTCAACGGAATAACTTATGCATGAAAAGCCGTTGTTTTTGCACTGAACACGTTTCAGGGATTTGACGTGAGGGTGTATTTAGCATACAAGGAGTACCGATTTGAGCGTCGGTACTTTTCTTTACTTATGCGGCAGTGAATACGCTTTGCCTTTCCGGTGGTGTGCCATAGGCTTATTGGGTGTCATTTGACTGCGCGATACGTCGCCAGGTCTGATGTTTGCAGGGTAGCATGCCTGCCACGACCAGAAATGCGTTAGGTTTGGTGATTTATTCAGTTGCCAAACCCGCTTGAGTATTGAGATAATTTTCAGTCTGACTCTCGCAATATCTTATGAGGTTTCAGTTCATGTCCTGCTGCGCTGGGTGTCTGCGAAGCGGGTTTACCATTAACGAATAGTCTTAGTAGTACCGAAAAAATGGCAGAGAAACGCAATATCTTTCTGGTTGGGCCTATGGGTGCCGGAAAAAGCACTATTGGGCGCCAGTTAGCTCAACAACTCAATATGGAATTTTACGATTCTGATCAAGAGATTGAGAAACGAACCGGAGCTGATGTGGGCTGGGTCTTCGATGTAGAAGGTGAAGACGGCTTCCGTGATCGCGAAGAAAAAGTCATCAACGAGTTGACGGAAAAACAGGGTATTGTGCTGGCAACTGGCGGTGGCTCTGTAAAATCACGTGAAACACGTAACCGTCTTTCCGCGCGTGGCGTCGTGGTCTATCTTGAAACGACAATTGAAAAACAACTTGCACGTACTCAACGTGACAAGAAACGCCCGCTGCTGCAGGTAGAATCACCGCCTCGTGAAGTTCTGGAAGCGTTGGCTGACGAACGCAATCCTCTGTACGAAGAGATTGCTGACGTGACCATTCGCACCGACGATCAGAGCGCAAAAGTCGTAGCAAACCAGATTATTCATATGTTGGAAAGCAACTAATTCTGGCTGAATACACACTCGTCTGCGGGTACAAGTAACTAAGGTGGATGTCGCGTAATGGAGAGGATCACAGTCACTCTCGGGGAACGTAGTTACCCTATCACCATCGCGGCTGGTTTGTTCAATGAGCCAGCTTCATTCTTACCGCTGAAATCGGGCGATCAGGTTATGTTGGTGACCAACGAAACCCTGGCTCCCCTTTATCTCGATAAGGTTCGCGGCGTACTTGAACAGGCGGGTGTTAACGTTGATAGCGTTATCCTTCCCGATGGCGAGCAGTATAAAAGCCTGACGGTTCTGGATACGGTTTTCACCGCGTTACTGCAAAAACCGCACGGTCGTGATACCACGTTAGTTGCCCTTGGCGGCGGCGTGATTGGCGATCTGACCGGTTTTGCGGCAGCCAGCTATCAACGTGGTGTTCGTTTTATTCAAGTCCCGACAACTCTGTTGTCGCAGGTCGACTCCTCCGTTGGCGGCAAAACCGCCGTAAACCATCCCCTCGGTAAAAACATGATTGGCGCGTTTTACCAACCGGCCTCCGTGGTGGTGGATCTCGATTGTCTGAAAACGCTTCCTGCGCGTGAGCTGGCATCGGGGCTGGCGGAAGTGATCAAATACGGCATCATTCTTGACGGCGAATTTTTCAGCTGGCTGGAAGACAATCTGGATGCGTTACTGCGTCTGGATGGTCCGGCAATGGCGTACTGTATCCGTCGTTGTTGTGAGCTGAAAGCAGAAGTTGTCGCAGCAGACGAGCGTGAAATGGGCTTACGTGCTTTACTGAATCTGGGACACACGTTTGGCCATGCGATCGAAGCTGAAATGGGTTATGGCAATTGGTTACATGGTGAAGCAGTCGCAGCAGGTATGGTAATGGCTGCCCGTACGTCAGAACGTTTGGGTCAGTTCACCTCCGCTGATACGCAGCGAATCATTACGCTGTTACAGCGAGCTGGCTTACCGGTGAATGGGCCGCGTGAAATGTCCACCGAGGCTTATCTGCCGCACATGCTGCGAGATAAAAAAGTGTTAGCGGGAGAGATTCGTTTGGTGCTTCCGCGAGCGATAGGGAAGAGTGAAGTGCGCGGCGGAGTGTCGCACGAGGTGGTTCTTAACGCTATTGCTGATTGCCAGCAGGCGTAACAACAAGAAAGGTCAGGCTTACGTTGCGAAACGTAGGTCTTTTAGCTTCAGGTTATGTGCAAAGTCGTAAGCATTAACCTTTGAGTGGGGTGTTAAATGGATGAATTCAAACCAGAAGACGAGCTGAAACCCGATCCCAGCGATCGTCGTACTGGTCGTTCTCGTCAATCGTCTGAACGCGATAATGAGCCGCAAATCAATTTTGATGATGTTGATCTGGATGCTGACGATCGCCGTCCTGCACGTGCACGCAAAGAGCGTGAAGAAGAGCAGGACATTGAAGAAGAGTATGAATCTGATGACGATGCCGTGGATGAAGAGCGTGTAGAACGTCGTCCGCGCAAGCGTAAGAAAGCCGCCAGCAAACCTGCCTCCCGCCAATATATGATGATGGGTGTGGGTGTTCTGGTACTGCTGCTGCTGATTATCGGCATTGGTTCTGCGCTGAAAGCCCCCTCATCTTCTTCCAATGAGCAGGCAGCATCTGGTGAGAAGAGCATCGATCTTTCTGGCAGCAATGCAACGGATCAGGCGAGCGCAACGGCTCCTGCAACGGGCACTGAGCAGACCGCTGGCAATACTCAGCAGGATGTTTCCCTGCCACCGATTTCCTCTACCCCGACTCAAGGTCAGGCACCTGCGGCAACCGAAGGCCAGCAGCGTGTTGAAGTGCAGGGCGATTTGAACAATGCTCTGACACAACCGCAGGGTCAGGAGCAGGTTAACAACGCCGTGGTTAACTCTACGCTGCCGACCGAACCTGCGACCGTTGCGCCGATGCGTAATGGTAATGCTGCGCGCCAGACGGCGAAAACGGAAACGACTGAGCGTCCTGCTGCTACGCGCCAGGAACGTAAACAGGCCGTTATTGAGCCGAAGAGCAAACCGCAAACTACGGTGAAAGCGACGCCGACAGAGCCGAAACCTGTTGCTCAGGCAAAACCAACCGTAACTGCTACCGCGCCGACCACCACAACTAAAGCACCTGTGGTAACCGCTACGCCGAAAGCGACCGCTGAGCCGAAAGCAACTGCGACGCCAACGCAGACCGCAACGCCTGCGCCAACGGCGACAGCAACAACGACAACGCCTGTTGCTGGCGGAGCGAAAAGTGCAGGTAATGTTGGAGCGTTAAAATCTGCGCCGTCCAGCCATTACACGCTGCAGCTCAGCAGTTCTTCTAACTACGACAACCTGAACGGTTGGGCGAAGAAAGAAAACCTGAAGAACTACGTGGTGTACCAGACGACGCGTAACGGTCAACCGTGGTATGTTCTGGTGACAGGCGTGTATGCGTCTAAAGAAGATGCGAAGCGTGCAGTGTCTACGTTACCCGCTGATATTCAGGCGAAAAACCCGTGGGCAAAACCGCTGCATCAGGTTCAGGCCGATTTGAAGTAAGATAGGATATGTTCTGCAATGGTTTGATGTTTCGCCCAATTGCGGGACAAAGACTAAAGCGCAGGATGCTGTCGGAGCTTTCTCCACAGCCGGAGAAGGTGTAATTAGTTAGTCAGCATGAAAAAAAATCGCGCTTTTTTGAAATGGGCAGGGGGGAAATACCCCCTGCTTGATGATATCAAACGGCATTTACCTCAGGGTGAGTGCCTGATTGAACCTTTCGTGGGTGCCGGGTCGGTGTTTCTCAACACCGACTTTTCTCGTTATATTCTTGCCGATATCAACAGCGACCTTATCAGTCTCTATAACATCGTGAAGACGCGTACCGATGAGTATGTGCAGGCTTCGCGTGAGCTGTTTATGCCTGAAACCAATCAGGCTGAGGTGTACTATCGGTTCAGAGAAGAATTTAATGCCAGCGAGGATCCGTTCCGCAGAGCAGTGCTGTTCTTGTATCTGAACCGCTTTGGTTACAACGGATTGTGCCGTTATAACCTGCGCGGCGAGTTTAACGTCCCGTTTGGGCGTTATAAAAAACCTTACTTCCCGGAAGCTGAGTTGTACCATTTTGCTGAGAAAGCGCAGAATGCGGAGTTCCATTGCCTCTCCTATGAAGAGTGCATGAACCGTGCGGATAGCAACTCTGTGGTCTATTGTGACCCGCCTTATGCACCGCTTTCGGCGACGGCAAATTTCACTGCGTATCACACCAACAGCTTTAGCCCGAAAGAGCAGGCGCATTTGGCCGAGATGGCAGAAAAGCTGGTCAGTAAGCAGATCCCGGTGTTAATTTCGAACCACGATACGCCCGATACCCGTGAATGGTACCGAGCGGCGAAACATTTTCAGGTCAAAGTGCGGCGCAGCATAAGCAGCAATGGCGGCACGCGTAAAAAGGTGAACGAACTGCTGGCACTGTATAAACCAGGAGTCGTAACGCCTGCGAAGAAATAAATCTCAAGGAGAAGCGGATGAAACAGTATTTGATCGCCCCCTCAATTCTGTCGGCTGATTTTGCCCGCCTGGGTGAGGACACCGCGAGAGCGCTGACTGCCGGTGCCGATGTCGTGCACTTCGACGTCATGGACAATCACTATGTACCGAACCTGACCATCGGACCGATGGTACTGAAATCGCTGCGTAAATATGGCATCACCGCCCCGATTGATGTTCACCTGATGGTGAAACCGGTCGATCGGATTGTCCCGGACTTCGCCGCCGCTGGCGCCAGCATCATTACTTTTCATCCGGAAGCCTCCGAGCATGTCGATCGCACTTTACAGCTGATCAAAGAGCATGGCTGTAAAGCGGGCCTGGTGTTCAACCCGGCAACACCGCTGAGCTATCTGGACTACGTCATGGATAAGCTCGATGTGATCCTGCTGATGTCCGTTAACCCAGGCTTTGGCGGACAGTCCTTCATCCCACAAACGCTGGATAAGCTGCGCGAAGTGCGTCGTCGTATTGATGAATCTGGCTACGATATCCGCCTCGAAGTGGACGGTGGCGTCAAAGTGAATAACATTGGTGAAATTGCCGCGGCAGGCGCAGATATGTTTGTTGCAGGCTCCGCCATTTTCGACCAACCAGACTACAAAAAAGTCATTGATGAAATGCGCAATGAACTGGCGAAGGTAAGTCATGGATAAGTTTCAGGATATTCGGGGCGCTGCATTTGACCTCGACGGCACGCTGGTCGACAGTGCGCCGGGATTAGCCGCAGCGGTGGACATGGCGCTGTATGCGCTGGAACTGCCGGTTGCCGGAGAAGAACGCGTTATCACCTGGATTGGTAACGGTGCAGATGTACTGATGGAGCGCGCGCTGGCGTGGTCCCGTCAGGAGCGCGCAACATTACGTAAAACGATGGGTAAACCGCCCGTTGATGATGATATTCCCGCCGAGGAGCAGGTACGTATTTTGCGTAAGCTGTTCGACAGATACTACGGCGATGTCGCAGAAGAGGGGACATTCCTGTTCCCTGATGTTGCCGACACGCTGGGCGCGCTGCATGCGAAAGGATTGCCGCTGGGTCTGGTGACCAACAAACCGACCCCGTTTGTCGCGCCATTGCTCGAAGCATTAGATATCGCCAGGTACTTTAGCGTGGTCATCGGTGGTGACGACGTGCAGAATAAAAAACCGCATCCGGATCCGCTGCTGCTGGTGGCAAGTAAGCTTGGCATCAAGCCTGAGCAAATGCTCTTCGTAGGGGATTCACGCAATGATATTCAGGCGGCAAAAGCTGCTGGCTGTCCGTCCGTTGGCCTGACCTATGGCTACAACTACGGCGAGTCGATCGCGCTGAGTCAGCCCGACGTTATTTACGACCGTATTAATGAACTACTGCCCGCTCTCGGGCTTCCGCATAGCGAAAATCAGGAATCAAAAAATGACTAAGCCCATCGTTTTTAGTGGCGCACAGCCCTCAGGTGAATTGACCATTGGCAACTATATGGGTGCGCTGCGTCAGTGGGTGAGCATGCAGGATGACTACCATTGCATCTACTGCATCGTTGACCAACATGCCATCACCGTTCGTCAGGATGCTCAGCAGCTGCGTAAAGCAACGCTCGATACGCTGGCGCTGTATCTGGCATGCGGTATCGATCCTGAAAAAAGCACCATTTTCGTGCAGTCTCACGTACCGGAGCATGCACAGTTAGGTTGGGCGCTGAACTGCTACACCTACTTCGGCGAACTGAGCCGTATGACCCAGTTCAAAGACAAATCCGCGCGCTATGCGGAGAACATCAACGCCGGTCTGTTTGATTATCCGGTACTGATGGCGGCAGACATCCTGTTGTATCAGACCAACCAGGTACCGGTTGGCGAAGATCAGAAACAGCATCTGGAACTGAGCCGCGATATCGCCCAGCGCTTTAATGCCCTGTATGGCGACATCTTCAAAGTGCCTGAGCCGTTCATTCCTAAATCCGGCGCGCGCGTGATGTCGCTGCTGGAGCCGACGAAGAAAATGTCCAAGTCGGATGACAACCGTAACAACGTGATCGGTCTGCTGGAAGATCCGAAATCTGTGGTTAAAAAAATCAAACGTGCGATGACCGACTCCGAAGAGCCGCCGGTTGTACGCTACGACGTGCAGAACAAAGCGGGTGTTTCCAACCTGCTGGATATTCTCTCCGCCGTCACCGGTAAGAGCATTCCGGAGCTGGAACAGCACTTCGAAGGCAAAATGTATGGTCATCTGAAAGGTGAAGTCGCAGAGGCCGTTTCCGGTATGCTGACCGAGCTTCAGGAACGCTATCACCGTTTCCGTAACGATGAAGCTTTCCTGCAGAAAGTGATGAAAGAAGGTGCGGAAAAAGCCAGCGCCCGCGCATCTGTTACGCTGAAAGCCGTTTACGAAGCGATTGGTTTTGTCGCCAAGCCGTAATGCGCTCTGTGTTGTTAAAAAAACCGGGAAGTTCCCGGTTTTTTTGTATCTGCGCAATCGCTTCTATTACTGATTCGCAGCCGGGCCACAGCCACCAATAATTTTTGAAATCGAAATTGCTGGATGCAGGAAATAATTGTAGCTGCAGTTATTTTTTGTGTTTTCGATATGACCAGTGCACGCGGTCAGCGTAGCCAGAACACCAGCAACTAAGGTGATTTTTGCAAATTTAAACATGTCAAAATCCTTGTTAGATATCTATTTATAAATGGATGAAGTCCATTTTTCGCCGGATAAGATATCAACTAACATAAAATTTAAGTAGTCCAGAAAAGGACATGTCGATTTATATATAAAACATACGATTAGTGAATTGAATTTAAATAAAAAAGCCTGGTATTAATAAATAATACCAGGCTGCGGATTTAATTAATTAGCGAAATGTTTTTCTGAAATTCAACATAAAGCCTTTATCGCTGATGTTGTCCTCTTTCCACTGGTAAGCGTCCAGATTCAGGCTGGCGTCTTCGGCGCTGTATTTCACGCCGACCGTCGCCAGGCCGTTGACGCCTCCGCCTTTTTGGTCGTCGTCTACGCCAAAGGACTGGCCTGCGGCACCTTGCAGTGACGCAGTACGCTGGCTCTTGCTGTAGCTCAGGTTCGGACCGCCTTCCAGCGTGGCGCTGGCGCTCCAGCCATTTTCACCGGTATAGTCGAACTTCATTCCGACAATGGAATCCACAGCGGTTTCGCTGCCAGAGTTCATCGACAGGTTGAAATCACCCGCACTACGCTCTTTATAGCTGCCTTCCAGCGTATGACGGAATTTCACCCCGGCGTACGGCGTGACTTTCAACGTATCGTTGAGCATGGTGAAGGTTTTCGCCCCTTCGCTGCGGAACTCAAGATACTGCTGACGTGCGTTGGAATCCGCCACCTTGTTGGTGTCGCCATAAGAGACAGAACGGCTGCTGTCGAGGTTGTGTACGTCATAACGCAGGCTGTTCTTCCACGCCAGACCTTCATCAAACGCCATGCTGTGCTTCAGACCAAAGAACTGGCTGTAGCCGCCGGTCAGGCCATTGTCGCCCGCGGTCTTCGAACCGTCACCGTCCAGGCGCGCGATACCATACTCCAGCGTCAGATTCTGGCTGGCGGTGAGATCCAACGACTGACGTAATGCCAGCATGTCGTACTGGGTATCGTTGCCCAACTCAGCGCGCGGGTCGCCTTTCGCTACGACGTTGAACGCCAGGTCATCTTTAATTTGCGGCGCGGCATCGGCCAGCATGGTAAAGCGGTTGCTTAGCACGCGGGCTTCACGGAATGCGGTGATTGCCTGACTGCCGCTCACCTGCTTAAGCGCGTTGTTCAGTTCAGCGGTGGAGCCAACGTTGAGGCTGGTGTACAGCTCGTTGTTGGTGTAACCGGCGTCGAGCGCCTGCGCCACGTCACTGACGGAACTATCGGTCGCCACATCGGCATAGGCGTTTTTGGTCATGGTGACGTCAACGTTGCCGCTGGCATCGGTGCTGCCCTGTGCATTCCACACCACGGAGGTGGACTGAATGGCACCTGCGTCGGACAGGTTGCTGCCCTCGACCACGTTGTCAAAGCTGACGGTGGTGTCGGCAGTACCTGCGGTAAAACCGGTGTTAATCTCCACGCCGTTCATGCTGGCATTGCTGACCATCAACTTACCGGCGCTGCCATCAGCGCTGGTTCCGACCACATAGCCCGACAGGTTGTTGGTGGCCGATGAATCTGCACTGTCGCTGGTGGTAACGGTTGTCGTGCCATCGGTAATAGCAGGTTCCGTGGGGGCCGTGAAGTCAACATAATGCACTTCCGTACCATCACCGTTTTCGCCGCTGCCTTCAATGGTTTTACCATCCTGCTTGATAAAGCCGGAGCCAGTCACGTTGTCATCAATGTAGACCGTGCCGTTGTTGACGATATGGCCGTTACTGCCCAACTGGCTGAAGGCGTAGGAGTTGCTGGCGTAAATATTGATGGTGCCGTTATTTTCGATCACCGCATCGGATTTGGCATCTGATTCCAGTTGCATCCCGACCATGCCGGTTTGCGTGGTGCCTACTGTACCTACATTGATAGTGCCATTATTGACCATCTTCGCGCTGCCGTGCGCGGACATCGCCACATTGTTAGTTTTATCAATGTTGATGGTGCCGTCGTTAATGGCTTTACTGCCGCCATTATTTTTCGAGGTAGTGACCTGCCCGTTAATGACGCCAGTGCTGCCGTTGTACAGCGTGTGCCCGCTCCCGCCGGTGGCGATATCGGCATCGCTGTTCACTGTCCCCCAGTTATTGAAGGCACCGGACCACAGGGCGTTATCTGCCAGCGTCATCACGCCGCCTTCAAGATTATTGAGCGTACCGTTTTTATCGACGGTGCCGTTATTAATGGCACCCGCGTTATTGACGGTTGCGGCAGCGGTAAATTTGAGTTTATCGACTTCGCCGCCAGCGTTGTTGTTCAGTACCGCACCACCCGATGCGCCGGTCCAGTCCGTCACGATGCCGGTATTGTTCATGGTGCTGGACCATTGCTCAACCGTGTTCATGGACCCGCTGTTGTTGATAATGGAACCTGCGACGGTGGTGCCGGTTTTCCCGGTCACGGTGCCTGTATTGTTGAAGATACCGCCGTCAACGGAGACTGCCGCTGTTGTACCTTCGTTGGTATAGGTGCCGCCTGTTGCAATACTGACGCTGCTGATGCTGCCGGTGTCGGCATTGGTTAAATCGCCGTAATTTTTAACGATGACCTTGCCGCCGCTGACGGTGCCCGCGTTGCTAATGTGTACGGTTTCCGTTGCTATCGGATTGGTAATGATGGTTTCGCCGGTAAGCGTTTCGCCTGCGGCGGTAATGACATCGCCATCAGCAAAAGTAAGGGAAACGTTGCTGTCGGTTGGGTTGTAGTCGTCGCTGCCCTGGCAGTTGCTGTCATAACAGACCGTACCGTAGTTAACCACGGTACTTTTGCTGTCAGTCAGGAAAGGCTTGCCGTAATTGGCATCAATATTGATGGTCCCTGTGGTGTCGTTAATCACGATGCCACCATTCAGCGCCGCCATGCCCACCAGTTGGTTATCATCGGTTTTGGTGACGCCTGCATCGGCGGTCAGGTTAATAGTGCCCTGGTTAATGGCTGTGCCGCCGTTAAGTGCCATCATACCGAAGCCCGCATTATTGACGGTAATGGTGCCTGTATTGGTGGCGGTTGCATCGCCATAACCACCGTCGGTGGTGCCTGCCACCATTGCCGAGCTGGTCAGATAGAGTTGTGATGGTGACCAGTAGCTTTTGCTGGCGACGGTATTATCGTCGTTCAGCGTCGGGACGAAGCCGTCCAGGTAAATATCTCCGGCATTGAGGGCCGTCCCTTTACTGGCGGATACGCCATAGACCCCCGCCCCCTGGAGATTTATTGTGGCGCCTGCCTCGTTGCTCACTTCGCCGTAGTTTTCCGCCAGCATGGCGTACAGCGTATTGCTGTACCAAATCAGCGGGAAGGTTCCTATTCCTCCATCGCTGCCAGGGGTTAGTGACGATACCAGCGTGATTGATCCTCCCGCTGCGTTGCTAACTATCGATCCTTGATCGGTAGCCGCAGTGATTGCATTACGGTTGTCATGACCGCTTGTGGCATAGGCGCTAATATCGCCACTGTTTTTTGCCTGTGCGCCGCTGCGGGCGAATAATAGGGCGACAGCGCCGTCATCAACGATGGCTCCCTGATTATCGATCGATGAACCCTGGCCTTTTGCGGTTAATATTGCGTTGTAGGTGTAATGCTCACTGGGCAAAACTGTTTCTGTGATTTTAATTACAGAGTTTTGGTCTAACGTTAAGCTGCCGCCGTTTTGTACATTGGCCAGTGTCACTGAGCCGCCGGGGAGGGTGGTGATATTCAATGTGGACTCACCGCTTAATGTGACACTGCTAGCTCCGTCTATATTTATGCCTGTAACAGACGATACTTCGCCATCGCCATTTTCGGCGTAGTTGATATCAATACCGCCCATCAGATTGACGGTATTGCCATCACCTTTGACCGTGAGGCCGTATGTATCCAGCCACTGTCCACTTACCGTGCTCACATCGCTAACATTGATGTTAAGCGAGCCGGTTAGATCCACCTGATTGTTCGTGCCGCTGACGGTGATTCCCTGGAGGGTATCGCTGTTGCTGGCCATCTGGCTATCTGCGTCATAGTCACCGCTGATTGTGACGTTGCCGGTAATATTCAGCGTATTGTTATCACCCGCCATATCGAGGCCCTGTGCACCACGGTATAGGCCGTTGCTGTCCTCGACAGCGGTCACATTGATATCACCATCCAGCGTCGCCTGTGACGAGTCGCCACTCATTTTTGCGCCAGTACCATTCAGGCTGACGTCGATATTCCCTTTATTATTAAAGACATTTCTTTCACCATCGATCACAAAACCCACGGAGTTTGCATCGCGCACGGTCGCGTTGCCGGTGTTTTTGATTTCGTTACCCGACCCGTCAGTGACGATACCCGTCGCGCCGTTGGTGACTAGTATGTCACCTGCCTGAGTCAGGCTATTATTATTTCCATCAATGACTGCAGCGATCGAGCCCGCGCCATCCACGGTGATATCACCCGTATTCGCGATTCGGGAATTATCGCCCGCAATGACGGTACCCGTTGCGCCCTGCGCAATGGTTTGATCTCCTTCGCCAATAACCAGCGCCTTATTACCTGCAATGTACAGTCCGGTAGACCCCGCGCCGGATACCGTTGAGTCGCCGGTGTTATCAATCACCGCACCATCACCGGTCATTTTGGCTCCGGTCGCGCCGTCGGTAACGTTTAGTTCGCCATCGTTAGTAATGCGCGTTTTGTCGCCGGTGATGCTGATACCGATAGAGCCTGCGCCGCTGACATCGGTGGTGCCGATATTATCGAAGGTGGCGCTGTTGCCGTTAATCAGGATGCCCGTTGCGCCGCCGGAAATATCCTGCTTCCCTTCGCTGTTAATGGTTGCGTTGTCGCCGTCAATAAATAGCCCGGTAGAACCTGCGCCGCTGGCGGTGGTATCGCCTTTATTGTCGATGAGGACATCATCACCGGTAATCTTTGCCCCGGTAGCGCCGTCGGCCACATAGAGTTCACCATCGTTGATAACGTGCGAGTTGTCGCCATTGACGATGGAGCCGGTTGAACCTTGACCGCTGATGTTAGAGGTGCCGGTATTCGCCACCGTGGTTTCGTTGCCATCGATCACCATGCCGGTGCCGCCACCTGTGACGTCAATGCCACCGGAAATGCGGGTGGTGGTGCCGTTACCTGAAATCAGCGCGCCGGTTGCGCCGTCGACGGTGCTTTGTCCTGAAATCGTATTGGTGGTGTTGTCACCGGTAATGACGATGCCGACCGCACCATCGCTGACGGAGGAATCACCGCTTAACGCGTTGCTTGTCCGATCGCCGGAGATGATGACGCCAGTTTTACCTTCACCACGGGTATCAACCCCGCGATCGGCAGTATTTGAAGCGTCATCGCCAGCGACGACGGTTGTCTGGTCATCGGCAACGATCAGGTATCCCTGGTTGTCATATTTCCAGTACAGGCCGCTTCCTTGTACCGTACCTTCAATGACGGCGGCATTCTCATCGGTCACTTTCCAGTCGGAAACCAGCAGCGTTTTACCGTCTTGTAATGCGATCTGCCACCGATCATCCTGTTCGACGTAATTCCATACGGCGCCGCCGAGGTCCGTGCCGCTATCCAGCTTGATGCCGTCAAATGTCAGTGTGTTCAGGCCTTTATCGATGGTGACGCCGTTACTGAAGGTAATAACAGAGGTATCATCAGGTGGTGTAGGTGTTACATCGCCGCCATCGTCGTCGGGAGGCGTGGGCGTTACATCACCGCCATCGTCATCGGGAGGTGTGGGCGTTACATCGCCGCCATCGTCGTCGGGAGGTGTGGGCGTTACATCGCCGCCATCGTCGTCGGGAGGTGTGGGCGTTACATCGCCGCTATCGTCGTCAGGAGGCGTGGGCGTTACATCGCCATTATCTGATGGGGTTGCCGGAGTATCATTATGGTGGGAATGGCCGCCGCCATTGTTATCGATACCTATCGCTACACCAGCTGTTAGCGCAGCGACACCACCCGCGACCCATCCCCAGTGATTGTCTTGTTCTGTATAATCTGCCAGGCAGCGTGCGGAGAGTTTGTTACGTTCGGCTTTTGATAATACGGATATATCAGTAGGGCAATCATTGTCATCGTCGCTACTATCTGCGGCTATCGCCGGGAGATAGTAAGTTTGCAACGCAAGAGCAATACCCACAGCAATGAGTTTTTTCCTTTGCATAATCGACATCCTTAAATAAATACGCACAAAATATGCCATTGAAGGCATAAATTTATTTCGAGGTAATTTATTATTTTGCCACTGAATGACCGTGCTTCGTCAAATTACTCAATGGTCATGTATTATTTAGGATGTGAATTAGATTTATGGGTTGTACGGATATAAATAGGGTATTTTACGTGTTTTTTATAAATTAGAGCGCAGATTCATTTTGTTGGTGAATGAGTTTAGTCTTTCTTAATTCAGGTTTGAGAATAAATCATGAATAATAAACGAGAAAATAAATGCCCTGAGAGTCAGGGCATTTATTTGCATTCAATTAATGGTTTGAGAACCAGTTCAGCTTATCGCGAAGGCCTACCACACGACCAACAATAATTAACGCTGGGCTTTCAACCTGTTGCGCCAACTCTCCTAGCTGAGTCAGCTCGCCATTGACGACACGCTGTTTCACGGAGGTACCGTTTTCTACCAGGGCGACGGGCATATCGGGCTGCATGCCAAATTCGATCAATTTTTCCTGAATCGTGGCCGCCTGGTTCAGCCCCATGTAGAACACCAGCGTTTGTTTCTCTGCTGCCAGGTTTTCCCAGTCCAGCTCACCGCCGGTTTTCAGGTGTCCGGTAACCAGACGCACGCTCTGAGCGTAATCACGATGGGTCAGTGGAATGCCGGAATAGGCAGAACAACCGGAGGCTGCGGTAATACCCGGCACTACAGAGAATGGGATACCGGCATGGCACAGCGTTTCCAGCTCTTCGCCACCGCGGCCAAAGATGAACGGGTCGCCACCTTTCAGTCGTACCACGCGCTTGCCCTGTTGTGCTTCACGCAGCAGGATCTGGTTGATCTCTTCCTGCGGTACGCAGTGATAGCCCGCACGTTTACCGACGAACACTCGGTCTGCATCGCGGCGTACAAGGTTCATGATATCGTCGGAAACCAGACGGTCATAGACCACGACATCCGCTTGCTGGATCTGCTGTAGCCCTTTCAGCGTCAGCAGGCCGGCATCGCCAGGACCGGCGCCAACCAGCACCACTTCACCACGGTGATCCAGCGGTTCGCTGAGCATTTGCTCAGTGGTTTCCTCGACGGCTTTCAGGTCATTGTTCGCCAACGACTGCGCCAGGCGGTCATTCACGAACAATTTTTCCCAGAAGCGGCGACGTTCACCCATGCTGGCAAACTGTTGCTTCACTCGGGAGCGCAACTTGCCGGCATACTGCGCGACCTGGCCCAGATGCTGAGGCAGTACGGATTCAAGCCTTTCACGCAGCAGACGGGCCAGCACTGGCGATGTCCCGCCGGAGGAGACCGCCACCATCAGCGGTGAGCGGTCGATAATGGAGGGCATGATAAAACTGGCTGCTTTTGGCGCATCGACCACGTTGCAGAAGATACGACGTGATTCTGCGGCGGTGCTGACGCTTTGGTTGACGGCATCGTCATCGGTGGCGGCAATAGCCAACCAGCAGGTGTCGAGCAGGGACTCATCGAACGGCCCCTCAACCAGCGTCAGCATGTTTTCATCTGCCCATACTTTGAACTGCGGAATAAACGCCAGCGCATTAACCGTTAAACGGGCGCCCGCTTCCAGCAGTAACCGCGCTTTGCGTTCTGCGACATCACCACCGCCGACGATCAAGCAGTCGCGGTCACGTAGTTGACAAAATATAGGCAAATGATCCACGACATTACCCCTTAATTATTGGCAGCAGCCTCTGGCTGATTGATTTTTGCCGGAGCCGGACGCTCCGATTTTGGCGTAGCATACCAATAACCCAATCCCATGAATACGACACCGGACAAAGTATTACCGAGTGTCACCCACAGCAGGTTATGACCAATTCCTGACAGGGTATAGGCTTCGCTGTGGTGGCCGAACCAGGAGAGGGCAAACAGCGTCATGTTGGCAACGGAGTGCTCGTAGCCGGAAGCGATAAACGCCAGCAGACACCACCAGATAGCGAGGAATTTTGCCGCGCCTTCGGTACGGATTGCCATCCAGATTGCCAGACAAACCAACCAGTTACACAGTGCGCCTTTAAAGAACAAAACCATTGCAGGCGCGGTCGTTTTCGCCAGAGCAACCGAATGGACGATGCTGGTATCGACCGGCAGCAGGCTACCGCCACCCCAGCTGTAAAGCAGAGCGACAAACACGGAACCGACCAGGTTACCCAGCCAGGTTTTTGGCAGGATTGCCCACATCTGACCGTGGCTGATGGTGCCTGCTTTGACGCCGAGTGTCAGAAACATGGTGTGACCGGTAAACAGTTCCGAACCGGCAATAATGACCAGCGTTAAGGCGATACCAAAGGTTGCACCCATCACAAGAGGACGAACGGACGGGTCGAGCAGATTACCGAGGGTGAAAATAAGAATGATGCCGAGACCCACATAGGCTCCCGCCATTGCCGAACTGATCCAGAATCCGAGCGGGTTATTAGCCGACAGGCGTGCGATGCGCGCAGCGTTAGCCGCACACTTATTGATAGTGTCTGTGAACATGTGTTGATTATCCTTGAAGTACAAACAATAAAAAGAAATCGTAACCGTAGGCCGGATAAGGCATTTATGCCGCCATCCGGCAATGTGCTTGTGCAATTGCCTGATGGCGCTACGCTTATCAGGCCTACTAATAAAAGACCTACAAATACGTCAAAAAAGGGGAGGCGTTGCGCCTCCCAAAATTAATTAACCGCGCAGTTGCACCGTGCCGTCTTTCACTCGCGCTTCGTAATGTTTCACGGAGAACTGTTCGTCTTCCATGCACAGACCGTCGCTTAAGCGAAAACGCTGTTTTTTCAGCGGGCTGGCAACCCACAATTCGCCCTGATGTTCAGCAATCAGCCCACGAGAAAGCACGCTGGACTCAAAGAACGGGTCGATGTTGCTGATCGCAAACACCTGGTCGCTGTGATACGGGCGGAAAATCGCAACCTGCTCGTTACCTAACAGGGCGCAGACGCCTGTTGCAGGCAGAATGTCATCGATTTTGCAGATGTTTTTCCACTGGCTCATGCGTTTTCCTCCACCAGAGTCACCGGGATACGCTCATAAGGCGTGGCCGGACGATGTTGTTCACGTTCAGGCACAACCTGGACATTCGGATCGCGTTTTTCGCTGTTGATAAAGTGTTTGAAGCGAACCTGCGCGGACGGGGTGTTAACGGTTTCTGTCCACTCACACACCACAGCTTCACGCAGACGGGCCATCTCTTCTTCAAGATGCTGGTTCAGGCCCAACTTGTCGTCGATGATGACGGACTTCAGATACTCGATACCGCCTTCCAGATTGTCTAACCACGGTGCGGTACGGGTCAGTTTGTCGGCAGTACGGATGTAGAACATCATGAAACGGTCAAGGTACTTGAGCAGCGTTTCGCGATCGATATCCGCTGCCAGCAGGTCTGCATGACGAGGTTTCATCCCGCCGTTACCGCAAACGTACAGGTTCCAGCCTTTCTCAGTGGCGATGATACCCACGTCTTTACCCTGAGCTTCCGCACATTCACGGGTACAGCCGGAGACGCCGAATTTCATTTTGTGCGGGGTACGAATGCCTTTGTAGCGATTTTCCAGCTCCACGCCGAAGCCCACGCTATCGCCGACGCCGTAACGGCACCAGGTGCTGCCTACGCAGGTTTTTGCCATACGCAGCGCTTTGGCATACGCGTGACCGGTTTCAAAACCGGCTTCAATCAGCTGACGCCAGATTTCCGGCAGGTCATCTTTCTGCGCGCCGAACAGGCCGATACGCTGAGAACCGGTAATTTTGGTGTACAGGTTAAATTCACGCGCGATACGGCCCACAGCTACCAGGCCTTCAGGGGTAATTTCGCCACCCGCAGAGCGCGGGATCACGGAATAAGTACCGTCTTTCTGGATGTTCGCCAGGAAGTTGTCGTTGGTGTCCTGCAACGGCGTGTGCTGCGGTTTGAGGATGTACTCATTCCAGCAGGAAGCCAGCAGGGAACCTACGGTAGGTTTACACACTTCGCAGCCGTAACCTTTCCCGTGTTTTGCCAGCAGCTCTTCGAAGGTTTTGATGCCTTCTACGCGGATGAGATGGAACAGTTCCTGACGTGAGTACGGGAAGTGTTCACACAGGTTGTTGTTAACTTCGATACCCTGTTTCGCCAGTTCGGCGTTCAGGACCTGCGTTACCAGCGGGATACACCCGCCGCAGCCGGTCCCGGCTTTGGTTTCCGCTTTCAGCGCCGCAACGGTATGGCAGCCCTTGTTGATAGCGGCAACCAGCATGCCTTTGGTGACGTCAAAACAGGAGCAAATCTGCGCGCTGTCCGGCAGTTTATCGACACCGATAGACGGCTTACCGCTGCCCGCGTGCGCTGGCAGAATCAGTGAATCCGGGTTTTCCGGCAGTTCGATGGCGTTCAGCACCAGTTGCAGCAGATTGCCGTAATCGCTGGTGTCGCCTACCAGAACCGCGCCGAGCAGGGTTTTGTTATCTTCGCTAACGATCAGGCGTTTGTAGACTTCTTTGCTTTCGTCGAGATAGACGTAGCTACGGGCGCCCGGCGTGCGCGCATGCGCGTCGCCAATACCGCCGACGTCAACGCCGAGCAGCTTCAGCTTGGCGCTCAGGTCCGCGCCTTCAAAGGCGTTTTCAGTTTCGAGAATATGGTCAACGGCAACCTGCGCCATTTTATAGCCTGGAGCGACCAGACCATACACGCGGTTGTTCCAGCTGGCGCATTCGCCGATGGCATAGATGTCCGGGTCAGATGTCTGGCAAGTGTCGTTAATGACGATACCGCCGCGTGGCGCGACGTCCAGACCGCACTGGGTGGCCAGTTTGTCGCGTGGACGAATACCGGTAGAGAAGACGATGAAATCGACTTCCAGTTCGCTACCGTCGGCAAAACGCATGGTTTTGCGCGCTTCGGTGCCTTCCTGAACGATCTCTTTGGTGTTTTTGCTGGTGTGCACACGCACGCCCATGCTTTCAATTTTGCGACGTAACTGTTCGCCACCCATATGATCCAGCTGTTCAGCCATCAGCATTGGGGCGAATTCAATCACGTGGGTTTCAACGCCGAGGCTTTTCAGCGCACCGGCGGCTTCCAGGCCCAGTAGACCACCGCCGACAACAGCACCGCGTTTGCTGCGGCGCGCGCAAGACTCAATGGCGTTGAGGTCTTCGATGGTGCGGTAAACGAAGCAGTCCTGGGTTTCCGAACCTTTAATCGGTGGGATCCACGGGTAAGAGCCCGTCGCCATGATCAGCTTATCGTAGTAAACCGTACGACCTGCGCTGGAGTGGATTACCTTCTCCTGGCGGTTAATGGTAATTGCGCGCTCGCCCACTAACACCTTAACGCCGTGCTTCTCGTAGAATCCTTCACGCACCAGAGAAAGCTCTTCGGCGGTGTGGTGGGAGAAGTAGGAAGACAGGTGTACACGGTCGTACGCTTTGCGGGGTTCTTCACAGAAGACGGTAATATCAAAATTGGCAGCGTCGGATTTATCAAGAAGATCCTCAATAAAGCGATGGCCGACCATACCATTACCGATAATAGCGAGTCTGACTTTGCTCATTTTTGCCTCGATTTCTTTTCTATTACTGCCTACCTTAACGATTCAGCAACCGCGCTTATTGATGCAAATCAAATTCGCCCTTATATACTCCTTAAGAGGTATATAACTGATTTGTCAGCATTTTTATAAGTGACGGAATTATTTGGGTTTTCGTGTTTGTATAAATAGCGTACAAATTAAGGGGTTTTTGTAAGAATTGGCCTACATGACCAATGAAAGAAGAGGAGGGTGAGAATGTGCCGGATGATGTGGATACCATCCGGCAGTGAGATTAATGCGTTGCTGGGGCGTTATGCTGGCGATGGCGCGTGACAAACCCAAGAATAAAGCACATCACGAATACAACCGCATACAAGCCGTTAGCTGTTTGCAATGCCGCCTGCGGGCCGCTGTGTGCCACGATAGGGCCGGTGACGACGAAAGTGAGCATGGTGCCGATGGTGCCGCAGGTCAGAACGAAGTTAACCAGTTTGGGTGAGGCGACCTTCGTCTGCTGGGAGCCAAGGGTAATGATGGTGGTATAAATCGCACTGGAGAAGAAGCCCAGCGTCATAATAAACCACGGCATATGCTCTGGCGTACCGGTGATAAACAGATACATCAGGACGGTAGCCAGACCCGCCAGTACGGTCAGGATGCGCTGCAAATCGAAGAAACGCAGAATAAAGCTAAATGCCCACATGCCAACCATGTAAGACATCCAGAAGTCGCTGACCAGTTTACCCGCATCGTTCAGGCTCATGCCCAGGCTTTTGGCGTACTCCGGGACCCAAGAGATAAAACCCAGCTGACCAAGGATGTAGCACAGTGCAGCGATCGCCAGAAACAGCACGCCAATCCCCCATTTTTCTTTTACTACCGGCGCGTCTGACTGCTGAGCGTGTTTACCCAGTGCCGGGAATTCACAACCGAAGGTCAGCAGGAAAATGGCGACGTATACGAGGCCGATGCAGGCATAGACCCAATACCATTCGATGCTGCGCGCTAACAGGAACGCGGCAACCATTGGGAAAATCATACCGGCCATGCTGAAGAAGGAGTCAGTAAACAGCAGGCGGGAACCGCGCTGGCGACCTTCGTACATTTGAGTTACCAGGAACGTACCAATCGACATGGTGATACCGCTTACCAGGCCCAATACAAACATGGCGGCGGAGAACAAGGCCAGGCTATGGCTGAACATCAGTCCGGCAACGGCCAGTACCATCAGGATAAAGCCGAAGCGCAACTGGGTTTTCAGTGGCACGATTTCCATTAACCATGCATTCAGAAAGATAGAGATCAGAATGCCGGCATTCAGGAAGGTGAAGGTGTTACTCATGCTGGAAACGGGCAAATGGAAGTAATCTGCTATGTTTCCCATCACCATCCCGGTGACAATTACCAACGCACCTGTCAGGGCGTAGGAGAGAAAGCTAATCCATGTGAGCTTGATGCGATTGCTGTTAGTCATGACTGGCCTGTATAGAAGTGTAAGGCGCATTGACTGCGCCGTGAGCGGGCAGATTTTAGGCGTTTTAGTGACGCATTTAAATATTTATTGGTAATAACTTGGCGCGTTACATTTTTCTATGTGATCTTGATCACATTGATACTTGCAGCCATGAGGTTACATTTGTTTCAGGTACGTAAAATTAAGTAAAGGGATGGCCTTGTCCTTGAAGGCTCTTTAGAATCAATTCACTTGCTTCATTTCTGCTCTTGTTAAGGAATTCTCATGCTCAAATCGACTCTGGCGGCTGTTGCAGCTGTTCTCGCTCTTTCTGCTCTCTCCCCCGCAGCACTGGCAGCAAAAGGTGATCCACATGTTCTGCTGACAACCTCTGCTGGTAACATTGAGCTGGAGCTGAACAGTCAGAAAGCCCCGGTTTCAGTGCAAAACTTTGTCGATTATGTCAACAGTGGTTTCTATAACAACACCACGTTCCACCGTGTGATCCCAGGCTTCATGGTGCAGGGCGGCGGTTTTACCGAGCAGATGCAGCAGAAGAAACCTAACCCGCCAATCAAGAATGAAGCCGATAACGGACTGCGTAACACTCGCGGCACGATTGCTATGGCGCGTACAGCGGATAAAGACAGCGCGACCAGCCAGTTCTTTATCAATATTGCAGATAACGCTTTCCTCGATCACGGCCAGCGTGACTTTGGCTACGCTGTTTTCGGTAAAGTTGTGAAAGGTATGGATGTCGCGGATAAGATCTCTCAGGTACAGACCCATGATGTCGGTCCATACCAGAATGTCCCGTCAAAACCGATTGTTATCCTTTCTGCTAAAGTCCTGCCGTAATCGTATCTTGCGCGGGTAGTTCTTGCCCGCGTTCACCCCTCTCTCTGCGTAACCCGAAATTGCTGCTTATACTTGTGGCAAGTGTCGGCTCATTCAGGGAGGTCACGTGAAAAAACTCACCGATAAACAAAAGTCCAGGCTGTGGGAACAACGGCGAAACGCCAATTTCCAGGCCAGCCGACGGCTGGAAGGCGTAGATATTCCACGGGTTACTCTGAGTGCTGAAGACGCCCTGGCGCGTCTTGAAGAGCTGAGGAGGCACTATGAGCGATAAATTCGGTGATGGTCGCGACCCGTATTTATATCCGGGCCTGAATGTCATGCGTAACCGTCTGGGGATTCATCAGGCGCAGCGTTTGGCGCAGGCTGCTTATGAACTGACAGCGCTGCGTGCGGCAACTATCGAATTGGGGCCGCTTAAACGGGGCTTACCGCACCTGTGCGCCATTCATCGTCAGCTGTATCGGGATATTTTTGACTGGGCGGGACACCTGCGTGAAGTCGATATTTACCAGGGCGATACTCGCTTTTGCCATTTCGCCTATATCGAGAAAGAGGGCAATGCGCTGATGCAGGACCTGGAAGATGAGTCCTGGCTGGTGGGATTACCGGAAGACAAGTTTGTCGATCGTCTTGCCCACTATTATTGCGAAATCAATGTGCTGCATCCGTTTCGCATTGGCAGTGGCCTGGCGCAGCGTATTTTCTTCGAACAGTTAGCGATTCATGCCGGGTATATGCTGAGCTGGGATGGCATTCCGGTTGAGGAGTGGAATCAGGCTAATCAGAGCGGGGCGATGGGTGACCTGTCTGCACTGCGGGCGATATTTCGTAAAGTGGTAAGCGAAGCCCCGGAAACTGAGTAGAATAGCGCGGTTCTTATGTACCGGAGCCGCCATGATCCTGCTTATTGATAACTATGATTCTTTTACCTGGAACCTGTACCAATACTTCTGCGAACTGGGCGCTGATGTCCTTGTCCGGCGCAACGACGAGCTGACGCTGGCGCAAATCGACGCGCTGAACCCGCAAAAAATCGTGATTTCCCCTGGGCCATGCACGCCGGATGACGCCGGTATCTCACTGGAGGTTATTCGTCATTTCGCCGGTAAGCTCCCCTTGTTGGGTGTTTGTCTTGGCCACCAGGCGATGGCGCAGGCCTTTGGCGCGAGCGTAGTTCGGGCGGCTAAAGTGATGCACGGTAAAACCTCGCCGATTACCCATACCGGGCAGGGTGTTTTTCAGGGACTCGCTAACCCATTAACGGTGACGCGCTACCACTCTCTGGTGGTTGCCCCTGAGACGCTTCCCGAGTGCTTTGAGGTGACAGCCTGGAGTGAAACGCAGGAGATTATGGGCATTCGTCACCGCGAGTGGGATATGGAAGGCGTACAGTTTCACCCGGAGAGTATTCTCAGCGAACAGGGGCATCAGCTGCTGGCTAATTTTCTCAATCGCTGATTTGTAGTTGCTATTCAGTGATTTTTTATTCATATTTTGTGATTATAATTTCACTGGCGTTTCTGCTTAACAGGGTGGTAATGACATGGCAACTGAACAAACTGCAATTACGCGCGCGACATTCGATGAAGTGATTCTGCCGATTTATGCACCGGCTGAGTTTATCCCGGTAAAAGGAAAAGGGAGTCGAGTGTGGGATCAACAGGGCAAAGAGTATGTTGATTTCGCGGGCGGCATTGCAGTGACCGCGTTAGGGCATTGCCATCCGGCATTGGTTGAGGCGTTAAAAACCCAGGGTGAAACCCTGTGGCATACCAGCAACGTTTTTACCAACGAACCGGCGTTGCGCTTAGGCCGTAAAATCATTGATGCGACCTTTGCCGAGCGCGTGCTGTTCATGAACTCCGGTACTGAAGCCAACGAAACCGCCTTTAAGCTGGCGCGCCACTATGCCTGCGTGCGTCATAGCCCGTTCAAAACCAAAATCATTGCCTTCCATAATGCGTTTCACGGCCGTTCGCTGTTTACCGTATCCGTTGGTGGGCAGCCGAAATACTCCGACGGCTTTGGGCCAAAACCGGCGGATATCATCCATGTCCCGTTTAACGATCTGCATGCGGTCAAAGCGGTGATGGACGATCACACCTGCGCGGTGGTGGTTGAGCCTATTCAGGGAGAGGGCGGCGTCACTGCGGCAACGCCGGAATTCCTGCAAGGTTTGCGTGAACTTTGTGACCAGCACCAGGCGCTGTTGGTATTTGATGAAGTGCAGAGCGGGATGGGGCGTACCGGCGATTTGTTTGCCTATATGCACTACGGCGTGACGCCGGATATCCTCACCAGCGCGAAGGCGCTCGGTGGCGGCTTCCCGGTAAGTGCGGTGTTGACCACTCAGGAGATTGCCTCCGCGTTCCACGTGGGTTCGCACGGCTCCACCTACGGCGGTAACCCGCTGGCCTGCGCGGTAGCGGGGGCAGCGTTTGATATCATCAACACGCCGGACGTGCTGGGAGGCATTCAGGCCCGGCGTCAGGCGTTTGTCCAGCATTTGCACAAGATTGATCAACAGTTCGATATTTTCAGCGATATTCGCGGGATGGGGCTGCTGATTGGCGCCGAGCTGAAGCCGCAGTTTAAAGGCCGGGCGCGCGATTTCCTCTATGCCGCCGCACACGAAGGGGTGATGGTGCTGAACGCCGGGCCGGACGTGATGCGTTTCGCGCCGTCGCTGGTGGTGGAGCAGGCGGATATCGATGAAGGGATGCAGCGTTTCGCGCAGGCGGTAGCGAAGGTGGTGGGCTGATTGCCGGATGGCGGCGCGCGCGCCTTATCCGGCCTACAGGGTAAGGTGTGATTCGTTGGCCGGATAAGCGTAGCGCATCCGGCAAATCTCTTAACCCTTCATGTCCCGTAGTCGGCGGCTCAGCCAGATCCCGTGGTGCGGTCGCTGACGCCATGCTACCGACGAAATGGTATGCATGGTGTTCAGATGCCCAAGAACCCGCTGCAGATGCTGCTCAAGGGTGCTTAACGGACCATGGGACAGCATCTCTGGCGCTTCGAGAATATTCACATCTCCCGAGCTTCCCGGCCCATCATATTCCAGCCGCTGCTGACAGCGCTGGAGTGCAATTTCACAGGACTCCAGATACCGCTGTGCCAAATCCGGCGTCAGCATCGTATGTTCCCTTGCCAGCGTGGTCATCGCGTTGATGTGTTCGACGATGAACTGGCTGTGCGTGACCCACAGTTTCATATCTGCAAGGTAGTGCGAGTTAAATCCTGGCTCCTGCATTGCCTGGTTCAGCGAGTTGAACAGCGTGTTTTGTGTCTGGTTGACGCGCATGCGTTGATACGCCAGCGGCGTGGCCTGTGGATCGTTGCTGAGGATCAGACGAATGGCCTCCTGGTCGGCTTCTAACGCATCGTGGGCGTTCTTACGCAGCAGACCGCTCTGCCACTGTGGCCACAGCCAGAGCGTGCCGCCAAAGGCGATTAAGCAGCCAATGACCGTATCGACAAACCGCGGCACGATAAACTCTTCCCCGTTCAGCGTCAGCAGTTGCAGGGTGTATACCGCCGTTACCGTAAAACCGACGGTAGCCCAGCCGTAGTTTTTACGGATGATCAGATAGCTCACCAGGGTGATCAGCAGCATGGCCGCCAGCGTGAAACCTTCGGGAATATGAAAGTGCAACGTGACGCCGGCAATAACCAGTCCAACGAGCGTACCTACGGAACGGTGTAAGATGCGCACCCGGGTCGCCCCGTAGCCATTTTGCGTAACAAACAGGACTGTCATCAAAATCCAGTAAGGCTTTGGCAGGTGTAAGGCGCTGCCCATCAGGCTGGCGATACTCAACATAACGCTGATGCGTCCGGCATTGCGCAGCGCTGGGGATTTCAACGACAGGTAGTTTTTCAGGGCAGGGATCAGCGGCAACCGACGCTGCTTGTCAGCCATTAAGTCACGGGCATACAGCGGACGCTGGGTCCGTAGCACGCGGGCAATACGGCTGAAGTGCCAGTAGCAAAATTGCCCCACCGGATTGTCCGGATGCTGCCTGGCGATTTTCTCCAGCGTGCCAATCTGCTTTTCCATCGAGAAACGGGTCGGCAAGCGGTGATACAAAATATCATCGGCCAGTACCCGAAGGCGTTCGGCGACGGTTCGCGCGTTCCAGCGAATTACCTGCTCCGCGTGGCTACGCTCAACCAGTTTTTGCACTTCTTCTGGCTGGTGGAGGCTAACGGAAATATGCTCCTGTAAATCCAGCGCCTCCTGAAAGGCACGCAGCAGGCGTTTGTATTCATTGTTGTGATGTGCCGACAGCATATGCATTTGCTGATAGCACTGGGTAATCAGATCCACCGCCTTTTGTTGGCGAACCAGCAGGGGAGGCAGCGCTTTTTCTGGGTCGGCATGCTGGGTCAGCATGCTGTACTTGGCTTCACAGTAATCGGCTAATTCACGGTACAGCAAGCTGAGCGATTCGCGGAGCGGTTGCTCGCGCCACATCCAGAACCAGAACCAGTTGAACAGGCCGTACCATAACGTACCCAGCGCATAGATCAGCAGCGGCTCCCAGACGGGCATATTCCCGGCCAGGCTGAGCGTGAAAATCGCCGCGATAAGCGAGGCTGGCAGTAATCGCGCATGCAAGGGGCTTAGCTCGGCGGTTACGCCAAGAATCAGCGTCAGGCCGGTGAGGATCAATGGTAGCGGTATAGTTTGCGCAAGCAGTAGCTGCATGATCAAACTGCACCCGGCAAACAGCGATGCACCAATGACTAAGCGTTTGAAAAAGCGCTTGTGCGGGGTATCAAGACCGGCAATGTTGCAGCAGGCAGGGACGAGGGAAAAGAGAAGCCCCAAATGAAGCTGACCGATGATCAGACCAACAGCCACAGGTAAACATAGCACCAGCGTTTGTCGTAGTGCGTAGTTGATCTCTGGGTGGTATATCAGTCTTCGCCACATCGGAGTAAACAAAAGTGGCGCATTACTGGGTAACGCGCCACTTCGATGGGGTTAACGCGTGCCGTAGACGACGATGGTCTTACCGTGTGCGGAGATCAGGTTCTGATCTTCCAGCATCTTCAGAATACGACCGACGGTCTCACGGGAGCAGCCAACGATCTGTCCGATTTCCTGACGGGTGATTTTAATCTGCATGCCGTCCGGGTGGGTCATCGCATCAGGCTGTTTCGCCAGATTCAGCAGAGTCTGCGCGATACGACCGGTTACGTCGAGGAAGGCAAGGTTGCCCACTTTTTCAGACGTGACCTGCAGACGACGAGCCATCTGAGAAGACAGGCGCATCAGAATATCCGGGTTAACCTGGATTAATTGGCGAAATTTTTTGTAGGAAATTTCAGCGACTTCACATGCGGTTTTGGCACGTACCCAGGCGCTACGTTCCTGACCTTCTTCGAAGAGGCCTAATTCACCAATAAAATCGCCCTGATTCAGATAAGAAAGGATCATTTCTTTCCCTTCTTCATCTTTGATCAGCACTGCCACGGAGCCTTTAACGATGTAATACAACGTTTCCGCTTTTTCACCCTGGTGAATCAGCGTGCTCTTCGATGGGTACTTATGAATATGGCAATGAGACAAGAACCATTCGAGAGTCGGGTCTGTTTGCGGTTTGCCAAGCACCATGCGCGGTTATCCTCTGTTATAAGCTGTCTCCAGAGCCAGAAAACGACGCTGCCTCTGGGTTTGCAAAAATATGCTTCCCGCTACCTGGGAAAGGGGCTGTCAAAAATATACTGCAGCCTGTAATGTGATGTCCTCTGCATACATGCAGTACGTCAATGTATTACTGTAGCATCCCGTCTGTTTTAGCATAGCTTTCGCCGTGTGTCTCCTGGTGTCTCGCTTCAGCATGACGCAGGTCGCCTTCCGTTGCGAGAATTGTTATGTGCGCGTAATCTGTCAGGAAAATTGAAACATTGGAGTTACGAAATATGCAAGCGCGTGTAAAGTGGGTTGAAGGGTTAACCTTCCTCGGTGAGTCCGCCTCTGGCCACCAAATTTTGATGGACGGTAACTCCGGTGATAAAGCGCCGAGCCCGATGGAAATGGTATTAATGGCTGCTGGCGGTTGTAGCGCAATTGATGTGGTATCGATCCTGCAGAAGGGTCGTCAGGATGTGACCAACTGCGAAGTGAAGCTGACTTCAGAGCGTCGTGATGAAGCGCCGCGCCTGTTTACCCACATCAACCTGCATTTCATCGTAACGGGTAACGATCTGAAAGATGCGTCTGTCTCCCGCGCCGTCGATCTTTCAGCGGAAAAATACTGCTCCGTGGCGTTGATGTTGGAAAAGGCAGTGAATATTACCCATTCCTATGAAGTGGTTGCTGCTGCGTGATGCCATGCCTGATGGCGTTACACTTATCAGGCCTACAGGATATAAACGCGTAGGCCGGATAAGGCATCAACCGCCATCCGGCAAAAGACCACATCACTCGATCTTCTTACCTTCCATCAGTCGCTGTACCAGCGGCAGCATAATCAATTCCATCGCCAGACCCATCTTGCCGCCAGGTACGACTAACGTATTGATATGGGAAATGAATGAGCCCTGCAGCATGGCCAGTAACCAGGGATAATCGATCCCTTCCAGGTTACGAAAATGAATCACGACAAAGCTTTCATCCAGTGATGGAATGCTCTTAGCGGCAAAGGGGTTGGAGGTATCGACGGTCGGTACGCGCTGGAAGTTAATATGCGTCCGGGAAAACTGCGGCGTGATGTAATTGATGTAATCGTCCATTGAACGTACCACCGAGTCCATCACCGCTTCACGCGAGTGTCCACGCTCGCTGGTATCGCGGGTCAGCTTCTGGATCCATTCCAGGTTTACGATAGGTACCACGCCAACCAGCAGATCGACATGCCGGGCCACGTTTTGCTGCGGGGTGACGACACCGCCGTGCAGCCCTTCGTAGAACAGTACATCCGTCGGTTCAGGTAGCGGCTGCCAGGGCGTGAATGTCCCCGGAACCTGGTTCCATGGTACGGCCTCATCGTAAGTGTGCAGATATTTTCGCGACTGGCCTTTGCCCGTCTGACCGTATTCGATGAAGGTTTGTTCCAGCAAGCCGAAGTCATTAGCTTCGGGGCCAAAATAGCTGATATGCCGCCCGGCATCGCGCGCTTTGCGAATCGCCATGTCCATTTCCGGACGGGTATAGCGATGAAAACTGTCACCTTCCACCTCGGCGGCGCGCAGATTTAACTGCGCGAAAATTTTACGAAACGCGAGGCTGGTGGTGGTGGTCCCCGCGCCGCTGGATCCTGTTACCGCAATCACCGGATGTTTGGCAGACATAACAACTCCATGAAATGGTTGTAATTATAGTAAAGTCGGCCGGCGGCTACGGATTACTCGTGAATCTGCTTCCTCGGCATAATGTTGACCGTTTCATGCAGTTCAGACCACACCAGCACGGCTTCACCTGATTGTAGTTGGCGTTTGACGTCGGCGACTTTTTGTTCGAGCGAGCGTTCATGTTCACCATAATCGGTGCCTTCGCGCAAGACAAAGCTTTCAATCAAATTGTCCAGCGCGTCCGGGGAGATATCTTGCCAGGGGATAATCATGATGACGTCTCCAGATACGTTGTCAGCCAGTCCGGGATTCTTGACTCCAGCCACATCTCAGGACGGCGCACCGTGCCACCTATAAATCCGACGTGGCCGCCGTGTTCAGTAAGCTGGTACTCCACCTGTGAGGGCAGATTTTCCGGTTTCGGGATCACATGATGATCCATAAACGGATCGTCTTTCGCATGGATAATCAGCGTTGGTTTGGCGATCTGATTGAGCAACGGCATGGCGCTGCACTGGTGGTAATAGTCTATAGCATCGGCGAAACCGTGAATTTTGGCGGTGATTAGATCGTCAAAATCGCGAATGCGGCGCAAAGATTTCAACTGGGCCAGACTCACCGGCAGCGAACCTGGATAAGCTTCAAGCTTCCGTGAGGCATTGGCTTTCAACAGATTGAGCAGGTAGCGCTGGTAGACCCGGGAGAAGCCCTTGTCCATATGGTAACTACAGGCTTCCAGCACGAAAGGTGCAGAAACGATAACCGCCGCATCTATCGGAATATCGTTGCCTTCTTTTGCCAGCAGGCAAGCCAGCATATTTCCACCGAGTGAATAACCTACCGCCGCGGTCGGTACGCGACCGAACTCACGCTCCAGCCAGTGTAAAAACCAGGTGCCATCTTCTGTTTCACCGGAGTGATAAATACGGTTCAGACGATTGGGTTCGCCGCTGCAACCGCGAAAATGCATTACCACACCCAGCCAGCCGCGCTTTTGTGCTGCTTCAATCAGGCCATGTGCGTAGGGGCTGTTCAGACTGCCTTCCAGACCGTGAAAAACCACCAGGCGCGGTTTGTGTTTCGCCTGTTGCGGATCTTCGCTCCACGCCAGATCGACGAAATCACCGTCAGGCAATTCCAGACGCTGCCAGTGGGCGTCGAACTTCACCTTGCGGCGAATTAAACGCGGCAGCATCGTCTGCAGATGGCGGTTACTGATACCGCGCATCGGGCGGAATTCTCGCGAATCGTCGGTAGGTGGGGTCATTTCTGTGGACGTGATTTCAACCATAACACCGGAGCAATTAATAATCGGAAAGAATAACTATACCGCGCACAGCGCGTGCGGGTTAGCCAATATGTGATTTTGTCGCTAGTCAGTCAGCAGGTTACGCGAGAAAAGATGAAAATCGACGTTGGGTTTACGTCGCCACAGGCGGGCTTTACGCGTCCCTGTCGCCACGCTTTCTCCGGTATCTTCAAACATTCCTGACGCTTCAAAGCGACGAATCAGACTTTTACGCTGGATCGACTGGCCGAGGATCACCTCAGTGGCTTCGAGCAGTTGCCCATGGGTAAATGTTTCCGGCAAGCAGTATACGGGCAGGAGCGAGTACATCGTTTTTTGCCGTAAGCGGTGTAGCGCCGCGGTAATGATTTTCTCGTGATCAAACGCGAGTGAATAGTTTTTCAGTTCATCAACCGGCACCCAACGGGCATTGCTGACGCTGGCGATATGGGGCGCGCAGTCTACCCAGGCGATTAGTGCAAACCAGGTGACCGTCAGGCTCCAGCCGCGCGGGTCACGATCAGGGCCGGAAAAGGTATCCAGTTGTTCCAGCCACGAAGGCGAAACGCCTGTTTTTTCGGTGAGTTTGCGCAGCGCGGTGGCGCGGGTTGAATCATCGTTTTCGATATCAATAAAGCCGCCGGGTAATCCCCAACGCCCTTTTTGCGGCTGATTTGCCCGCTCGACCAGTAATACGCACAGCGCCTGCTGATGCAGGGTAAATAACACGCTATCTACCGTCACCAGAGGTGAAGGGAAGCGGCTGGCATCGTACTGGTTCAGGTAGTCGGCTTCGGTGGTCATAAGGTACTCACGATGATTTGTAACGCTGACAAGTGTACCAGCCCGACACCGGGGGGCAAGGTTCGTTTTTTCTCATTGCTTATCAGTGGATTAGCTCACGGCTTAAAAATAATTCATTTTATGCTTGCTTAATATGTGTCACAGGGACATTATTAATTGTGTCGAAGGGACACAATTAAGGGGTGAGCGCGATGAACATAAAATTGACACTAACTTTGGACGACCAGACCTATGCCGTTGCCAGCGGTGTTTTTCCTGATGGTGCTGTCTGGTTAAAAGTCACCGATGCGTTGCCAACCTTTGCTCGCCTGATGCGCATCCGTGCCACGGCTATGCGCGATATGAACGATTTTATGCTGCTGGCGCAACTGGTTGAGGCGGTACGTCATCAGACCGATGTACTGGTCAGCCATCTCGACCTTCCCTGGCTGCCGTGGGCGCGTCAGGACAGACATATGGTATCGGGTGACAGCTTTGCGCTGAAAGTCTTCGCCAGTCAGCTCAATACGTTGAAATTTGACAAGGTCAACGTGCTCGACCCGCACAGCGATGCGGCGGCGGCTGCAATCGACAACTTCGTGGCGATCCCCCAGGAGGTCTGCCTGATGCAAAGCGCGTCATTATCGCGGCTGTTTCAGCAACACGCGCTGATGCTGGTTGCTCCCGATGCGGGATCGCTGAAGAAGATTGATGCTGTAGCCAGAGTAGCCGGTGTGGAGCAGTACGCCATCCTGAGTAAAAAACGTGATGTGGCAAGCGGCAGCCTGACGGGATTTGCGTTATTGGCCGGAGACGTCAGGGGTAGGGATCTGCTGATTGTTGACGATCTGTGTGACGCAGGCGGTACGTTTATAGGCTCTGCACAGGTGTTACGTGATGCTGGCGCCTGCAGTGTCAGCCTGTATGTCACCCACGGTATCTTTTCTAAGGGCGTTGATCACCTGTTTGCAAACGGTATTGACGCTATCTACACCACCACCTCTTTAGCTGCCCCAGCGTTGGTACATCCGCAGCTTGAGCTTATCGATATTGACGCGATTTACCGCGCCTGAGGGAGAGACTGATTATGAAAATGAATCCGATTCTGGCTATCGACGGCTACAAAGTTTCTCATCGCGTACAGTATCCGCAGGGTACCCATCGCGTGTATTCCAACTTTACCCCGCGCAGCGATCGCTTTTTCTCCTCGCCGTTGGCGGATGGCAAACTGGTATTCTTCGGCCTGCAGGGTTTTATGCAGTGGTTTTTAGTCGACCTGTTTAATGAGGCGTTCTTTGCCCGCCCGGAAGACGAGGTGGTCAGCGAATACAAACAGGTCATGGACAGCTATCTGGGCAAAGATGCGGTGGCGGTGGACCATATTCGTGCACTGCATCAGTTGGGCTATCTGCCGCTGCACATCAAGGCGCTGGATGAAGGCAGCAAAGTCCCGATGGCGGTACCGGTTTTAACTATCATCAACACCCAACCCGAGTTTTTCTGGCTGGTGAATTACCTGGAGACCGTGCTGTCGGCGGAGCTGTGGAAGGCGTCAACAAATGCCACGATAGCTCACCACTACCGCAAAATCTGCGCTCGCTGGGCAGAGCAAACCTGTAGCGACCTGACGCACCTTGACTTCCAGTGCCATGACTTTTCATTTCGCGGTATGTCCGGATTACAGGACACCATGCAGGCGGGCAGTGGGCATTTGTTGAGCTTTAAAGGGACCGACAGTATTCCATCTCTGCTGTACGCCCGCGATTACTACACCGACGGCGAGCCCTATTTTATCGGCGCCAGCATTCCGGCTACCGAACACAGCGTGATGTGTATGGGTGAGCGCGAACATGAGATTGAAACCTTCCGCCGCCTGATTGCCGATCTCTACCCGCAAGGATTTGTATCGATAGTCTCTGATACCTGGGACTACTGGCAGGTGCTGACGGAATATACCCGCGAACTGAAAAGCATCATTCTGGCGCGTGAAGGTCGGGTGGTATTCCGTCCGGATAGCGGCAACCCGGTGGAGATCCTGTGTGGTACTGGCGCAGATGAGGATACCCGCAGCGATCGTACCGCTCAGGAGAAAGGGTCCGTGGAAGTGCTGTGGGAGATTTTTGGCGGCACGATTAACGCCAAAGGTTACAAGGTGCTCGACCCGCATGTCGGACTGATTTATGGCGACTCCATCACCCTTGAGCGAGCGAATGAGATCCTGCGTCGTCTGGAAGCGAAAGGATTTGCCAGTTCAAACGTCGTGTTTGGCGTTGGTTCTTTTACTTATCAATACAACACACGTGACACCTTTGGTTTTGCGATGAAAGCGACGTGGGGAGAAGTCGACGGTAAAGGCCGGACGATTTTTAAAGAACCGAAAACTGATAATGGTCTGAAACGTTCAGCCCGTGGTCTGCTTCGCGTCACACGTGATGAGCAAGGGGAACTGCGTCTGCATGACGAACAGACCTGGGAGCAAGAGCAGGAAGGGGAGCTGAAAACTCGTTTTCTCAACGGCAAGCTGTTTAACCGTGAACATTTTGAAGATATCCGCCAGCGTCTGGCGGCACAAAGCTAGTTTTCCGCAAGCGGGTAGCTTTACCCGCTTCCTCCTCCCTCCCGGCGTGAATTGATCATCGTCACAAATGGTTACTTCAATTATTACTCTCAAGCTAATGATTTTTTCCTACGCTTAATTGATGACTTTCTCACCAGGGTGCACACTCTTTCCAGTGTTAAGCAATCAAAATGATTAGCTGAATCAGGAGGTTAATAATGTTATCTGGGCAAACGCCAGCACGAGTCTGGAACACCCGTCGTACGGAAAAACAGCGCCGCCTGGCTTCCGTTCCGGTGCAGGGCAAGGTGCTGCCGACCGCAGACCTGACCGCGATGCTGGAAAAACTGATCGCGCCGGGTGACCGCGTGGTATTAGAAGGTAATAACCAGAAGCAGGCAGATTTCCTGTCCCGCATGCTGGCTGAAGTCAATCCGCAGATTGTCCACGACCTGCATATGATTATGCCAAGCGTCGGGCGCAGCGAGCACCTGGATATCTTTGAAAAAGGCATCGCCCGCAAGCTGGACTTCTCCTTCTCTGGTACCCAGAGCCTGCGTATTTCGCAGCTACTGGAAGATGGCCAACTGGAAATCGGCGCCATCCACACCTACATCGAACTCTATTCCCGTCTTTATGTTGACCTGGCCCCGAACGTGGCGCTGATTGCCGGTTATAAAGCTGACCGTAAAGGTAACCTCTACACCGGGCCGAGCACCGAAGATACTCCGGCGTTGGTGGAAGCCGCCGCCTTCCATGACGGTATCGTTATCGCGCAGGTGAACGAGCTGGTAGATGATGAATGCGACCTGCCGCGCGTGGATATTCCGGGATCCTGGATTGACTACGTAGTTGTCGCCGACAAACCATTCTTTATTGAACCGCTGTTTACCCGCGACCCGCGCCTGATTAAACAGGAACACATCCTGATGGCGATGATGGCGATTAAAGGCATCTACGCGGAACACCAGGTGCAGTCGCTGAACCACGGTATCGGCTTCAACACTGCCGCTATCGAACTGCTGCTGCCAACCTACGGCGAACAGCTGGGGCTGCGCGGCAAAATCTGTAAACACTGGACTTTGAACCCGCATCCGACGCTGATCCCGGCGATTGAAAGCGGCTGGGTAGAAAGCGTGCACTGCTTCGGCGGCGAGCTGGGGATGGAAGAGTACATCCGCGCCCGTCCGGACATCTTCTTCACTGGCTCTGACGGCTCTATGCGTTCTAACCGCGCCTTCTGCCAGTTGGCAGGGCAGTACGCGGTGGATATGTTTATCGGCTCCACCTTGCAGGTTGATGGCTACGCCAACTCATCCACCGTAACCCGCGGCCGTCTTTCCGGCTTCGGCGGCGCGCCGAACATGGGCCATGACCCGCACGGTCGTCGTCATGCAACGCCAGCCTGGCTGAATATGATCACCGAACCGGATCCGATGCAGCGCGGTAAAAAACTGGTCGTGCAGATGGTGGAAACCTTCCAGGCGGGCGTGAAGCCAACCTTCGTCGAAAAACTGGACGCGGTAGAGGTGGCGAAAGCCTCCGGCATGCCGCTGGCGCCGGTAATGATTTACGGCGATGACGTGACTCATGTGCTGACTGAAGAAGGTATTGCCTACCTCTACCGCGCCAAAGATCTCGAAGAGCGCCGCGCGATGGTGGCTGCGGTCGCCGGGATCACCGATATCGGTCTGGGCGTTGACGCTAAACGCGTTGCCGAACTGCGTCAGAGCGGCAAGGTGGTCTATCCGGAAGATATGGGCATTCGTCGTACCGATGCCACCCGTTCGCTGCTGGCAGCCGGTAGTGTCGCTGACCTGGTGGAATGGTCCGGCGGTCTTTACAACCCACCTGCGAAATTCCGGAGCTGGTAATGAAACTTCTGCCCCAGATTCAGGTTGAAGGCGGTGCCGAATGGCTGGCGCGAACCGCCACGCAGTGTCTGATTGACGAAGCACAATTAAGCCCGAAACCCGGTCTGGTGGACAGTCGGGGGAACGGCGCGCACCACGATCTTACGCTTTCGCTAATGGAGCGCTCCGCGTACAGCCTGACCCCTACGTTTCAGGCGCTGGCGCAGCAAAGCTGGCAGCGTCCAGCGGATATTGCGCTCAGACAAACCATAGGGCGACTCGGCCGTGAAGGCGAGCAGCAGATGATGGCCGCGACCCACGGCGTGAATACCCACCGCGGCGCGATTTGGGCGCTGGGGCTGCTGGTGAGCGCCGTGGCGATGCTCGGTGGCGGAGGTAGCGCCCAACAGGTTGCGGCTACCGCCGCAGAGCTGGCGAAGCTGCCGGACGATGCGGTGCCAAAAGTCTTCAGTAAGGGGCTTCGTGCGACGCACCGTTACCGCGTACCCGGCGCACGTGAAGAAGCGCAGCAGGCGTTTCCGCATGTGATGCAACGTGCGCTGCCGCAGCTGCGTTTAAGCCGCCTGAGCGGCAGCAGCGAAACGCACGCGAGGCTGGATGCGCTGATGGCGATCATGACCTCACTGACCGATACCTGTGTGCTGTCTCGCGCAGGGCTGGAAGGGCTTGATGCCATGCAGAACGGCGCGCGAGCCGTGCTGAATGCTGGCGGCAGCGCTCATCTAGCAGGTCAGGCGGCATTAGCGGAACTGGATAGTCAGATGCTGGCGCTGAACGCTTCGCCGGGCGGTGCCGCTGACCTGCTCGCCGCCACGCTGTTTCTCGATCGCGTCGAAATTACGTCGAATCGCCGTATTTAAAGCATTAAGAGGATGTTATGGAACACATTACGTTAACCGTACCGGCCAGCCGCACCTTAAGCGGCAAAGCGCTGGCAGGCGTTGTGGGCTCTGGGGATATGGAGGTGTTATTCACCGCCGACCAGGGCCAGACGTTAACCATTGATATCACCACTTCTGTCGATAACAGCACCCGCCGCTGGGAAGCGCTGTTCAACCGTCTGCAAACGGTCAGCAGCCTGCCTGCGGGCAAACTGACGATCCATGACTTCGGCGCGACGCCGGGCGTGGCGCGCATCCGTATCGAACAGGTTTTTGAAGAGGTGAGCTATGCGTGATGATCGCAGTTTTATCGAATTAAAAGCGCGCCAGCGTGCGCATGCGCTGCTGGACGAAGGCAGCTACCGTGAACTGCTTGACCCGTTTGAAGGCGTGATGTCGCCGTGGCTCGGCGCACAGGGCATTGTCCCGCAGTCTGATGACGGCATGGTGGTGGCGAAAGGCACCATTAACGGCAAACCGGCAGTGGTGGTGGCGATTGAAGGCGCGTTCCAGGGCGGCAGCATGGGCGAAGTGTCCGGCGCCAAAATGGCGGCGGCGCTGGAGCTGGCGGCGGAAGATAACCGCAACGGCATCCCGACTCAGGCGGTCCTGAGCCTGGAAACCGGCGGCGTGCGTTTACAAGAAGCGAACCTCGGTCTGGCGGCGATTGCCGATATCCATGCGGCGATTGTTGACCTGCGTCGTTATACCCCGGTGGTGGGCATTGTGGCCGGTACAGTCGGCTGCTTCGGTGGGATGTCTATTGCGGCGGCGCTGTGTAGCTATCTGATTGTCACCCGTGAAGCGCGCCTCGGCCTCAACGGCCCGCAGGTTATCGAGCAGGAAGCCGGGATTGAAGAGTATGACTCCCGCGACCGTCCGTTCATCTGGAGCATGACAGGGGGGGAAGTTCGCTACCAAAGCGGGCTGGTAGAAGCACTGGTCAACGACGGTGTGAAAGCGGTGAAAGCCGCCATGAACGAGGCGCTGGCCAAAGGCGTTCCGGCAAAACATCGCACCGATAACTACGACTGGTATCTCGATCGCCTGAGCAACTTCGACACCCGCAAACAGGCCGATTCAGAACAGATTAGAGCGCTCTTCGCCCGGGAGGTGAAATGATGAGTAACGTAATTAGCCGTGGCGAATTATGGCTGGAAACGCTGGTGCCAAACGCTAAACGTATCGAGGGGCTGTGCCCGTCCGTACAGGCGGCAGACGGTGAATTGAACGGTGAAACCGCGCGTTTTATCGCGGTCGTTCCCGATGCCAATAACCATTATCCACGCGCAGCCAAAGGCGAAGTCGGTCTGCTGGAAGGCTGGACGCTGGCGAAAGTGGTGAGCGAAACCATCGCCGCCGATGCCGATAAAGCCGTCAAGCGCCCGATTGTGGCGGTGATTGACGTGCCGAGCCAGGCCTACGGTCGCCGTGAAGAAGGTTTCGGCATTCACCAGGCGCTGGCCGGCGCGGCGGCGGCATATGCCAATGCGCGTCTGGCGGGTCACCCGGTGATTGGTCTTATCGTTGGTAAAGCAATGTCCGGCGCGTTTCTGGCGCACGGCTACCAGGCAAACCGTCTGATAGCCTTCAACGATAAAGGCGTATTGATCCATGCGATGGGTAAAGAGTCGGCGGCGCGCATCACCCTGCGTACCGTTGAGGCGCTGGAAAAACTGGCGGCGACCATTCCGCCAATGGCGTATGACATCAGCAACTACGCCACCCTGGGGCTGCTGGAGAATCTGCTGGATATCAGCAATCCGGATGCCCCATCTGCACAAGATCTGGCGCTGGTGAAAACCACGCTGCAACAGGCCATCAATGACGCTCGTCAGGACCCGACGCTGAAAAGCCGTCTGGGCGCTGACAACCGCCGCAGCTCTGCCCTCGTACGCGAACGTATGCGGGCTAGCTGGTAAGTAAAAAAGAGACCTGCAGGATGTACGGCTCCGTGGGCGCATACGCTGCGCCCGCGTGGGTCACTGCATCTGAAAAAATAATAATCATCGCGCCAGTGCTAACTTTTTTCATTACAGGTGAAATATGACTTACGTAATTGTTCATGCTCTTGCTCCGATTTTCGTCATCATGCTGCTGGGATTCTGGGCCGGGAAGGCCAAAATGGTGGACAACAAAAATGTCTCCCTGCTCAATATCTTCGTGATGGACTTTGCGTTACCCGCAGCGCTGTTTAGCGCCACGGTACAAACGCCGTGGGCGGGTATCGTCGCGCAGTCACCGCTGATTGTGGTACTGACGCTGGCGATGTGGATTACCTATGCCGCCATCTACTTTATGGCGACCAAAGTTTTCAAGAAATCTCCACAGGACGCCGCCGTGCTGACCCTGACCGTTGCGCTGCCAAACTACGCCGCGCTGGGCTTGCCGATTTTGGGTAGCGTGCTGGGTGAAACCTCTTCCACCTCGCTGTCCGTTGCCGTTTCCATTGCCTGCGGTTCCGTATTGATGACGCCGTTCTGCCTGCTGATCCTCGAACGTGAGAAAGCGCGCGCGGAAGGTGGAAACTCCGGTTCTACACTCTCCATGCTGCCGGTGCTGATGTGGCGCTCGATCAAAAAACCGATCGTCATGGGCCCGCTGCTGGGGGTCATCCTCTCCGCGATTGGTATTAAAATGCCGGAGCTGGTGCTGGCGGCGATCAAACCGTTGGGTCTGTCTGCTACTGCGGCGGCGCTATTCCTGACCGGCGTCATTCTTTCTGCGCGTAAACTGCAGATCAACACCGTGGTGATTACCTCCACCATCACTAAGCTGCTGATTCAACCGGCTATTGCCTGGGGTATCGTGCTGATTTTCGGCCTGCATGGTTCCGTGGCGATTACCGCTATCCTGATGATTGCGCTGTCCGCGGGTTTCTTCGGCGTGGTGTTCGGTAACCGCTTTGGCGTGCAGTCGCCTGATGCAGAAGCCGTGCTGCTGTTGAGCTCCGTACTGTGTATCCTGTCGCTGCCGCTGTTTATCTCGCTGACTTCAGGAATCTAAATCATGAGCACAACATTACGCCCACACGACCTTATCTGGCTGAACGCGCGCGACGCGCTCGAAGATGTCACGGAATCCTGGGTGGATACCGTCTGGCATAGCGGCCTGCCGGTGGTCGTACGGCGTGATGTTGATGCGCAGGGGCGTATTCCCGTGGGCGTCCGCGGGATGAAGCGCGACCAGCGCGCCGCCGGTTGGGTGAAAGCGGAGGCGGTCGTTCGCGTCTGCTCGCCGGAATTGCTGGTGGATCCGCTGTCGCTGCTGCGTTCGCCTTTTATCTCTCAGCCACCGCTTCAGGTGGCGTTGTTATTGACGCAGCAGGCGTGGCCGTGGACGTGGGGCATCACCGGCAGTACCGGCTATGCGCTGGCTACCGGGATCCCGGTGATCCACGCGGCAAGCGATCTGGATCTGCTGATCCGCGCGCCTCAGCCGTTATCACGCGAGCTGTTGGTCAAATGGCAACAGCAGGTGGCGGGAGGGCTTTGCCGTGCCGATACCCAGGTTGAGACGCCCTGTGGCGCATTTGCCCTTAACGAATGGCTGCGCGACGGTAAAGCACTGTTAAAAACCGCGCAGGGGCCGCGTCTGGTGAGCGACCCGTGGAGCAGGGAGGAGTAATGAAAATTCTGTTTACCTTTCCGGGGCAAGGAACTCAGCATCCGGGGATGCTGCAAAACCTGCCGGGAACAGAGCTGGCGCAGGCACGGGAGGTGCTGGGCGCAGAGGCCGATACACTCGACACGCCGATGGCGCTACAGCATACCCGCGCGGTGCAGCTGTCACTGTTGATTGCGGGCGTTGCGTGGTCGCATGAGCTGGAGCGTCGCGGCGTGTCGCCGGATATCGTCAGCGGTTTGTCTATCGGCGCTTACCCGGCAGCGGTGCTCGCCGGGGCGCTGGATTTTGCCGACGCGCTGCGGCTCGTGGCGCTGCGCGGTGACTTAATGGAGCAGGCGTATCCGCATGGCTACGGCCTGACGGCGATTATGGGGCTAACGTTAAGTCAGGTGGAAAGTCTGGTGGCAGGCAGCGGAACCTATATCGCCAACCTGAATGCCGAAACGCAGATTGTGATTGCGGGTAGCGATGAAGCGATGGCCGATGTGGCAAAACGCGCGCTGGAGAAAGGCGCCAGCAAGGCGCACCGGCTGGCGGTGAGCGTGCCTTCTCACTGTGAACTACTGGCGGAACCGGCACAAAAGCTGGTTGAGGCTTTCAGTAAGGTGACGCTTTCTCGCCCACGCTACGCCTACCTCAGCGGCAGCACCGGGCGCGTACTGTGGCAGCCGGAGCGGATTGCTGACGACCTGGCGATGAATATGGCGCGTACCGTGCGCTGGCAGGAGGCGGTTATCTCCGCTAACGAACGTGAAGCGCGGCTGGCGATTGAAATGCCGCCCGGTGGCGTGCTGACCTGCTTAACGCGTCAGGCGGCGTGGGAAGGGGAGTCTGTTTCTCTGGAGCGCAGCGGCGTGGATGTTGCTGTGCATCTGGCGAAACGCCTTCGTGCGTGATGTGATTGCCCGATGACGTTGCGCTTATCGGGCCTACAAAACCGGCTCGAAACGCGTAGGCCGGATAAGACGCAAAGCGTCGCCATCCGGCAATCAGTCGTTTGGCTTAAGGCTGCGCGCATACATCCGCCCTTCGGCGGCCAGCGCCAACAGGCTTGGGTCACGCTCGCGGTTGCGGGCAAAGACAATCGCGATAAGCTGCTGCATCTGATAGGGCTCAGCCAATTTTTGCAGCTTCACGGTATTCTCATACATTTTCTTCATTCGCCCCGGCATCAAACAGAAACCAACCCCTGCCTGTACCAGACTGAGCATCGAGAAGATGTCGTTTACGCGGGTAACGATTTCCGGCTCAAACCCGGCGATATGAAACGCTTCCTGAAAACCGGCATAGGTGGCGAAGCCTTCCGCCAGTGAGACAAACTTCTCATTGCGATAGTGACGCAGGTCCGCCTTCATGGTGGCGTCCAGCGTAGCGGACATCGGCGCGGCGAGGTAGATATCGTCGTGGAACAGGGGCAGCACTTCGAGGCTGTTGCGGTCGATTTCGCTTTCTGAAATGGAAATCAGGATCGCGTCCAGCGTACCGTTTTCCAGCATCTTCAGCAGCGCTTCGTTGGAGCCCATGGTGAGATCCAGCTCCAGATCCGGGCGGCGCAGCTTCATGCCCATAATCAGGTGCGGCACCGTCTCCAGCGTCAGCGAGTAGAGCGTGCCAACGCGTAAACGACCCTGACCCACACCTGCCGTTTTGCGCGTCTCTTCCAGCCCGCGCTCCATCAGTTGGATGACTTCCTGGCAGTACTCCAGCAGCGTCCACGCTGCGGGTTGGGCGATAAGATTACGTCCTTTGTGAACGAACAGCGGGCAACGAACGTTCTCTTCCAGCGTGTGCAACGCCCGGTGAACGCTAACGCCGCTGATGTTCAGCGCCTCGGCGGTGCGGGCGATGTTACCCTTCTCCATAAAGGTCATGAAGATGGTCAGCTTGCGGAAGGTAATATCGTTGGTCGTCAGCTGATTCATCATCGTCTTCCCAAAGTTAGTCGGCCAGCATCTGTTCGAGCTGTTCCTGCGCATCCAGCCAGGCCATTTCACACTCTTCCAGCCCGGATTTCGCACTGGCCTGCTGCTGCAAACAGGCGGTAAGTTCGGCTTTGCGACTTTGGTCGTACAGTTCGCTGTCGCCGAGTTTTTCTTCCGCCTGCGCCAGCTGTGCGTGCAGTTTCTCCATCTCTTTTTCCAGACGGGTAATCTCTTTACGCAGCGGCTGCGTCAGGGAGCGCAGTTCCGCTTCACGGCGCTTCTGGTCTTTACGCGCCTGGGCGCTGTTAACGCTCTCTTTCGCCGGTTCGTCGCCCTGGTTTTCCTGTTTCTGGACATCGCTCAGCCACTGCTGATAATCCTCCAGATCGCCATCAAACGGCTCGACTTTCTTGTCGTGTACCAGATAGAGGTCGTCGGTGGTGGAGCGGATCAGGTGACGGTCGTGCGAGACGACAACCAGCGCGCCTTCAAAATCGATCAGCGCCTCGGTCAGCGCCTGACGCATATCCAAGTCCAGGTGGTTGGTTGGTTCATCGAGCAGCAGCAGGTTAGGGCGCTGCCAGACGATCAATGCCAGTACCAGACGCGCTTTTTCGCCACCGGAGAAGCGGCGTGTCTCTTCGCTGACTTTGTCGCCCTGGAAGCCGAATCCACCCAGGTAGTCACGCAGTTTCTGCTCCAGTTCCTGCGGCGCCATGCGTGCCAGATGCTGAATGGGTGATTCATCGGCGCGTAAAAACTCCAGCTGGTGCTGCGCGAAGTAGCCCAGTTTGATGCCTTTCGCCAGGCCAATCTCACCGCTGATTGGGGCCAGTTCGCCGGCCAGCAGCTTAATCAGTGTCGATTTACCCGCGCCGTTGCGACCGAGCAGGCCGATGCGGGAACCCGGCACCAGATTCAGTTTGATCGAATCGAGAATGACGCGTTCGCCGTAGCCAGCGCTAACCTTTTCCATCTTCAGCAGCGGGTTTGGTAGGCTTTCCGGCTCACGGAAGCTGAAGTGGAACGGGTTGTCCACGTGCGCTGGGGCAATCAGCTCCATGCGTTCCAGCATTTTGATACGGCTCTGTGCCTGCTTCGCTTTCGTTGCTTTAGCGCGGAAACGATCGATATAGCTTTGCAGATGCGCCACGCGCTCCTGCTGGCTTTCGTACATTGCCTGTTGCTGTGCGAGGCGGGTCGCACGCTGGATTTCAAACGCACTGTAGTTGCCGGTGTACTCGAACATGGTTTGCTGTTCGATATGAATAATTTTATCCACCACCGGATCGAGGAAGTCGCGATCGTGGGAGATCAAAATCAGCGTGCCCTGATAGCTTTTCAGCCATCTTTCCAGCCAGATCACCGCGTCGAGATCGAGGTGGTTGGTGGGTTCATCGAGCAGCAGCAGGTCTGAACGGCAGATCAGCGCCTGGGCCAGGTTGAGACGCATACGCCAGCCACCGGAGAAGTCGCTGACCGGACGTTCAAGCTGCTCGTTGGAGAAACCGAGGCCATGCAGCAGGCTGGCGGCGCGTGAGCGCACGGTCCAGGCGTCGATGGCATCCAGCTTGCCATGGACAGTGGCAATGGCATGTCCATCGTTACGTTCGTTGGCATCGTTCAACTGCGCTTCCAGTTGACGATACTCGCGGTCGCCGTCAATGACGTACTCCAGCGCGGGCTGCGGCAATGCTGGCGTTTCCTGATTCACCCACGCAAGCTGCCAGTTTCCCGGATAGGTAAATCCTCCAGCGTCGGCGCTGAGTTCATTTTTCAGCAATGCCAGCAGGGTAGATTTACCGCAGCCATTTTTACCCACCAGGCCAACCTTCTGCCCAGGATTAATGGTGGCCGTGGCATTGTCCAGCAAGACGCGCACGCCGCGACGAATTTGTAACGATGAGAAAACAATCATAAGGCGCCGTATGTTCAGACTATGTTAATTTATCATTATGATAATGTAATGTGTGGGCCATTTGCCGCACCGAGGCGCAATGGTAGCCCAAAACATCGAAAATAGACAAAAGACAAAACCGGGAGGGGGATGATGTTCCAGCCAGCGAAAGTCTTGCTGCTGTATGCCCATCCGGAATCTCAGGACTCGGTCGCGAACCGAGTCCTGCTTAAACCGGCCATGCAGCTTAGCAATGTTACCGTGCACGACCTTTACGCACACTATCCTGATTTTTTTATCGATATTCCGCATGAGCAGGCGCTACTGCGTGAGCATGATGTGATTGTTTTTCAGCATCCGCTCTACACCTATAGCTGTCCGGCGCTGTTAAAGGAATGGCTTGACCGCGTACTGAGCCGCGGATTTGCCAGCGGCCCCGGAGGGAATCAACTGGCGGGAAAGTACTGGCGTAGCGTTATCACTACCGGAGAACCGGAAAGTGCCTACCGCTATGACGCGCTAAACCGTTATCCAATGAGCGATGTGCTGCGCCCTTTCGAGCTAACGGCCGGTATGTGCCGTATGCACTGGATGAGCCCAATTATCGTTTACTGGGCCAGACGGCAAACGAAGCAGGAGCTGGACAGCCATGCGAAAGCGTATGGTGACTGGCTGGCGAATCCGATCCCTGTGGGAGGCCGCTGATGGAAGGTTCTGATTTATTGACAGCGGGAGTGTTGTTCCTCTTCGCGGCGGTGGCTGCAGTTCCCCTGGCCTCAAAGCTGGGTATCGGTCCGGTGCTGGGTTACTTGCTGGCGGGTATTGCTATCGGCCCGTGGGGATTAGGATTCATCAGCGATGTGGATGAAATTCTGCACTTTTCCGAGCTGGGCGTAGTCTTTCTTATGTTCATCATTGGGCTGGAACTTAATCCCGCCAAACTGTGGCAACTGCGGCGTTCAATTTTTGGCGTCGGTGCCGCGCAGGTGATGCTGAGCGCGGTGGTGCTGGCCGGATTATTGATGCTCACTGCGTTCTCCTGGCAGGCGGCAGTGGTTGGCGGCATTGGTCTGGCGATGTCATCGACCGCTATGGCGCTACAGTTAATGCGCGAAAAAGGCATGAACCGCAGTGAATCCGGACAACTGGGTTTTTCGGTACTGCTGTTTCAGGATCTGGCGGTGATCCCCGCGCTGGCACTGGTTCCGCTACTGGCGGGTTCTGCTGACGAACATTTTGACTGGATCAAAGTGGGGATGAAGGTGCTGGCCTTTGCCGGCATGCTGATTGGCGGTCGCTATTTGCTGCGTCCGGTTTTCCGCTTTATTGCGGATTCTGGCGTGCGGGAAGTGTTCACCGCTGCCACGCTGCTGTTGGTGCTGGGTTCTGCTTTATTTATGGATGCGCTGGGGCTGTCAATGGCGCTGGGAACGTTTATCGCGGGCGTGCTGCTGGCGGAAAGCGAATACCGACATGAGTTGGAAACGGCAATCGATCCGTTTAAAGGCCTGTTACTCGGGCTGTTTTTTATCTCCGTTGGCATGTCGCTCAATCTTGGCGTGCTCTACACCCATATTCTGTGGGTGGCAGCGAGCGTGATCGTGCTGGTGGTCGTAAAAATGCTGGTGCTATATGTGCTGGCGCGTCTTAACGGCATGAGAAGCTCTGAACGGATGCAATTTGCCGGGGTTTTAAGTCAGGGTGGTGAATTCGCTTTCGTGCTGTTTTCAACGGCATCCTCGCAACGGCTGTTTCAGGGCGACCAAATGGCGTTGCTGCTGGTGACCGTCACGCTGTCGATGATGACCACACCGCTGGTGATGAAGCTGATTGATAAATGGCTCTCCCGCCAGTTTAACGGCACGGATGAGGAAGATGAAAAACCCTGGGTGGAAGATGATAAACCGCAGGTGATTGTGGTGGGGTTTGGGCGTTTTGGTCAGGTTATTGGTCGCCTGTTGATGGCCAATAAAATGCGCATTACCGTTTTGGAGCGGGATATCAGCGCGGTGAATCTGATGCGTAAATATGGCTATAAGGTTTATTACGGTGATGCCACGCAGGTGGAACTGTTGCGCTCCGCAGGGGCAGAGGCGGCGCAATCTATTGTTATTACCTGTAATGAGCCTGAAGACACCATGAAACTGGTGGAACTGTGCCAACAGTATTTTCCGCATTTGCATATTCTTGCGCGAGCGCGCGGACGTGTAGAGGCGCATGAGTTATTACAGGCTGGTGTGACGCAGTTTTCTCGCGAAACGTTCTCCAGTGCGCTGGAGTTGGGGCGTAAAACGCTGGTTACACTGGGAATGCATCCGCACCAGGCTCAGCGCGCTCAGCTGCATTTTCGGCGGCTGGATATGCGCATGCTGCGGGAACTGATCCCCATGCATACAGATACGGTACAAATCTCTCGAGCCAGGGAAGCCCGGCGCGAGCTGGAGGAAATTTTCCAACGAGAGATGCAGCAAGAGCGACGTCAGCTGGATGGCTGGGATGAATTTGAGTAGAGGATAACCATGGCAATTCGTAAACGTTTTATCGCAGGTGCAAAATGTCCGTCCTGCCAGTCGCAGGATACGCTGGCGATGTGGCGCGAAAATAATATCGATATTGTTGAGTGTGTTAAGTGCGGTCATCAGATGCGGGAAGCCGATAAAGAGGCGCGCGAGCACGTTCGCAAAGAAGAGCAAGTGATCGGGATTTTTCATCCGGACTAGCGATATGGCGCAGCTTTTTTTAAGCTAGAGGGTACACGGGTGCAGAATTCCGCTACAATCTGCGCCACTATTCTTTCCATGCTCAGGAGATATCATGAAAGTAGCAAAGGACCTGGTGGTCAGCCTGGCCTATCAGGTACGTACAGAAGACGGTGTGTTGGTTGATGAGTCTCCGGTGAGTGCACCGCTGGACTACCTGCATGGTCACGGTTCCCTGATTTCTGGCCTGGAAACAGCGCTGGACGGTCATGAAGTTGGCGACAAATTCGATGTTGCTGTTGGCGCAAACGACGCATACGGTCAGTACGACGAAAACCTGGTGCAGCGCGTTCCTAAAGACGTCTTCATGGGCGTTGACGAACTGCAGGTTGGCATGCGTTTCCTGGCTGAAACTGACCAGGGTCCAGTACCGGTAGAAATTACCGAAGTGGAAGACGACCACGTTGTGGTTGACGGTAACCACATGCTGGCTGGCCAGAATCTGAAATTCAACGTAGAAGTTGTTGCTATCCGCGAAGCGACCGAAGAAGAACTGGCTCACGGCCACGTTCACGGTGCGCACGGTCACGACCACGATCATGACCACGGTCATGACGGTTGCTGCGGTGGCCACGGCCACGGTCACGACCATGGTCACGAGCACGGCGGCGAAGGCTGCTGCGGCGGTGGCGGTAAAGGTAACGGCGGCGGCTGCGGTTGCCACTGATCGGTATGATTGCCTGATGGCGCTACGCTTATCAGGCCTACCGTAGGCCGGATAAGACGTTTACGTCGTCATCCGGCACAAAAAAGCGGGGATATCCCCGCTTTTTTTACGTCTCAATAATGTGGCGGCGGGGTCTCTTCAGACTGCGATGCAATGTGGGACGGCTGCGTTGCTTTGAGCTTTTCCGTCAGCAGACGCAGATGGTCGCGCAGTTTGGCCATTTCCAGTTCATGCGCGGTCACCGTCACGTTGAGCTCTTCAATGGTGATCTCCTGAAATGCCAGGCGACTTTCCAGTTCAGCCAGGCGAGTTTCCATTGTTGTATCCTGCATGATTCACCTCTTTCTTTTTTCTCCGGCAGATCGCGGACTGCGGCGAATTCTACTTAACTTTGCCTGTTTGCACAGCACTCAATCTTCGGTAACGAAACTAATTTAAACAAAAAGAGTCTGAAAAGTGGTGATAATAGGGCGTGCCTGTATGTTGATTTGTTCTGCAACGCTTTATAGTACATTTTTATGTTAGCTAACCCTGGGGTGAGATGCCCCGGCCCTGGAGATATGGATGAAATCACTGTTTAAAGTAACGCTGCTGGCGACCACAATGGCTGTTGCTCTGCATGCCCCGATCACCTTCGCTGCTGATGCTGCGAAACCAGCCGCTACTGCTGACAGCAAAGCAGCATTCAAGAATGACGACCAAAAAGCCGCTTACGCGCTGGGCGCGTCCCTGGGTCGTTATATGGAAAACTCTCTGAAAGAGCAGGAAAAACTGGGCATCAAACTGGATAAAGATCAGCTGATCGCTGGTGTTCAGGATGCATTTGCAGACAAGAGCAAACTGTCTGACCAGGAAATCGAACAAACTCTGCAGGCGTTTGAAGCGCGCGTGAAGAGCTCCGCTCAGGCGAAAATGGAAAAAGACGCGGCTGACAACGAAGCCAAAGGTAAAGTTTACCGCGAGAAATTTGCTAAAGAGAAAGGCGTTAAAACCTCTTCTACTGGCCTGGTCTACAAAGTAGAGAAAGAAGGTACTGGCGCTGCACCGAAAGACAGCGATACCGTGGTAGTCAACTACAAAGGTACGCTGATCGATGGTAAAGAGTTTGATAACTCCTACACCCGTGGTGAGCCGCTGTCTTTCCGTCTTGACGGTGTCATCCCTGGCTGGACTGAAGGCCTGAAAAACATCAAGAAAGGCGGAAAAATCCAGCTGGTTATCCCACCGGATCTGGCTTACGGCAAAACGGGCGTCCCGGGTATTCCGGCCAACTCTACGCTGGTCTTTGATGTTGAACTGTTAGACATCAAACCGGCACCGAAAGCTGACGCGCAGCCAGATGCTGCACCGGCAGATAAAGCTGCAGACAGCAGCAAAAAATAAGCTAACAGAAACCGCCGCCCACAGGGCGGCGGTTTTTTATTATCGACAGGATATAATTAATACTGGAAAGCGCCTTGTGCGCTGTATTACTTTAGATGCCCCTATAATAGTGATGAGCCTGCCCTGACAACATAACGACAGGCTCCTGAAAAGGAGTGCTTTTTTTCATGTCCAGGTCGCTTTTAACCAACGAAACCAGTGAGCTAGATTTGCTGGATCAACGTCCTTTCGATCAAACCGACTTCGATATCCTCAAATCCTACGAAGCGGTAGTGGACGGGTTGGCGATGCTCATTGGTTCCCATTGTGAAATCGTATTGCACTCTTTGCAGGATTTGAAATGCTCGGCCATCCGCATTGCTAACGGTGAACACACGGGCCGTAAAATTGGCTCACCGATTACTGACCTTGCGTTGCGTATGCTGCATGATATGACGGGTGCGGATAGCAGCGTGTCGAAGTGTTACTTCACACGTGCGAAAAGCGGTGTCTTGATGAAGTCGGTGACGATTGCCATTCGCAACCGTGAGCATCGCGTGATTGGTCTGCTGTGCATCAACATGAACCTTGATGTTCCTTTCTCGCAGATAATGAATACCTTTATCCCACCGGAAACCCCGGAAGTGGGCTCTGCCGTCAACTTCGCTTCTTCGGTGGAAGATCTGGTTACCCAGACGCTGGAATTCACGATCGAAGAAGTGAATGCCGATCGCAATGTTTCCAACAACGCGAAGAACCGCCAGATCGTCCTGAATTTATATGAGAAAGGCATCTTCGATATTAAAGATGCCATCAATCAGGTCGCCGATCGGCTGAACATCTCCAAACATACGGTCTACCTCTATATTCGTCAGTTCAAAAGCGGCGATTTCCAGGGGCAAGACAAGTAATGCGTTTTGCCATCATGGTGACAGGGCCTGCTTATGGCACGCAGCAGGCGAGCAGCGCGTTGCAATTTGCACACGCGCTACTCGAAGAAGGGCATGAGTTATGCAGCGTCTTTTTCTATCGAGAAGGTGTATATAACGCCAACTTACTGACTTCACCCGCCAGTGATGAATATGATCTGGTGCGGGCCTGGCAACAGCTGAACCAACAACATGGTGTAACGCTGAATATCTGCGTGGCGGCGGCGTTGCGTCGCGGCATTGTTGATGAAACTGAGGCAAAGCGGCTGGGACTGGCAGGGGCTAATTTACAATCAGGTTTTAACCTCAGCGGGCTTGGATCGCTGGCTGAGGCATCCCTGACCTGCGATCGCGTGGTGCAGTTCTGATGAAACGTGTTGCTTTTGTCTTTTCTACCGTGCCGCACGGCAGCGCATCTGGCCGTGAAGGGTTAGATGCATTGCTGGCGACATCTGCATTAACGGAAGACCTCGGCGTGTTTTTTATCGGCGATGGCGTCTTTCAAATCCTCCAGGGACAACAACCGGATGCCGTGCTGGCGCGAGACTATATCGCAACCTTCAAGCTGTTAGGGTTGTACGATATCGATCAATGTTGGCTGTGCGCCGCTTCATTACGCGAGCGGGGCCTTCAGCAGGGGGGTAATTTTGTGGTCGATGCGACAGCGCTTGAACCGGAAGATTTACGCCGTGAGTTAGGCAACTTTGACGTCATTTTAAGGTTTTGAGACTCTCATGCTGCACACACTACATCGTTCCGCGTGGCTTACCGATTTCTCCTCTCTTCTTCGCCTGGTAGATAAAGACGATGAGCTTTTATTGCTCCAGGATGGTGTGACGGCGGCAATCGAAGGCAGCCGTTTCCTTGAAAGTCTGCAAAATGCCTCCATTAAGGTCTATGTACTGGAAGAAGACATTAAGGCTCGCGGTTTGAGTGGTCAAATTTCAGACAGTGTCGTCAGGGTTAGCTATACTGACTTCGTCAGACTTACGGTGAAGCATCCCAGCCAGATGTCCTGGTAATTGTGGGATCGTTGTATATTTCTTGACACCTTTTCGACACCGACCTAAAATTCTGCGTCCTCATATTGTATGAGGTCGTTTTATTACGTGTTTACGAAGCAAAAGCTAAAACCAGGAGCTATTTAATGGCAACAGTTAACCAGCTGGTACGCAAACCACGTGCACGCAAAGTTGCAAAAAGCAACGTGCCTGCGCTGGAAGCATGCCCGCAGAAACGTGGCGTATGTACTCGTGTATATACTACCACTCCTAAAAAACCGAACTCCGCACTGCGTAAAGTTTGCCGTGTTCGTCTGACTAACGGTTTTGAAGTGACTTCCTACATCGGTGGTGAAGGTCACAACCTGCAGGAGCACTCCGTGATCCTGATCCGTGGCGGTCGTGTAAAAGACCTCCCGGGTGTTCGTTACCACACCGTTCGTGGTGCGCTTGACTGCTCCGGCGTTAAAGACCGTAAGCAATCACGCTCCAAGTATGGCGTGAAACGTCCTAAGGCTTAATGGTTCTCCGTTAAGTAAGGCCAAACGTTTTATATTAATGTCAAACTAAACTCTTAGAGTTTTGGACAATCCTGAATTAACAACGGAGTATTTCCATGCCACGTCGTCGCGTCATTGGTCAGCGTAAAATTCTGCCGGATCCGAAGTTCGGATCAGAACTGCTGGCTAAATTTGTAAATATCCTGATGGTAGATGGTAAAAAATCTACTGCCGAAACTATCGTATACAGCGCGCTGGAGACCCTGGCTCAGCGTTCTGGTAAAAACGAACTGGAAGCTTTCGAAGTAGCTCTCGAAAACGTGCGCCCGACTGTCGAAGTTAAGTCTCGCCGCGTTGGTGGTTCTACTTATCAGGTACCAGTTGAAGTCCGTCCGGTCCGTCGTAATGCTCTGGCAATGCGTTGGATCGTTGAAGCTGCTCGTAAACGCGGTGATAAATCCATGGCTCTGCGCCTGGCGAACGAACTTTCTGATGCTGCAGAAAACAAAGGTACTGCAGTTAAGAAACGTGAAGACGTTCACCGTATGGCAGAAGCCAACAAGGCGTTCGCACACTACCGTTGGTAATCCCTTCGGAGTTTTAGTCACCAGGCGGGCGCTTCTAGTAAGCAGCCCGCTTTGGGCTACTTAAATTGAACGCCTAAAAGATAAACGAGGAATCAAATGGCTCGTACAACACCCATCGCGCGCTACCGTAACATCGGTATCAGTGCGCACATCGACGCCGGTAAAACCACTACTACCGAACGTATTCTGTTCTACACCGGTGTAAACCATAAAATCGGTGAAGTTCATGACGGCGCAGCCACCATGGACTGGATGGAGCAGGAGCAGGAACGTGGTATTACTATCACCTCCGCAGCGACTACTGCATTCTGGTCTGGTATGGCTAAGCAGTATGAACCGCATCGCGTAAACATCATCGACACCCCGGGGCACGTTGACTTCACTATCGAAGTAGAACGTTCCATGCGTGTGCTTGATGGTGCAGTAATGGTTTACTGCGCAGTTGGTGGTGTTCAGCCTCAGTCTGAAACCGTATGGCGTCAGGCAAACAAATATAAAGTTCCGCGCATTGCGTTCGTTAACAAAATGGACCGTATGGGTGCGAACTTCCTGAAAGTTGTTGGTCAGATCAAAACCCGTCTGGGCGCGAACCCTGTTCCGCTGCAGCTGGCAATTGGCGCTGAAGAAGCGTTCACCGGTGTTGTTGACCTGGTGAAAATGAAAGCCATCAACTGGAACGAAGAAGATGCAGGCGTAACCTTCACTTATGAAGATATCCCGGCTGACATGCAGGAACTGGCTGAAGAATGGCACCAGAACCTGATCGAGTCCGCTGCAGAAGCTTCAGAAGAGCTGATGGAGAAATACCTGGGTGGTGAAGAACTGACTGAAGAAGAGATCAAAAAAGCTCTGCGTCAGCGCGTTCTGAACAACGAAATCATCCTGGTAACCTGTGGTTCTGCGTTCAAGAACAAAGGTGTTCAGGCGATGCTGGATGCGGTAATTGATTACCTGCCATCCCCAGTAGACGTACCTGCGATCAACGGTATTCTGGACGACGGTAAAGATACTCCTGCTGAGCGTCATGCTAGCGATGACGAGCCGTTTGCTGCTCTGGCATTCAAAATCGCTACTGACCCGTTCGTGGGTAACCTGACCTTCTTCCGCGTGTACTCTGGTGTGGTTAACTCCGGTGACACCATCCTGAACTCCGTGAAAACTGCACGTGAACGTTTCGGCCGTATCGTACAGATGCACGCTAACAAACGTGAAGAGATCAAAGAAGTTCGCGCGGGCGATATCGCTGCTGCAATCGGTCTGAAAGACGTGACCACTGGTGACACTCTGTGTGACCCGGATCACCCGATCATTCTGGAACGTATGGAATTCCCTGAGCCGGTAATTTCCATCGCGGTAGAACCGAAAACCAAAGCTGACCAGGAAAAAATGGGTCTGGCTCTGGGCCGTCTGGCTAAAGAAGACCCGTCATTCCGCGTATGGACTGACGAAGAATCTAACCAGACCATTATCGCTGGTATGGGTGAGCTGCACCTCGACATCATCGTTGACCGTATGAAGCGTGAATTCAACGTTGAAGCGAACGTCGGTAAACCTCAGGTTGCTTACCGCGAAGCGATTCGCGCGAAAGTTACCGATATCGAAGGTAAACACGCTAAGCAGTCTGGTGGTCGCGGTCAGTACGGTCATGTTGTTATCGACATGTACCCGCTGGAGCCGGGTTCAAACCCGAAAGGCTACGAGTTCATCAACGACATCAAAGGTGGTGTAATTCCTGGCGAATACATCCCGGCCGTTGATAAAGGCATCCAGGAACAGCTGAAATCTGGCCCGCTGGCTGGTTACCCGGTTGTTGATCTGGGCGTGCGTCTGCACTTCGGTTCTTACCATGACGTTGACTCCTCTGAGCTGGCGTTTAAACTGGCCGCTTCTATCGCCTTCAAAGATGGCTTTAAGAAAGCGAAACCAGTTCTGCTTGAGCCTATCATGAAGGTTGAAGTAGAGACTCCGGAAGAGAACACCGGTGACGTAATCGGTGACTTGAGCCGCCGTCGTGGTATGCTTCGTGGTCAGGAATCCAACGTCACTGGCGTTGTTATCCATGCTGAAGTTCCGCTGTCTGAAATGTTCGGATATGCAACCCAGCTGCGTTCTCTGACCAAAGGCCGTGCTTCTTACTCCATGGAGTTCCTGAAGTACGACGATGCGCCGAACAACGTTGCTCAGGCCGTTATTGAAGCCCGTGGTAAATAATCCACAGGATTAAAACCTAAGTCCCGTGCTCTCTCCATAGGGGAGAGCACTATAGTAAGGAATATAGCCGTGTCTAAAGAAAAATTTGAACGTACAAAACCGCACGTTAACGTCGGCACCATCGGCCACGTTGACCACGGTAAAACTACCCTGACCGCTGCAATCACTACCGTACTGGCTAAAACCTACGGCGGTGCTGCTCGTGCATTCGACCAGATCGATAACGCGCCGGAAGAAAAAGCTCGTGGTATCACCATCAACACTTCTCACGTTGAATATGACACCCCGACTCGCCACTACGCACACGTAGACTGCCCGGGCCACGCCGACTATGTTAAAAACATGATCACCGGTGCTGCGCAGATGGACGGCGCGATCCTGGTTGTTGCTGCGACTGACGGCCCGATGCCGCAGACTCGTGAGCACATCCTGCTGGGTCGTCAGGTAGGCGTTCCGTACATCATCGTGTTCCTGAACAAATGCGACATGGTTGATGACGAAGAGCTGCTGGAACTGGTAGAAATGGAAGTTCGTGAACTTCTGTCTCAGTACGATTTCCCGGGCGACGACACTCCGATTGTTCGTGGTTCTGCTCTGAAAGCGCTGGAAGGCGAAGCAGAGTGGGAAGCGAAAATCATCGAACTGGCTGGCTTCCTGGATTCTTACATCCCAGAACCAGAGCGTGCGATTGACAAGCCGTTCCTGCTGCCTATCGAAGACGTATTCTCCATCTCCGGTCGTGGTACCGTTGTTACCGGTCGTGTAGAGCGCGGTATCATCAAAGTTGGTGAAGAAGTTGAAATCGTTGGTATCAAAGAGACTGCTAAGTCTACCTGTACTGGCGTTGAAATGTTCCGCAAACTGCTGGACGAAGGCCGTGCTGGTGAGAACGTTGGTGTTCTGCTGCGTGGTATCAAACGTGAAGAAATCGAACGTGGTCAGGTACTGGCTAAGCCGGGCTCTATCAAGCCGCACACCAAGTTCGAATCTGAAGTGTACATTCTGTCCAAAGACGAAGGCGGCCGTCATACTCCGTTCTTCAAAGGCTACCGTCCGCAGTTCTACTTCCGTACTACTGACGTGACTGGTACCATCGAACTGCCGGAAGGCGTAGAGATGGTAATGCCGGGCGACAACATCAAAATGGTTGTTACCCTGATCCACCCGATCGCGATGGACGACGGTCTGCGTTTCGCAATCCGTGAAGGCGGCCGTACTGTTGGTGCGGGCGTTGTTGCTAAAGTAATGAGCTAATT